>JAVEET010000354.1 GCA_030840295.1 Pseudonocardiales bacterium
CGCGATCCAGGCGATCGAAGCGGTCTGTTGTGGCGAGTCACCGCTGGCCTCGTCCGGGCTGGTCTCGCTCGGGAAGCGCTTCGGCTGGTTGGCCGCGCCGAAGAGCACCGTGGTGCAGCCCGGGCCCGTCCACGGTGGCCTCACCGACGACCCGTCACGGCAACTTGAGCATCTGCTGCACGGATTGGTGAGCTGACCGTCTCAGGACTGACGGCAGCAATGTCAGAAGCGGTAACGCATCGAGCCCGGTATCGCCCGGAACACCAATTTCAGTCATCGACCGAATCGGACTCGATCACCGCGTCGAACGCCTCGTCTTCGTCCACTATGTGCACGGCAGCTTCCTCCGCGCTGGCCGCGCTGCCGGCGCGCCCGACGTCGTAAGCCACCTCCTCCTTATCCAAATCGGGGTGTGCACCCTCATCCGGTGCCACCAGCCGCCCGGCCCTGGGATCGGGCTCGGTGTAGTCCTCGTCGCCGGCGTCCTGATCGGGGTCGATATCGGGTTCCTCCTCGGCCAAACGTTGGTCGAGGGATTCGCCTTCGGCCTGCTCCAGGCCGGTCGTCCCGTACCTGGTCGCCGCCGGGCGGCGCTCGGGCGGTGAGTACCCGGTGTCGAAAGGCTCCTCGAGATCCTCTCCGGTCAACTGCTCCGCCGGGTCCGGGTCGTCGGCATCCTCCACACCGCCGGCATAGACGGCGTCACCGTAAAGAGAATCGTCGTTGTCGCTCATCCCTCCACTAGATCACTGACCGGCCTGCTTGCCAAACCCCGATTGCTCAAGCGGGATCGGCCGGGCCGAACACGGTCAGGCTCGCCGGATGGATCCGGTAGTCGATGCGCTCGGCACCGTCGAAGAGTTCGCCGTCGAGGGCGAGCTTGGTAGCTCCGTCGCGGATCGTGATGGTTGTCTTCGGGACCGCGGCCTCGACGTAAAGCGGACTGCGGGCGAGCCGGCCGGTGAGCAACGCGAAAGCGATCCGCACCGTGGCGCCGCGTGCCCCGACATCAAGCAGGCGGACGTCGAGAAGTCCGTCGTCCAGCCTGGGTCGCCAGCCCGGCACGAATCCGCGCGGCAGGTAGCGGCCGTTACCGACGAACAGCAGGGCGGTTGTGTGATCTCGACCGTCGACCGTGATCGACATCGGGACCTCGTGACGCATCGTCGCCACGGCGGCGTACGCCGCGGCCAGTGGCTTGCCGATCCGCCGTTCCAGCGCTTCCCGACGAGCCACGAACGCCGGGTAGGAGCCGATGCTCGACGTGTTCAGGAAGATCTGGTCGTTGGCCGAGGCGACCTCGATGTCGATCGTCGTCCCGGCCTGCAGGCAGGTGATGGCGTGCTCGGCGTCGGCGAGTCCGACGTCGGTGGTGAAATGGTTGAACGTCCCACCGGTGAGAGCCAGCAGGGGCAAACCGGTGTCCAGAGCGACCTGGGCACCGGCGTTCATGCTGCCGTCCCCGCCACCGACGGCCAGCACCTCGGCCCGAGCGCTGGCCTCGCGCAGCTGTTCGAGCAGGTCATCGCCGGGCGCAAGTTCGACGACCTCGGCCGCGGGCAATCGACTGCGGACCAGTTCGATCAGCAGCGCCCCGGCGCCCGAACCGGACGCCGGATTGATCACGGCCACCACGCCCCGTCCGGTCGGCCTCGGCGGCTGGTTTCGCACCCCTCGTTGCTCGTGACGTTGGGCCTCAGGCCCGACGACGGGAACGACCTTGGCCACCAGGGCCGCGCAGCCGAACCCGAGCGCCGCACCGGCAACGACATCGGAGGGATAGTGGGCGCCGGTGTAAACCCGGGATAGGCAGACGCCGGCCGCGACGACACCAATGGCGGCACCCAATCGTCTGGATTCCAGGCCGGCACCGAAGGCAAAGGCAGCGGCCGAGGCCGAGTGGCCGGACGGGAAGGACGCCGAGACCGGCATCCGACGGGCGACGCGGTTCACCGGGATCAGGGCGACGTCGGGTCGCCGTCTCGGCAGCACCCGTTTGGCCACCTGATTGGCCAGGGCGCTGGCCACAGCTATGGACAACAGGCCCCGACCGGCGGCCCTGGTGGCGGTCTTGTTGCCGGACGCCCGGGCCAGCGCGGAAGCGGCCAGCCACAGCAGGGAGTGGTCGGCCGCGGCGGTGAGTCGTGGTAGCACCGCGTCCAGCGCCGGCGAACGGTGGTTCGCGACGCGCCGGAACAGCTCGCCATCCCAGCGGTCGATCACAGCCAACCGGCCGCTGCGGTCCCAGGACCGGGTCTTCGCGGGCATGACTGCTCCTCCTTCGTCGCTCAGGGTCTCGCTCACGCCGACGTTACCCAAAAGGGCTGGTCTGGGCCGCGCTGTCTGAGTCATGTTGACTCGCCGTGAGCCGGCTGTCCAACAGGTCGTCCGGCGGGTTGTCGCGGTCCTCTCATCTGTGGCCGCGGCCTGCCACTCTCGCAGGCTCGCGAAGTAGGGTTTGAGCATCCGAAGAATAAGGAGCCCCAGATGACGGACACCGCCACGAGCGTCGATGCCGCCGTATTCCACCCGGCCTCCGGCGAAGACCTGACTCTGCCGATCGTGCCGACGACCGAAGGCGCCGCGGGCGCCGATATCAGCAAGTTGTTGGCCAAGACCAACCTGGTGACCTTCGACCCAGGATTCGCTAATACGGCGTCCACCTCCTCGCAGATCACCTACATCGACGGCGACGCGGGCATCCTGCGTTACCGCGGTTATCCGATCGAGGAACTCGCCGAAAAGTCGACGTTCGCCGAGGTGTCCTACCTGCTGATCTACGGCGAGCTGCCCACCGCCGACGAGCTGGAGGCCTTCACCAGCCGGATCAGCCGGCACACGCTCTTGCACGAGGACCTCAAGCGGTTCTTCGACGGCTTTCCGCGCGACGCGCACCCGATGCCGGTGCTCTCGTCGGCGGTTTCCGCGCTATCGACCTTCTACCAGGATTCGCTGGACCCCTTCAACGACGAGCAGGTCGATCTCTCGACCGTACGACTGCTGGCCAAGCTGCCGACCATCGCGGCATATGCCTACAAGAAGTCGGTGGGTCAGCCGTTCCTCTATCCCGACAACTCGCTCGGCCTCGTCGAGAACTTCCTGCGCATGACCTTCGGCTTCCCGGCCGAGCCGTACGAAGCCGATCCGGCCGTGGTCCGGGCCCTGGACCTGCTGTTCATGCTGCACGCCGACCACGAGCAGAACTGTTCGACCTCGACCGTCCGGCTGGTCGGTTCGTCCAACGCGAACCTGTTCGCGTCCATCTCGGCCGGCATCAACGCACTCTTCGGCCCGCTGCACGGTGGCGCCAACTCGGCCGTGCTGGAAATGCTGGAGGGTATCCGCAACGACGGCGGCGACGTCAAGGCGTTCGTGGAGAAGGTCAAGAACAAGCAGGACGGCGTGAAACTGATGGGCTTCGGTCACCGGGTGTACAAGAACTACGACCCCCGAGCGGCGATCATCAAGAAGACCGCGGACTCGGTGCTCTCGGCGATGGGCAAGCGCGATGACCTGCTCGATATTGCGATCGAACTCGAGGGTTATGCGTTGTCCGACGACTATTTTGTGGGCCGCAAGCTCTATCCGAACGTCGACTTCTACACCGGCCTGCTCTATCGGGCCATGGGTTTCCCGACCAAGATGTTCACCGTGCTCTTCGCGATCGGCCGGCTGCCCGGCTGGATCGCCCAATGGCACGAGATGATCAACGACCCCCAGACAAAGATCGGTCGCCCGCGGCAGCTCTACGTCGGACCGGCCGAGCGTTCCTACGTGCCCGCCTCCGAACGCTGATCGTCCAGCCCGTCTCGCCGGGTCCCGGCCGATGCCGGCCGGGTTCGGCTCCCGGTCTCGTGACGGCGAGGGGGTAGGCCGTCCGCCAACGCGACCGTGTAAAGATTCAGCCATGAGTCAAACCGTGCGCGGAGTCATCGCGCGATCCCTCAAGAGTCCGGTCGAACTCGTCGACATCATCGTCCCCGACCCTGGTCCCGGCGAGGCCGTGGTGAAGGTGCAGGCCTGCGGTGTCTGCCACACCGACCTGCACTACCGGGAAGGTGGCATCAACAACGAGTTCCCCTTCCTGCTTGGACACGAGGCGGCCGGCATCGTCGAGTCCGTGGGCGAGGGCGTGACCGAGGTGGCCCCGGGGGACTTCGTGATCCTGAACTGGCGAGCGGTCTGCGGCCAGTGCCGGTCCTGCCGGCGCGGCCGACCGCAATACTGCTTCAACACCCACAACGCCACCCAGAAGATGACCCTGATCGATGGCACCGAGTTGTCGCCGGCCCTGGGCATCGGGGCGTTCGCCGACAAGACGCTGGTCGCCGCCGGACAATGCACCAAGGTCGACCATGCCGCGCCAGCTCCGGTCGCCGGCCTGCTCGGCTGCGGTGTGATGGCCGGCATCGGTGCGGCCATCAACACCGGCGGCGTGGGACGGGGTGATTCCATCGCCGTCATCGGCTGCGGTGGCGTCGGCGCCGCGGCGATCGCCGGTTCGCGGCTGGCGGGAGCGGCGAAGATCATCGCGATCGATATCGATGACCGGAAGCTGGCTACGGCCCGCGAGTTCGGCGCAACCCACACCATCAACTCCAGGGGCCTCGGCCAGGATGAGGTGGTCGAGGCCATCCAGGCGGTGACCGACGGTTTCGGAGCGGATGTGGTGGTCGATGCGGTGGGCCGGCCAGAAACCTACAAGCAGGCCTTCTATGGACGCGACCTGGCCGGGACGGTCGTCCTGGTCGGCGTACCCACTCCGGACCTCACCCTGGAATTGCCGCTGATCGACGTGTTCGGCCGTGGTGGATCCCTGAAGTCGTCCTGGTACGGCGACTGCCTGCCGTCCCGGGATTTCCCGATGCTCATCGACCTGTTTCTGCAAGGTCGATTCCCGCTCGACCGGTTCGTCACCGAGACGATCGGCATCGAGGACATCGAGGACGCCTTCGACAAGATGCATTCCGGTGACGTGCTTCGCTCTGTAGTCGTCCTCTGATGACCGACGGCGGCTTCGCGGCCGGGTCGGTCAGCGGATCGAACCCGCGCGCACGCATCGACCACACCGTCACGTCCGGCACGTTCAGCCTGGACGGCGGAACCTGGGAGGTCGACAACAACGTCTGGGTGATCGGGGACGATCACGAGTGCGTGCTGATCGACGCGCCCCATGACGCCCATGCCATCGCCGCCCTGATCGGGGAACGAGCTCTGCTCGCGGTCTTGTGCACGCATGCGCATGACGATCACATCACCGCGGCGCGGGCGCTGGCGCAGGAGTTCGATGCGCCGGTCCGCCTTCATCCCGACGACGAGGTGCTGTGGCGGCAGACCTATCCGGACTTCGACTTCGAACCGCTGACTGATGGCGACGGGATCATGGTGGCCGATGTGCATCTGGACGCCATCCACACTCCGGGTCACGCGCCTGGGGCGGTGTGCTACTACTCTCCCGAACTCGGTGCGCTGTTCAGCGGGGACACGCTCTTCCAGGGCGGCCCAGGGGCCACCGGGCGCTCGTATTCGGACTTCGACACCATCATCGCCTCGATCCGTGACTCGGTGCTGAGCCTGCCGTCCGAGACCGTGGTACACACCGGGCACGGGGACGACACGTCCATCGGAGCCGAGGCCGGCCACCTCGAGGAGTGGATCGCCCGTGGCCATTGATCCCGCTAGGAAACGATCGCCGGCAGGATCGATTCGTGCCGCTATCATGGCGCCTCGGAATAGCCAGCTTTCTCGACTGGTTCCGTGGAGGTGAGCGTGATCGGCTTTCCCAACCCGGTGAACGAGAAGGCGGCCAGGACGGTTGCTGCAGGCGTATTGGTCATTGCCCTTCTCGCCCTCTCGACCCAGTGGCTCTGGCTGACTCCGCTGATGGCGCTGGGGTTCGTGGCACGGGTGGCCAGCGGGCCGACCCTCAGTCCGCTGGGCCAGCTCGCCACTCGGGTGATCGCGCCCAGGCTCGGGGCTCCGAAACTGGTGCCCGGACCGCCGAAACGGTTCGCCCAGGCGATCGGAACCGTGGTAACCGGTGGCGCAGCCATAGCGTGGCTGGCCTTCGGCTCGGCGCTGGTGGCCAACCTGCTGTTGGCCGTGATCGTGATCGCCGCTGGCCTGGAGTCGATCCTGGGAGTTTGCCTTGGCTGCATCGTCTTCGGCCTGCTGATGAGCGCCGGTGTGATACCCGAGGAGACCTGCGAGGCCTGCAACAACGTGTCCTTCGCTACCCGATGATCTTGTTAGGATTCGGTTGTCCGGGCGCTTGATCCCTGCCAAGATCGGTGCGGTCCGGCATTATGCACGGGTGAGCACCGAGACCGAGCCGATCGTCACCGAGCCGGCTGTTCCGTCGCCCCGACACCCGGGTATCGAGATCCTGCTCGTGCTCGGTGTGTCACTCGGCATCTCGGCCATCAGCTCGCTGATCAACTTCGCCGACATCCAGACCCGGGGCGGTTTCCGAGGCGCGGTGGCCACCCTGAACCCGTCGGAGAGCCCACGGGCCTGGGTTGATCTCTCCTATCAGGTGCTCGGTGTCCTGAACGGGGTCATTCCCGCCTTGCTGGCGCTCTACCTGCTGAGCATTGGCGGCCATCTACCCGGTTTCGGCATCGGCATGGATCGGAGCCGCCTACGGCTCGAAGCCCTGCAGGGTGTGGGCATCGCTGCGCTGATCGGGATACCGGGGCTCGGGCTGGTGGCGCTCGCCCGCTATCTCGGTGTCAACGCCGAAATCAGCGCGTCCGGGTTGGCCGACATCTGGTACCGCTACCCGATCCTCGTCCTCGACGCGATCCAGAACGGGTTGCTGGAGGAAGTGGTGGTGATCGGGTTCCTGCTGACTCGAATGCGGCAGCTGAACTGGACACCGTGGAAAGCAATTCTGATCAGTGCCGCCGTCCGGGGCAGCTATCACACGTACCAGGGGCTCGGTGGCTTCCTGGGAAACTTCGTCATGGGCGTGCTGTTCGGCTGGTGGTTCACCCGCACCAAGCGCGTCCTGCCGCTGGTCATCGCCCACAGTGTCATCGACACCGTGAGCTTCGTGGGGTACGCAGCGCTGCACGGCCGAGTCAGCTGGATCTGAGTACTTATCTTCCTTCTGATTGGGTACAAAGCGAGCCTCTACAATGCGGCGATGACCCAGGGCGATCTTCCGTCGTTGTACGAATGGGCCGGCGGCGACACCGCGTTTCGCCGCCTGATCGACGCCTTCTACGATCGGGTCGAGCAGGACGAGTTGCTCAGTCCGCTGTTTCCTGGCGGCGTGGCTGAGCAACACCGAGCCCACGTCACGCTCTGGTGGATCGAGGTGTTCGGCGGACCGCCGGCCTACACCGCCGAACTCGGCGGCTATGAACGGATGCTCGAGCATCACCGCGATCTCGCCATCACCGCCGAACAACGGTTTCGGTTCGCCTCGCTGATGAGCAGGGCCGCGGACGACGCCGGACTACCCGACGATCCGGAGTTCCGGGCGGCCTTCGTCGGCTACCTCGAATGGGGAACGAGGCTCGCGGTGCACAATTCCCAGCCCGGCGCGAATTCGGCCGAGCACGCACCCGTTCCGCGCTGGGGCTGGGGCGTGGCGCCGCCATACTCCCCCGACTCGGGCTAGGTCATTCCTCTGACAACCGGGGTTGCCACCGTTCTTCGATCTTTCCCAACTTCCATATGCCCACGGAAACAGCCCAGGTCAGCACGAACAGCCCGACGACGAGATACCCGCTGAACTGGAAGTCCCCGATCCGGCCGATGAACGACCAGAAGCCGCCGCCGAGTTTGAGTTGATCGGACAGCAGGGACAACAACTCGACGCTGCCGATGACCACCGCGACGAGCACGGACAGCGACGTGATCGTGATGTTGTAGTAGACCTTGCGCACCGGCTGGCTGAAGGCCCAGCCGTAGGCGAAGTTCATGAAGGTGCCGTCGATCGTGTCCAGCAGGCACATACCTGCCGCGAACAGCACCGGCAGGCACATGATGGCGTACCAGGGCAACGCATAGGCGGCCCCCGCGCTCGCAAGTACGAGCAGCGACACCTCGGTGGCGGTGTCGAACCCGAATCCGAACAGCACGCCGACCGGGTACATGTGGATCGGCTTCTTCACCAAAGCTGTGACCCGGACCAGGATCCGGCTGAGGAACCCGCGCTTGTTGAGCAGGTCCTGCAATTCGTCCTGGTGGACGACCGTTTCCCGCATGCGACTGAAGACCTTGAGGATGCCGACAAGGACCACGAAGTTCAGGCCGCCGAGCAGGAGCAGGAATACGCCGGACACGGTGACTCCCACCGTGCCGGTGATCTGGTGCAATCGGGAACCGCCATTGGAAACCTGCCCGACGAGCGAGCGGATACCGACCGAGAGCAGCACGCAAAGCGCGAACACGATGGTCGAGTGGCCCAGGGAGAACCAGAACCCCACCGACAACGGACGTTGTTTGCGCTCCATCAGCGCCCGGGTGGTGTTGTCGATCGCAGCAATATGGTCGACGTCAAAGGCGTGTCGCATGCCCAGCACGTACGCCGTCGTGCCGAGTCCCACGCCGAATACCCGGCCTCCGACGGTCAGATGTTCCGGCGAGACGATCAGCAGCAGGGTGCCCCAGCCGAGGAGGTGCAACAGGGTGATGAACCCGAACATGCCGACCAGTCGGCGCTTCTCCGCCGGTGACAGGCCGGCCCGGATGCGCCGCACGATGCCCTGCCCGGCCGGTGCCTCAGCTATCCGCAGTCGGGGGCTGTTGTCCTCGGTCGCGGACGCACGGGAATCGAGGGTCATGGTGACCATCCTTCACTTGTTGCAAGTCTCTGGCAACAACTATTGCCGGTAATTCGCAACAAGCACGGCAATCGGATTGGCTCAGCTCGAATGTCCGACCGTGACAAAGTCGATGAGCTCCTCGACCGAGCGAAGCAGCGGCACCTCGACATCGGCGAAGCTGTTGACCGAACGCAACACCCGACGCCACATCTCGCGGGTGTCCGACACGCCGAGTGCGGATGCGATGCCCTCCTTCCACGGGAGGTGACGGGGGACGATCGGCCAGGCCGCGATACCTAGCGCGGTGGGCTTGACCGCCTGCCAGACATCGACATACGGGTGGCCGTTGATCTTGACGTGCGGGGAGGTGACGGTGGCCGCGATCCGGCTCTCCTTGGAACCGGCCACCAGATGATCGACCAGGACGCCAAGCCGGCGGGTCGGG
>JAVEET010000363.1 GCA_030840295.1 Pseudonocardiales bacterium
TAATCTCGGCGACCACAGCTCGGCGGGGCCGGAACCACTGCTCGCGCATTGCCAGGGCGATCTCCGGTTGAGACTGCGCGTCGGCGGCGAGAGAGCGCATGAGCTGCCCGGCCGGGGTGTCGACGAACAGACGGACTGCGCTCGTCGCAAGCACGCGCAGGGCCTCGGGCGCGGAAGCCCCCTCGGGCAGCGACCACGAGTCGGCCGCGCTGACCATGAAACCCTCGAGAGCGACAGCGCCACGAGAGGGCCACCATTTGTAGATCGTCGCCTTGCCCACCCCGGCCCGCGCGGCGATCGCCTCCATCGTGGCGGCCGATAGGCCGCCTTCCATCATCAGTTCACCCGCAGCAGCAAGGATCGCCGTACGCCGCGACTCACTTCGCGGCCGCCCCGGCCGTGCAGGCATTCCACTGCCCGCCAGCTGCCGCCGAGGCCCCGCTGTACTCACGCCACATCCTTATGAATATTGAACCCTGTGTTCAGTTTAATCATGCGCCGCCTCATCGAGGGTGAGCAACGTGTGGTGCCGGCGGTCGCCCACACGGCGACCTACTGCAGCTGCTGCGCCGTGCGATAGGCCGTCGGTTACATCGACGTGGCGCATGGACAAGTTGAGCGGCTCACGAAGCCGCCCCGAGATTGATCGGCGAGAACGCCCTGCCGTTGTCGCCACAGCAAGGTCTGTGCGTGATGGCTGACGGTCTGTATGCAGAGCAGCGCGCTAGCTCGTCGTCTGGATGCCGTTCGCATATAACGAGACTTAGCGTTTCACCAGTCTCAGTTAGCTCCTAGGTCGGACTAGCGCTAGCAGCAGTGCCGCGAGGCGCACCAGCGACCTCTTGTGAGCCACGAAAGGCCGGTGAGCAAGGTCAGACGGACTGTTGCTCGTCATGACCACCGGGTTCGTCGCGCCGGTCCAGACGCCTTGCTGTACGCAACGGTGGCAACCGAAGGAGCGGTCGACCGCTATCTCGCGATGACCCGAGCGACCCAGCAACTCCTTATCCTCACGAGCTTCTGAAGTCAGCCAAGACCTCGCCGTGCTTGTGCGGGACAACCTCACGACCCATCCAGCTGCACCGAACATCGGAGGCATCAATGAGCACGTTCGGAGCACTCGAGCGCACCCCGGCTGAACCCACCACCGGCGAGGCGGTCAACCGCTGCCATGGTCAACGCACCCGGCCACGAATGCCGACGCCGGCCACCGCCAGCCCGGCAATGATGATCACCGGCCCGGCGATCGCCCAGAACGCCGAGCCGCTCATCGCACTTCCCTTCATCACTCCGGCACCCTGCAGAGTGAACAGCAGCCCCACCAGGGCCACCACGGCGCCCACAATCACCCATCCTGGCTTACGCATATTGACGATCTCCCTGATTTCGCTTGGTTTGGACTAGCTTGTCGAGTGCTGCAGGGTGGCCCAGAGCCCGTAGAGCGCGAAGGCGGTCGAGCCGGTGGTCAGCGCCCAGGCGGGCAGCATCCGGTTGCCGTGTCGGGCCGCGAAACGTGGGTAGGCGGCGAAGACCATCAGCTGGCTGAGCCACAGCGCGACCAGTGACGGCTTGAGCAGATCGTCGTAGATCCGTATCGGATCGATCAGGGTGAGCGGTGCGAACCCGACCAGTGCGATGCCGATCCCGGCGACGATCGGACGCAGCGACCAGGACGTGACGGCGTGCACGAGCCGGCTGAGTGCGAGGTACTCGACCAGCATGACGCCACCGACGCTGGCCGCGACGCCGATCCCGACCACCACCGCGAAGTCATGCCCGACGAACTGCTGAGCGATGCTCATCCCGGGGATCGGAGTATGCGCGAGGCGCGGGTCGGCGGCCAGCGGGTAGACCGCCGCGACGATGACAGCCGCTGACCCGAGATAGGCGCCGATCAGCCCGCGGCGCACCGTGCGGCGCGGACGTGCCACCTCGCCGCCGAGGAACAGCGGCAGGCTGCCACAGACGTAGAGCAAGGCCGTCTGCCCGGTCGCGGTGGCCAACGTCCCGGTCGGCGCGCCAGCACCGAAACTCGACACCGGCGTATGGAGGTGACTGATCGCGACACCGCCCAGCCCCGCCGCGAGCGCGAGCTGGCCGGCCGCCAGCACGCCGGTGACAACCAACGTGGTCCGGCGCCCGGCGATCATCACTGCGGCCAGCGCCAGCGGCACCGCGAGCTCGAGCACGCGCTGATAGCGCCGCTCCCCCGGCAACACCGCCGGCAGCGTGTCGTAGACGATCTGCGCGGTGGTGTAGAGCAGGTACAACAGGTAGCTGACGATCCACAGCCCGGCCTGGACCAGCGCGAGCCGCCGCCCGGCGGCAGCCTCGACGAAGGCGAACAAGCCGCCGGCGTCGGTGATGTGGCGGGAGTACCGCAGCCAAATCGCTAGCGGTGCTCCGAACACGACCGCTGCGGCGAGGGTTGCCAGACCGGCGGAGGCGCTGGCACCGGCGACGATGCTCGGCGCATACAACGCCGCCAGCGCCAGCGGGCCGCCGAGCGAGGTAACCGCTACCCCGACGAAGGCCCACCCGCCGATCGGCGGCCCCGTGTCGCGGGACGGCCGATTCGGCGTAGTGCTTCCTGGCCCGCTTCCGGTCGGCGAGGTCAGGACGAGGTTCACGACCAGCCGCCGCCGGCGTTCGAAGCGCTGCTGGACGACGGGGCACTGGACGACGAGGCAGCCGACGACGAGGCAGCCGACGATGGAGCGGATGCTGCACTCAGGCTGGTGATCTGCTTGCCTGAGGGCTCGACGAGGTACCACGGTGCACCGAAGCCCTTGCTGCCCTCGCCGTTGGTCTGCCCGGCAGCCTTGTCGCCGACGAAGTAGTACAGCGGGTGCCCGGCGTAGGTGAGCTGCTTGGTGCCGTCCGACCGGCTGATCGTGCCGAGATCGCTGGCGGTGGCGCCGGTGCCTGCGGTGGGCGCTCCCTTGACCGTCAACGGCGGCCATGCGCTGGCGCAGGCACCGGAGCACATCGACATGGTCTTGGTGTCCGGGGTCCACAAGTAGAGCGCACGACCCGAGCTGTCGGTGAGGAAGGACTTGCCATTGCTGGTACGCACGTCGACGGTCGCGGCCATCGAGTTGGCGGCCGCGGACGTCGAGTTGGCGGCCGCCGCGGACGTCCCAGAAGACGCTGACGGCGCCGAACTTTGCGCGCTGCCAGAGCTACAGGCCGCCGCGAGAACACCGGCCGCCGCGAGTGGTGCGCCCAGCTTGAGAGCCAGCGAGACCTTTCTGGATGCGAATAGCCTATTCATTTGCTGTGCCTTTCTTTCCGGCGAAGTACTGAGCGCTAGGCGAATGCCTTGCAACACTGAATACGTCACCGCCGAGAAGGCAGTTCGGCCGACACGTTATGTCATACGTCACCGGGTGATTCGTCGCCGTCTCGGGAATTCCTTCATCCCGTGGTCAGCGTCACCTGAACCGGCGCCGGCCGCAGGTCGTACCTGTAAGCATGCGCAACTATGTGATTGACACATCGAGAGGACTGGCCGCGGCCGGCGTTTTCTTGGCGGCGGTGGTTCATCTTGACCTATGGGTACAGGGCTTTAGTTCGATCTCCACCATCGGGCCGCTGTTCATGCTCGACTTCATCGTCGGAATGATCATCGGCGTGGGCGTGCTCGTCTGGCGCCACTGGCTGCCTGCCCTTGCCGTCGCCGGATTCGGAGCAGCGACCGTCGTCGCATTCTGGATCTCCGTCGTGCATGGGCTGTTCGGTGTCAAGGAAACGCCTACCGGGTCGTCGGAGATACTGGCGGAAGTCGCGGAGTACGCCGCCGTTGCGTTCGGACTCGCCGTGACGGTGATGCTGCTCCGGCAGCCGAAGCCGCGGACGCAATCTCCCTCGCGCTCCACCCGGACCCGCCGACCCCTTGCATTCACCACGCACACCCACACACGCCGATGAACCGGCGACCTCAGAACAAGCTCCACCAAGACGCCCAACCGACCAGTCCGCGATAGCCCGTTCGCTCCGGAGGAAGAAGCAGTGCTTACGAAGACGTCTGCCGCGGGTGCGCGGGCGGCGCTGGACCGGCTGCGCCGCAGCGGGCTCGGTCCGCGTGAGTATCTCCACGAGGTCTCGGCCCTAGTTCGCCGCACCGTTCCCCACGACGTCTCCGGATGGATGACGCTCGATCCGGACACGATGCTCTCCACGGGCACTGTGGAGGGTCAGAAGTCCCCCGAACTCGATCGCGCCCTGTGGCGAAACGAGTTGTTGGAGGACGGCGATGTGCACAAGCTGGCCGAGCTCGCGAGGCGACCCTCGCCGGTCACGGCGATGAGCCAGCTCGACGCGGCGAGCGCAGCGAACAGTCCGCGTGTTCAGCAAATCCTTCGACCGGGCGGGATCGGCGACGGACTGCGGGTGATGCTGCGCGCCAACGGATCGACCTGGGGTCACGCGGGGATCTACCGGGAGCTCGGTGCTCGGGCCTTCTACCCCGACGAGCGAGCGTTCCTTGCGGCCATCGCCGATGACATCGCTGAGGGGTTGCGGCGCAGCCTGTCCCGTCGACCCGAGCCCGGCGCCGCCGTCCTCGTCCCCGGTGTGGTTGCCTTCGATGACCAGGGCCGGGTCATCTCAGCGACTGCCGAGGCTAGCCGAGTAATGGCGCTTATGCCGGGCGACGTCACCTCGACGCTGTACGCGGTGGCGATCGGGGCCAGCCGTTGCGACCGTGCATCGGCACGCGTGCGCCTGACCGACGGCCGGTGGTTGCTACTGCAGGGCGGTCGTATGCACGGTGCCGTCAACGAATCCGCCCATGTGACCGTGGGACTCATGCCGGCCCCACGATCCGATCTCACCTCGCTGCTGCTGCGCCTGCACGGACTCAGTGCACGTCAGCGCGAGGTGGCCCAACTACTCATCAGCGGCCTTCGGACCGACCAGATCGCCGCCCACCTGCACATCTCCCCGCACACCCTGCACGATCACGTCAAAGCCATCTTCAGCAAACTCCGAGTCCAAGGCCGCGCCGAACTGATGGCCTTGGTTTCAGACAACGTCTCACCGAACCTCTCGCCGCAGCATTACGCCTGAGTAGGTTGCCCGGGCGACGCAGGTCAGGAGGCGGACGATGCGAACGAGGTTCACCGAACTGTTGGGTACCGAGATGCCGATTGTCAGGCCCCGATGGCCGGCTCGCGCGGGTCTGATCTGGCTGTCGCTGTCTCGGAGGCCGGCGCTGTCTCGGAGGCCGGTGCTGTCTCGGATCTGTGACGTGCCGACTTTGGCGGAGTGAACGAAATCCTCCATTCCGGGGATGGAGACCCGGAACGGTCCGGAAGAGTCTGGAGACGTCCAGCGCGCGGGGTCTGCGGCAACCGCAGCAATCTCCATCGCCTTGAATTCGTCAGGAGCTGAGTACGTTGACATCTGTAAACGACAGTTACGACTTCATCGTCGTTGGTGCCGGGACGGCGGGCTGTGTGATTGCGGCTCGGCTGTCCGAAGATGAGGGCGCGCGTGTGCTGTTGCTGGAGGCAGGCAGCCGGCACCCGTCGCCGGCCATGGCGGTTCCTCCGGCCTGGCCGAGCCTGCAGGGGACCTCAGCGGACTGGGCCGACACAACCGTGCCGCAGGCCGCCACCGGAAGAACCCTGCACTGGCCACGCGGGCGCGGACTCGGCGGATCTTCGGCCATCAATGCCATGAACTTCGTGCGTGGGCACCGCGGAAGCTATGACGCGTGGGTCACCGCCGGTGCGAAGGGCTGGGGTTTCGACGACCTGCTGCCCTACTTCCGGCGCAGCGAGCGCACTGAGGGACGCGATCCCGCCGTACGAGGCATCGCAGGTCCCTTGAATGTGGGTCCGGCGACTATCCGTCATCCGATCGCCGAGGCGGGTTTGGCGGCAGCGGTCGAGGTCGGGTATCGCCGAGCAGTCGACCTCAGCGGCGGAGTGGAGGAAGGCTTCGGCTGGTGCGACCTGAACATTGTCGCGGGCCGGCGACAGAGCGCCGCTGATGCCTACCTCACGCCCGCACTAGGCCGCCCCAACCTGCGCGTCGTGACCGACGCACTGGTCCACCGGGTCAGGCTGGACGCCGGGCGCTGCATCGGGGCCGAGTACAGCGTGGGCACCGAGGTGTTCGCGGCGGACTGCGCCGGCGAAGTCGTACTGACGGCCGGTACCGTCGGCTCCGCGCAACTGCTGATGCTCTCCGGCGTTGGTCCGCAGTCCCACCTGCACGAGATAGGCGTCGATATCGCCGTGGACCTGCCCGGCGTCGGCGCGAATCTGCACGACCACCCGATGTCAGGGATCGTTTACCGATCAGCGCGGCCGGTGCCCGCCGGGGTGAACAATCATGGCGAGGTCCAGGGTCTGATCCGCAGCGATGCGGCCACCGACACGCCGGATCTCCAGATCATGTTCGTCGACGTGCCACTCCGTGAGGACACCCTCCCCGGCCCGGACATGGGCGCCGGCTACACGATCGTGGTCGCACTGATGCGTCCCGACAGTCGGGGCTCGGTCCGGCTGGCCGACGCCGCGCCAGGCACGGCACCGGTGATCGACCCAAACTATTACGCCGAACCACGCGACCTCGACGCGGTAGCCGCCGGGCTGCGCGCGGCCCGCACGATCGGCGGCGCGCCTGCGCTGGACCGGTGGCGTGGCGAGGAGGTGCTTCCAGGCCTCCAGGTGCAGAACGAGCAGAGCATGCGCGCCTACCCGCGAACGAATCTTCGCAGCTACTCCCATTACGCAGGCACGTGCCGGATCGGCCTCGCCGATGACGGTGTCGTGGACACCGACCTGCGCGTGCACGGCATCAGCGGACTTCGGGTGGCCGACGCCTCCGTCATGCCCTCACCCATCTCCGCGAACACCAACGCAACGGTCTACGCCATAGCCGAACGCGCAGCGGCCCTCATCCGGGCATAGCCCCGCTCGCCCGGCCCGTCGTCGCCCGACTCGCGGCGGTCCGGGCGCGGGTGAAGGATGCCGCCCGGGTTCAGGCGAGACCGGACGCACGCTGGTTGGCGGCAACTGCTCGTTCGACCAGTGCGGGGTCGCCTAGGGAAAACGGATGGGCGAGCATGAACGCCACAGCGCTGAACGCGTCGGCGACGGTCTCGTCTACAAGGGTGGCACGGATCAACTGATCCATGGCCCATCGCTGGCGCTGAACGTCGTCACGCACTTCCGCACCCTCGATCGCATCCAGCCGGGCGGCGTCCCCGCCGGCCGAAATGGTCCACGCGGCATCGACCACGACCTCCTGCACCGCGAAGAACTCGGCAGCGGGCAGGCCGAATGCCGGGTCGCCGATCAGGTATTGGGACAGGCAGGAGGCATGCAGGGCTGCCGATGAGATGCCCTGGCCATACACCGGGTTGAAGGACGCCACGGCGTCTCCGACACTGACCAGACGGGCCGGGAAGTTCGACAGTCCCGTGAAGTCGCGACGGCGGCTGTCCCCCTGGTGGTAGGTGAGGATCTCCCGGGTGACCGCACCGCTCACCGCTTCACCGAAGATCGGCGGCATCTTGGCGCACGTGGACCGGAACGCCTCGATCGAACTGGATGACTGGTTATCCCCGTAGGCCATCAGCATCACCAGCCACTGCTCACCCTCAACCGCGTTCACAGCGCCAACAGCCAAGCCGTCCGGCGACGACGGTGGGGAGAACTGCGCAAGCGCGCATGCCAGCTCCAGATCCTCCGGCATGTCGGACCGCGCGAACAGAGCAGTCGCGTAATTGATACCGGTCCGCAGTCGCTGCAGTCGCGGCCGGTCGTAGCCGGTCCGCTCGACCCATTCCGACAACCTGCTCGCCCGCCCCATGGCGTCCACCACGAAGTCGACGCTTGTCACGTCCTCGACGCCATCGGCCAGGTACCGCACCGCGCTCACAGCACCGTCGTGATATTCGAGGCCGGTTGCCTGTGCGGACAAGGTCGACACGTTGGGCAGGGCAAGGACGCGGCGGCGAAGCCGGGATTCCAGGAAGGGTCGACTGCCCATGAGGATCTGCGCCTCGCCGCCACGCACCTGCTGGTTGCCGTCCAGGTACACAACTTGCTGGTCCGGACCCACGAGTACCCCGCCCGCGTCCTGCGCCTCACGTGTGAAGCCGGGCAGCCAACGCTCGATCTGCGCGAGCCCGCCCGGCAGTAGTCCATGCCCCTGATGATCCTGTGGAACGCCGGCACGTGGTCGCCCTTCCACATTCACCTGGTCGCGCTCGATGATCAGGACCGTGCGGGCATGGTCGGCGAGGACCCGCGCGGCCAACAGGCCGGCAATGCTGCCGCCCAACACACACGCCGTGTCGAACAGCACCGGAGTGCGCTCAGGAGGATCCACCCGGGTTAGCTTGTCGAACACCGCAATCGGCGACTCGGTCACAATCACTCCGCTTCATTCGTAAATCCGCTGCGCCCGCCAGACGAGGTGGACACACTCACGAGCATTTCCGATCTGGTCCTCGATTAGGAATCCCGCACTCTGGGGGATCCGGCACCGGAGAACTTGACGGCAGATTTGACCGGAAAGCACCGCATGGCCAACCCGCCTGCGCGTCGCGATGATCATGAATTCAGGCGTCATCCGGTTCTGAGCCGGACCCGGAAGGCCAGGAAATCGTCCGGCGGTGGACGGGATCATCATTGCTTGACGCGGCAACGGTGCCGATCACTCGGTATCGCTGGCGCGCGAGCAAAAGGATCGGGAGTAAGCCCAACACCGCACCCCGGTCCCACCCCGACCTGGTCGGGCCGCTGCGCGTGCAGCCACCTCATCACCGTGGTCGAGCGGCACAGCCGCTACCTGCTGGTGCTGCGGATCAAGAGGTCATGAGTCCAACGGTGATCACCGCGGCGGAAGCCGACTTGGGGCCCGTCGGATCCACCACGGCGAACGCAATGTCACCGCCAGCAGCTAGGAAGCGGCTTTGCGTAGTGGCGCGAGCGCCGTGCTCCACGCGACGACCTGGTCAAGAAGTGGGTTTAGCGCGGCGACCTTGTCGTCACCGGGTTTGAAGACGCTGTAGTTCTCGAATTCGGTGATCAGGGAGAGCTCAACCTGCTGGCGGACATCGGCCATCTGCAGTTCGCCGGCAATGAGCCGAAGATGCTCGACCGCTCGCGCGCCGCCGGAGGCCCCGTAGGACACAAAGCCGACGGCCTTGTTGTTCCACTCGGCGTAGACATAGTCGATGGCGTTCTTCAATACGCCGGACGTGCTGTGGTTGTACTCAGGCGTCACGATCACGAAGCCGTCGAAGGAAGCGATCTTTTCCGCCCATGCCCTTGTGTGTGCCTGCTGGTATTGCCCAAGGGAGGGCGGCAGCGGCTCGTCCAAATGGGGCAGCGGGTAGTCGCGCAGGTCGACGAGCTCGAACTCGGCATCGCCGCGGCGCGAGGCGATGTCGTAAACCCACTTCGCCACCTGCTCACCGTTCCGGTTGGGCCGGGTACTGCCCAAGATGATTCCAATCTGGGTCAAGGTAGTTGCTCCTTCGTAGCAGTGGTGGCCGCGGTCGGCCGTCGGTTGGTGACTTTCCCCGGAGACTCTTTTGAGGGTCCGTGGGAGGCGGTTGCTCTGCGGTCCTTTTTCGCTGAGCTGGCTCTATCCGGAGTTGATGTGTTGCAGGACTGCCCACCGGCCGTAGATCGTGAAGGCGCTCGCGGCGGCGGGTGCTTCGGGTACGGACTCCATCAGGTCTCGGCGCGCCGCTCAGCCGCTGGAAGTGCGGATCCCCTTGCAGTGTCCGCTGGTCTGTCAGCCGGTCAGGGTGTACTCCAATCAACGGGAAAGGACACCAGAGTGCGCGATTTGAGAAACGAGGCATTGCGCGGTCGCCCGCACATCGATCACCATCGCTCCGTAGCAGCAGGGTCACGATCTTGTGTTGCCATGTCTATGAGGATCACCTCTCCGATCCGGGTCAGGAATCCCACACCTGGGGGATCTGATCTCAGCTTTCTACTCAAGCTCGTCAGGATCGGCGCGCTGGACGTTGCGACGAGCCAGTCGGTGCGACGCCGAAGCCGCCGCTCTGCTGTGCGCCCGGGCTGCCACAGTTGGAGCAGGACACCGTGTCGGGAGAAGTCACAGCAGCAATGCCCTGACAGCTCAGCCATCTCGATTGGGCGGACCGACGTCCCTAGCCGCGACATCCACGCGATCTGGCACCCTGGCAACCCCTGCTACGACCGCTTCCGCGCCCTACCGTCGCACTGACGCAGTTGCGTCGCGTTCGCCTTCGAGACTGGATCGTTCGGGAATCGAGATACTCGAACGTGCTCTACGATCCGCGACGTCGGTATCGTGCTGGTCGGCGGTTTCGGGGTGGCTGCGTATCAGCCGCTCTGCTTCAATGCGGTGTCACGCACGGGTGTCGCGATGGCGACGTTCCTCGCGATCGGTGTGGCGCCCGTCGTCACCGGGTTGGCCAGGTGGTTGCTGGGCAGGCAGCGGCCGAGCCGGAGATGGTGGCTGGCGACTGGGATTGCCTGCGGGGGTGTGGGCTTTCTCAGCCTCGGCGGCGGGAGGCTGTCGCTGTCTGTTGTCGGTGTGTTGGTGGCGGTCGCCGCGGGTGCCTGCTACTCGCTGCAGGCCACCGCGCTGGCGCGTTGTCGCGGCCGCACGGTTCGCCGCGGTCGGTGGCTGCGATCTTTCTCAGCGGAACGGTGATGCCACGGCGCTGCTCGGGGTATTCGTCCTGGGCGAACGGCTCACGGCAGCCATGGTGCCGGCTTCGTGCTGATCCTCGCCGGCCTGGTGGTCGCGGTCGCGGACACCGGACGGACGTCGGCGCCGTCGGTGGTCGACCCACTTGCGTGCCAACTGATAGCCTGTTATACAGTTAGACATGACTATCGAAGTGGTGTCCGTTGCCGATGCGGTGGCCAATGAGCTGCGGCGGCGACTACTGGCCGGGGAGTACGTCGG
>JAVEET010000003.1 GCA_030840295.1 Pseudonocardiales bacterium
CCGCGATCTCATGACCCGGCACCAACGGAAAGATCGCCTCCCCCCACTCCGCCCGAGCGGTATGGATATCGGAATGACAGATACCCGCGTAAGCGATCTTGATCAGCACATCACGCGGACCGAGATCGCGCCGCTGAATCGTCGTCTTCTCAAACGGGGCCCTGGCAGCAGCGCTGGCATAAGCAGTTACAGAACGCATGGGGTGGCTGTCTCCTCGATCGTCGTAGGGACCGGCACCGCAGAAACGGCGACCGAAGCTGCGATTGCGGCCCTGAGACGTCATGTGTCAGAGGGTCGGTGGTGACGGACGAGAACCAGCCTCGCGCAGGGTCCCTTGCCACGCATCACCGGCAGCGGTCGTCCTGCATGCCCGCTGCCCGGGTACCCCTTTTCCTGCTGGCAGGTAATGCGACTTGGGCGCCGGTTATGAAGACTGCGCACAGTTTTCTGAGTCAATCTGGAGCTTGTGAAAATACCCATGAGTGGAGCTACTCGAATGAGTGATGTCGAGGCCGCGGACGGCTCGGCATGCTTGTCGGAAAGTCATAACCGGATCGATGGTCAGGAACCAACCCGCTACCCCGACCAGGTAGCCGATCGGGGAGGTTGCCGATGCTGAGGCCGCCAGCGCTGATGCAGATTAGCAGAGCGAGCGGCTCTGATTCGAACACGAACGAGAGAGCGTCGGACCTGGTCGAACGCCGCAGACCGCCGGCGTGGGTGCTGGTGTGTGGTGTCGTCATACTGCTCATCGGCGTACTGATCAGTGCGGCAAATATCGATGGTGACAGCGGGCATGACCTGATCGGTTTCCTCAAGTCCGCCGGCAGGACATCGCTCGCTATGCGGTGGCAATTCGTCTGCGTCGTAGTCGCCCTCGCGGCATTACATTATGTGGCGACCGCCATTGCCGCACGTGCCGCTGCCGGTATTCCGCTACCGCTCGGTGAGACACTCCTTGTCCAGCTCGCTGCAGCCGCGGCGAACAGGCTCACCCCTGCGGGTATAGGGGCATCTGCGGTCAACGTGCGCTACTTCACTCGACGGGGTCTTCGCCTTCCGTTAGCCCTTGGTGCCGTGTCGGCGCTCAGTGTCCTTGGCGCCGTGGCAGATCTGATCGTTCTGTCGATACTGGTGTTGGGCGGTGGATGGCTCGGCTTATCGGGAGGCCCCCAAGAGATCCAACTGCTGGCGAGCCACACGGCACATCTGGTGGCACCGCTCGGCTCTCCGTGGCTTTGGTCGGCGGTAATCGCCATCGCTACCGGACTCACCCTGATCTGGATCAGATCACGGCGCGCTGGACGCACCCGTCGCTGGCGGCAGTTCTGGACGCCCATCGGACGCCTGCTTCGTCACCCGTCGTCGCTCGCGACGCTGCTGATCGCTTCAGGGGCGACGACCTTCATCCTCGGCTTTGCGTTCATCGCGAGCACCGCGATGGTCCCCGGACCGCGACCGCACGCAAGCCTCGGTGCGCTACTCATTGGGTTTATGATCGGGGCGGCAGCCGGTTCCGCGGTTCCAGTTCCGGCGGGACTCGGTTCGACGGAAACGGCTCTCGCTGCCATTCTCATCGAGGTGCAGGTGCCGGCCAGCCACGCCGTGGAGGAGGTTCTCATCTTCCGCGTCCTTACCTTCTGGCTTCCCGCGGCTGTGGGAGTGCTCGCAACGCGACGGCTCAACCGACGACGGGCATTGTGAGAATGACGATCGGGCTGAACGGCCTGGGCGCTCTCCGTGTTTCGGACCGTCTGGGGCGTCGCTGATCGACGTCAGGGACTGGCTAGCGGTTGGGGGGCGGTCAGGGACCACTTCGCGAGCGCCGCACAGGCAGCGCTGATCGCATCGGATCCGCACCCGTAGGCGAACCGGACGAAGTCCGTGTACTCCGCTCCGAACGCGTGCCCGGGAGCCACCGCGATACCGAGTTCCTCGAGGAGCAGCCGCGCTATCTCGCCGCCGTCGCCGCGTCCAGCGCGGCTGATATCGACCCAGGCATAGAGCGCACCCTGAGGCGTGCTCAGCCGGAAGCCAGGCACCGAGGCCAGCGCACCGCACAACTCGTCTCGCCGCCGCTGGTACTCCGCAACCATCGCAGCGACTTCAGCGTCCACCTCGCGCATAGCCACCACGGAAGCCCGCTGAACGAACGCGGGCGCGCACCCCACCGTGTTCTGCACCGTCGCGTCAATGGCGTTGACGGCCGACTGCGGCACGCCGACGTAGCCCAACCGCCAACCGGTCATCGCATGCGATTTGGAGAGTCCGCCCACCGTGAAGGTCCGCTCGGCCAGCGCCGGGTGCGAGGCGGGCGCGAGATGGACGCCACCGTCGAAGACAATCTGGGCGTAGATCTCGTCCGACACGATCCAGCAGTCCGAGTCCGCACACGCCTCGGCCAACGCCTCGATCTCGCCGGTGTCGAGCACCCGGCCGCTGGGGTTTCCCGGGGTATTGATCAGAATGGCCCGAGTCCGGCTGCTCATCACCGAACGCAGGGACGGCGCGCTGAACCGATAATTGCTGGCCGAATCCAGCACCAGGTGCCGAGGAACGGCACCGAGCAAAACCAGCATCGGCTCGTAGCTCACCCAATGCGGGCCGACCAGCACCACCTCGTCGCCCGGCGTCACGATCGATGCGAGGCTGGCGAAGATGCCGTACTTGGCGGAAGGGACGATGAAGACCTGCTCCGTTCTTACCCGCACACCGTGGTGGCGGCCGAGGGTTTCGCGCGCCGCCTCACGAGTCTCGGCCAGGCCACCGCTCGGTGTGTAGTGCGTGTAACCGTCGCGCAGTGCCTGCTCCGCCGCCCGCACCACCGCGACCGGCGTGTCGAAGCTCGGCTCGCCGGTGGCGAGATCGAGCACTGTCCGCCCCTGGGCCCGCAGGTCCGCCACGCGGCGTGCGATCTCGAATGTCGCCGACTTCGGCAGCGGTCTGGCCTGCGGCACCTTGATCGACGTCATGCCGCTCTTTCCCTTAACCGCACGGTATTGTTAATAGTTCCGAGTCGTTCGATCGAGCACTCCACGACATCGGCATCCCGCAGGAAGATCGACGGGCTGCGTCCGGCGGCTGTTCCTGCCGGGCTGCCCGTCAGAATCACGTCACCGGCCTGCAACCGCGCAGCCTGTTCGATCCCGGCCACCAGATCGGCCACCGAATGAACCATCGAGCGCAGTAGCGCTCGCTGCCGTACCTCACCATTCACCGACGTCACCATCTCCAACCCGCCGATGTCTTCGATCTCGTCCGCGGTGGTGATGTACGGGCCAACCGGACACGACCGGAGCGCGGACTTGGCCCGTACGACGGTGGGATCCAGGCGCTGGAGCGCACGCAGCGTCAGATCGTTGGCCACGGCATAGCCGAACACCGGCGTGGCCGCGCCGGACGTCGGGTCCGGCAGGCGGCAGTCGATGACGACCGCCAGTTCGACCTCATAGTCACAATGCTGGTCGGCATCCGCTGTCACCAGCAGGTCATGTCCGCTGGCCGCCAGCGTGTGCGGCGATCGCTCGAACAGATGAGGGACAGACGTCGTCTGCATGCTGACCTCCGCAGCGTGGGCCGCGAAGTTGGCCCCGACGCCGACGATCCGCTGGTTCGCGGTGATGGGGCAGTGCAGCGCGTCCGCACGGACCAGCGCGGACGGTGGCAGCGGTGCTGACCAGGACTGCCACAGCCGGCACACCGCGATGGCTGTCGCGGTGTCGACCGGGTCGACCCCGATGCTCGGAAACGGCAACCAGCCTTGACCGTCGGCGGATACGGCAAAGCCCAGCCAGCCATCGCTCGAGATTCGACCGAGCTTCATCGCGCACTCACTGAAGCGTGCCACGCGGCCGAGACCGCGCCGACGTCCGCGTGATCGCAGCGGTATGCGGTGAGGACGTGCATCGCCGCCTCATGCAAGCTCGCGTTGTCACTCGCCACCCCATCGCTGACGATAGTGACGTAGTAGTCCCTGGACACCGCATCCCGGATCGTTGAATCCACGCAGCCTTCGGTTGTGCATCCCGTCACCACCAGCGACTCGATGCCGTTGCTACGGAGCAGCATGTCGAGGTCCGTCCCGGCGAATGCACTCGATCGGCGCTTGTCGACGACCATCTCCCCGTCGGCGTAGTCCAGCTCGTCGAGGAACTCATGTCCCCAACTACCGGGCACGCAGAAGTCGAACTCCGGCACGTCGGTACGGCCGTAACTCTGCTTCATCCGAAGCTCGAACCGCAGCTGGGCCTCCGATTGGAAGAACTCTGGATGCACAGTCGACACACGCACCCAGACCACCATGACACCGGCCGCACGCGCCGCCCGCACCGCTGTAGCGATGGCGGCCGTCGCCGCCGGGTATGCGCTGACGTCGGCACCAGCCGCGGCGAAAGTGCCCTCCGGATGGCAGAAGTCGTTCTGCATGTCGATGACCAGCAGTGCTGTGGACTCCGGATCGACCAACTCCTCCAACGTTTCCCTGACTTGTCTTCCACGAATAGTGAGCAATGGGACTCCTAGATGATTGAAATACTGTCGAAGGCGTCGTCGATGCACCGCAATGCGGCCAGCGACCTTTCCGGATCGCAATGAATGACGGCCGTCACAATGGCGTTGACGAGTGAAACTGCTGCGGTGACAGAGTTGCTGAGTTCGCCGGCGTCAGTGGGCACCCGAAGTACCTGCTGCACCGCCCGCGCGGTGTCGGAGTTCACGCTGTCCGAGATCGCAGCCGTCTTCGCGCCGACGGCCGCGGCGCGGGCGAGCAGCCGCTCGCTGGACACGATGTAGCGCCAGAACGAGATTCCGATTGCAATGTCCTCGGGTCCGAGACGGGCTATCTCGACAGCCCCGTCCACCTCCGCCACTGGCGACACCGCGTCGACCCCCGCCAGTCGCAGTAGATGCGACATGAGGGAACCTACGTGCCGAGACAACCCGGCCGACACGATCACGGTACGGCGCGAGGTCGAGATGGATCGCGCGAGCCGCTCGATGTCGTCGTCAGTGTTCCATTCGGCGGCAAGATCGATGTTCGCCCGATCAACACTGAAGACCCGCGAACTGGCAGCGAGGTCGGTCCGGCCCGCCACGAGCGTCCTGCTCACTTTCTCCGCAGCCGTGCTGAACCCCACGTACTCGTTCCGAAGCGCGGCCTTCAGCTCGCCGAAGCCGTCATACTCCAACTCGTTGCACAGCCGCACGACGGTCGCGCCGTCGACACCGGCTTCCTGCGCCAGCGATTCGACAGTGCGGAGCATCAGACCGGCCGGATCGGTCAGCATGATCTGTGCCAGGCGGCGGCGCTTGGGGGTCAGTTCCGGCATCCGGTCGCGCAACCGCTCCTCGAAGTCGGCAACCGCCGACCGCGTCCTCGGCTCAGCAGTGGCGGGGGAGCCACGTCGCGCCCGATCGGACATCACGACCACCCGACCGGTGCGGCGTAGGCGTCACGGACATGCTTTACGTACACGCCCGATGCACTCCTTGTCCGGCTCGGCGGGTCGCTGAAGGTTGGGCTGACGCTAGCCTGCGATCCCACCACTGTGCAATAGTCATTGCACCGATGAGAGTACCTGCAATACCTATTGCACGAGCGTTTCGGGATCGGTCGGAATTGATTGCGCGGTATCAATCGCGTCAGAAAATCCACGGATGCCAGCCTGCAGCAAGGTGAAAGTCGCAGGCCGGCAAGTCCTCCCGCGAAGTCGCGGCCACCGGAACGACCCACTGGCGTCCCGCGAGCACAATGGGCATGGCCACGCCAACCCGCATACTCAGGCCGCCGACGCACGCGCCGTACGGGCCCATTGCCAGCCGTGCGCCGCCGGCCACCAGCGTGGCCAACCGCCGTGGCCCGGCCTGCTCATCGGCGAGCGGACCCGACCGCAGCCGGTCCGATGGATCCTGGGCCCCTCCCGCGTCAGCGGCGTCGCCGCCGTCGGCGCCATTGTGTGGCGCGTTCATAAGGCTGACGCTAGCCGGATGCTAAGCCTGCACACCGCGCGTCATCCGTTGAACGTGAGCAGGTCGGAAACTGTGAGCGTGCCGCCGCTGGTGCCGACTACGAGCCGCATCCGGTGCGGTCCGCGGCGTTGCCTGATCGGGGGCCCCCGGTGGGGCGGAACCGCGGCCGGAGATGGGCCGCTGAGGTGCACGGCCGTAAGCGTGCCGTGCAGTCGGTGACTAGGCAGCGAATGGACGCGGGTGCGTGGTCGCAGAGCTTCCAGCTCGTCGGCTTCGGCTTCGTGGACGAAGAGGAACGGACGATCCGGGTTGCGCTCGTTGTCGCGGTGGACCCAGAGCGGGATGCCGAGATCCTCGTATAGCCAGTAGTGCTCGAGCTGATCCGGCGGCAGTTTGCCGCGGAGGCCCAGGCCGAACGGACTTGTGCCGGCGCGCGCCCAGTCGCTGCGTCGATCCAGGCGCAGTGGGTTGCCTCGCGCCTCGTCGAGATCGTCGAGCCAGAGCAGCTCCAGATACTGCTCGGGCCAGAACAGTCGGCGATTGCGGGTGCCCTGTCCGGTGTGACTGACGCCTTCGTCGAGATGCCAGCCGGCCGCAGCGAGCTGATCCGCCCAGGTGCCGTCAGGTTCGACGAAGCAGAAGACATGGTCGAGTTCGAGCATGCCCCAGTATCAGGTCCAGTTCAGTCGAGCGTCAGCGTCCGGGCACGAGTTCGAGGAGCGGGAACGATCGGTTGCGCCGCCGGGGCATCAGGAAGTTCTGCCGCCGGGTCGCCGTGATCCGGTGCTCCAGGCCTTGATCGCCGCGTTCCACTCTGAACTCCTCGGCGAGGTCGGCGGAGGCCTGGCTGATCCGCATCCGTCGAAAGAGGTCGGCAGTCGGTACCAGTGCGGAGAAGTGCAGCTTTGGCTGATTACTGCCGTCGGGCACGTCCATCGCGTCATAGCCCGGCCCGTCGACGCGGATGTGCAGCGGCGTGCCATCAGCTGCCCGCGAAGACCGCTGCAATGTCGAGATGTGGCCGAGAATCTTGTGCGCGGAGTTGACCCCCGGCGCAGCCGTGTCGACGCCGGGTTGGTAGCTGCCGAACATACAGCCGTTACGCGCATCGTCGGCGCCCTGGTAGACGTTCGGCAAAAACGTCGGACCACCCCCGTCGGTGAACTGGTCGGCTCGCCCGAATGCCGGCGGGTCGTTGGGCCGATACATGTACTGGGCACGCTCGAGGTAGGTCACATCGCCATTTCGCGGGAGGATCTCGCTTCCGTTCGTCAAGTACCACTCCTCCAGGTCGAGAATCACATGGTTGAGGACCTGGATGGAACTGTTGGCAAAATAGCCGGTGCCAGTCTCGGTAGTGAGCCGAGCCGAGCGGTTGCCCTGGAAGGTGCAGATCGCCGGCGGTCCGAAGGCGTCGGCCACCATGTCGGCGAATCCCATCCACATAGGGGAATCTGGGTGCACGTAGCTGGCGTACGGCAACTTCTCCGCGTCCGCGATCTTGCGCGGTAGCCCACGTCCGCCGAACATCAGCCGCGACGATGTCCAGGTGAAAAGCCGGTTGAACGCCGGCGCGGGAACCCTCGCCTTCTTCAGCACGCTGCTACCGAAAAGCCAGTTGCGGACGTCGTACAGGTTGTCCTTAAGGTCGCTGCGCAGCGTGATGAGCACATCGTTGCCCTCGATCTGCACCGGCACGTTGAACCGTGGTTTGCTGATCGCCGGATTGGACGGGTGCACATCAGTGGGTCCGGGTACCGCCTCTTCGAGTACCTGGCGGGTGTGGTCGTCGATGAGTTTCGGCAGGTACTTCGACACCAATGGCCCTCTGATGCCTCCCGGCAGCTTGTTGAAGTACGGCACGCCATAGGAGATGTGGCTGAATACCCCGCTAGCGCTGAACGCGTAGTGCGCCTCGACGGTCCGCAGTGCCTGTTCGAGGACGAGCCGGTCGGCCTTCGTCGGCATGCGAGTGAGTTTCGCCGTGAGGAACAAGGTGTAGACCGGTCCGAAGCCGAACATGGTGCCGCCCGTTGGCGCGCCCGCCTCGGTGATCCGCACCGCCGGTGCCAGGTAGGAGCCGATCGCGAACTGGATGTCGGGCAACACCGGTGGTGCGGCGAAGGCCTGGCGCTGCACCGGTGCGGCGAGATCCAAACCGCTCAGGGCCGCCACTGCGGCGGCGACTATCCCGACACGCAGCATCGTGCGCCGCGACGGCGGGTCGTTGACGATGCCGTCGCTGTCGCTGGCTGGCTCGAGGGGCAGGGCAGGTGCCTGATCGGTAGCTGGCGGAGCTGGGTAGGTCGGTTTGGGCCCGGCACCTTGGTTTCCGGCAAATGGACACGGGCTCATCAGACAGTCCTTTTCATCAAGGTGTTTGTAGAGCGGATAGTTGATCCACCCGGTGTGGTTACTTCGACGGTGTCGAAATGCGTTGGGCCGCCGAGTACAAAGCTGATCCGAGTCGGCGAGTTGACGAGGAAGAAGCGCACTCGGATGCCGCTTACCGTCACGGCGCTGGCGCCGGTGAAGTGGGATCCCGCGATGACGACTTTGGTGCCCCGGACGCCGGAACTCGGAGAGAACGAGGTGATCTGCGGTGCCGGTGTGAAAGTGAAGGAGGTCGTGCTGGTGGCGAGGCCGCCCCCGGTCCTGACCTGAATTCGCCCCGTCCTTGTCGTCGCGCCGATGAGGATCGTGAGTCGAGTCGGGGAGTTGACGACGTACGAGGCCGCTGGCACGCCGCCGACGGTCACCGCGCTGACCTGGCTGAAGTTGTTGCCGGCGATGACGACCTTGGTACCGGTCTTTCCCCGCGCAGGGCTGAACGAGCCGATTTTCGGTGCCGGCATAAAGCTGAAGCTGGCCGCGCTGGTCGCAAGCCCGCCCGCGGTTCTGAGCTGTATCCGTCCTGACCGAGTCCCACTGCTGACGACCAAGGTCAGGCGGCCCAGGGAATTGACCACGAACGAAGCTGCTTTGACGCCGCCGACGGTCACCGCGCTGACCTGGCTGAAGTTGCTGCCGGCAAGGACCACCTTCGTGCCAGTCGCTCCACTTGCGGGCGTGAAGGAGCCGATCGAGGGGACCGGCGCGATGACGGAGAAGTCGGTGTTACTGAGCGCGATACCCGCCGGGGCGTCGACGAGGATGGCTCCCGAGCTGGAGCCGGTGTCTACGACGAAGCTGATCTCGGTGGGGGAGAGCACCGTGAACGAGCGGGCAGGTGTGCCGTTGACCGAGACCCCCATCGTCCCGCCGAGGTTCAGTCCGGTGAGCTTCACAGTCGTTCCGGGGACACCGCTGGCTGGGCTGAACGCGGTGATGGCCGGATTGATGTCCGGCGGGGGTGCCGGTGTGACGGTGAACTCCGCCGGCGCGATGCCGGAGCCGCCGAGCGTCGTCGTGACGACAACCGCTCCGGTGCTCGCACCGTTTGGTACGACGGCGAGCAGCCCGGCCGGCAGTTGCTGGAAGATCGCGAGCTTACCGGCGAAGGTGACCGTAGTGACACCGACGAAGTTGGTCCCGGTGATCAGGACCTGGGCGCCGGCCGGACCGTTCGTGGGTGTGACCGCTGAGATCAGCGGTGCGGCCGGCACCGGACCCGCCGCAGTGACCTGGAAGAACGCCAGACTGGCATCGCCGCCGCCCGCGGTCGCGACGCTGACCGGCCCGGTCAAAGCTCCCACCGGGACGATGGCGGTGACCGACGTCGGGGCGGCGGTGAAGGATAGCGCCGGCACGCCGCCGAAGTAGACCGCCTGAGCGGTCTGCAGCCCGGTGCCGATGATGGTGACCGCCGTGCCAGGAGAGCCGTTACTGGGAGCGAAGCCGGTAACCCGCGGCGCCGGCGGAGGCGGCGTGACGGTGAAAGTGCCGGAACTGGTTGCGGTGCCGGCAGGATTGGTCACCACTATCGGCCCGGTAACCGCATCGATCGGCACCGTGGTGCGGATGGCGGTGTCCGACAGGACCGTGAAGGCCGTTGCTGAGCCACTTACGGTTACCACCGTCGCGGTGCTGAACCCGGCGCCGGTCACGGTCACTGCCGTACCCGGTAGTCCGCTGGACGGCGTGATGCCGGTGACCGTCGGCGGCGGCACCACCGTGAAGCGCGCGGCGCTGGTGAGCACGCCGCCCGGTGTAGTGACCGCGACCGGTCCGGTTACCGCGCCAGCGGGCACCTGCACGGTGATTTGCGTATCCGACACCGCGTTGAATGTGGCTGCCGGCACGCCGCCGAAGCTGACTGCGCTGGCACCGGCCAGTCCGATGCCGTCGAGGGTTACGAGCGTGCTTCCCGGTCCGGTGGCCGGGCTCAGACCGGTGATGAGTGCGCGCGTGGCTCCCGGTACTGGTGGCGGTGGCGGTGCGCCGACGGCCGCCGGGTCGACCGGTGGCCAGGAAAGCAACGTGGCGTCACCGTTGAAGTTGTTCAGGGCCGGGTCGACGTAGGACAGCATGCGGTTCGGTAACCGGTTGAGCTGGGTTGCGGTGTAGTTGGGATCGTTGTAATGCACTTCCGGGACACCGCCCTGCACTCTCGGGTCGAAGCCGGAGAAGGGGAACGGATCGAGCGGCTGGGGGGTGGATTCGCACGGCCCCACGCAGCCGTTCGGGGACAGCCGGCGGTCCAGATTCCACGGAATTCCGTCGAAGCTGGTCGGGGTGCCCAATTGGTTGATGTCGATCTCGGCAAAGTTCGGCGTCTCGATGCCGCCGAGGCCAATGCCCATCGGGTAAAGGAACTGCCCATTGGTCGCGCTGCGGGCGTTGATGTCGATGGTCTTGAGCACGCCGCCTCCAGGCCGAGCCAGGTCAGCCATCTTGCGTCCGGTTCGGGCCTGTACCTCGTGCGGAAGCGGGGACAGGATGCCGAACTCTTCGGCGGTTGTGCCGCCGTCGGGGCAGATGTTCCTGTTCTGGAAGCGGAAATCGGCCCGTAGCTGGCTGCAGGCGCTGAGCTTGGCGTTCTTCGCGGTGTTAGCAGCGAACAGCGTGTCGTGCCGGATACGGAAGGTGTTGGGTCCGAGCACCCGGCGGCAGGTCAACGGACCAGCGACGGTCTCACAACCCAGGACCGAGCCGAGCGGGAAGTCGTGGGCCTTGTTGTCCACCGGGTCCCGGTGCACCGACCACAGCACGACATCGGAATCGGCCTCGGTGCTCGCGCCGAGGAACTGATCACGAATGCGGACCCGCTGGAATCCCGGCGCGTCGATGAACATCGAGTCGATCACGGTGTAATCCGGCTGGTCCGGTCCGTTTGTGGTGCTCAGGGCGGTGCCGATCTTGGTACCGAATGCGGACAGGAACCGCACTCCGGCAACGGACTCGAGATTGCCGCGCGCGGTCACATGATCACCGACCAGCAGCGGCGCCAGCAGCCGGGAGTCAACCGCCTCGTTGAACGGGTTGCGGTTGGTGTCCGGGCAGAGCAGGTCACCCGTCCCATCTGGCGACGACTGCGCCGTTAGCTGTTCGGTGGCGTCGCCATTTCGGTTCACGTCCAGGCTGTCGGTGAAGGGCCGTGGCACCGTGCTCGGGATGCACATCGGGTAGCCGGTGGAGAACGCCGCGGTGTAGTTCTCAGCGTCGAGGGCGAAGCGAGGGTCGGGGCTGCAGTTGGTGCTCGAGGCAGCCGGGCAGCCGGCCCCACGCTGGACGGTGTGCCGACCTGTGGGGTCATTGAGGCGAACCATGGTGCCACCGGCGTCGCTGCCGCTTGTGCCGTTGACGCGGAAGTACCCGTCATCGACATTGACATAGCTGACCGCGCCGCTGACGATCTCACGGCCTTTCTCGATGAATACATCTCCAGCGACCACGTCGCCGGCGTTGGTGCGGTTGGCTTGGATCGTTGCGAAGCCGCCGGTGCCGGTGATATTGCAGAGGTCGGACTTTGCGAGTCCGCTCTCCCCGCGATCGGCGCACGAACTGGGCGCCGCAGCGAACAACTGCTCAAGGCTGAGCCGATTGGCGGGCAGATCCATCAGCAGGTTCCGCGGCAGCACCACCGCCTGAGCACCCACCCGGATCCAGCCGCCGGACCACACGTCACCTGGCGTGTTCAGCGTCAACTGCTCGATCTCGCCACTGATCAGGGAGACGGTCGGTGTGGCCCAGGCGGTGCTGGAGGTGAACGGCAGCAGAACCACCGCGCCGAGCAACGTTGCCAGGGAGCCGGCGAGCAGGCGCCGAAACCTGGTCGCGAATGCCGGGTGCCCGCTGTTGAACGGCGAGGTGGCGAGGCGCGGCAGCCCCCGGAGCACGGTCACGCTCGTGCTAGTTGGACGATGAATGCGGTGCAGGCGCATGGGTTCCCCCGAACTCTCAGCGGCTGTACAGGGGGAACACTCGTCTGTTTGGTGACTGTTAAGAAGCCCCATTCAGGGGGTGACGGCGCCACCCAATTTGGGGGGTCGCCATGACGCCGGACGCCTGCCGTCAGGCGATGATCCGACTCGTCGGGGCTACCCGGGTTGTGACATACCGGGTGAGCTACTCGGCCCGGGAGTGTCCGTCATGGTGTTTGACGTCGTGAACACCGAGGGGCTCGGGGCTCGCGTCTCGGGGCGGCAGGGGTTCGGGTCCGGCGCTTGAACGATTCCGGTCGGCGAAAGGAGTGTCGAAGTGCTGCTCGTCGCAGTGTCCGTTGTGGACGTCGAAGGAGACGGAGCCGCTGATGTCGGCATTGTTGACGTCGGTGTGGGAGTAGCGGACAGCGACGGCAACGACGACGGCGGCGACGCCGACGGCGGCGACGGCGGCGACGGCGACGGCGGCGGCGACGGCGGCGGCGGCGAGCAAGCCCCGCCGCTCGGGGATGTACTGGACGACGGCGCGCCGGAGCCGGCCGACAGCGACGGGCTTGGCGAGGTTGCCGATGCCCTTGGCGAGGTTGCCGATGCCCTTGGCGAGGCGCTTGCGGACGACTCGCTGGGCTGAGGTGATCGACTCGCTGCCGTCGTCGACGCCGGCGAAACTGGCGGCGGAGCTGCGGCCGGCGGCCCAGGGTCCACCGGCGGGAGCGTCGTGACGATGGGAGGTTGGGCCGGTACGTCCACCGGAGCGACGATGCCAGCCGTTTGACCAGCCGCGTACGCGTCTGCCAGGCCGAGCACCGTAGCGAGGTATTCGCTGGAGTGGTTGTAGGCAAGCACCGCGGTGATCTGTCCCGACCGCGGGTGCAGGTCGCCGCCAGCGGCACAGAGGTAGTCAGCCGCGGCCGCTGCGGCGTCGTAGATGTTGAAGGGATCGGCCAACTTGTCGCCGCTGGCGTCCACGCTGTAGAGCGCCCAGGTGGACGGGATGAACTGCAACGGGCCGACCGCGCGGTCATAGCCGGTATCCCCGTCGAGCCGACCGTGGTCGGTGTCGCGGATGACCTCAGTGCCATTGCCGTTGAGCTGGATGCCGATGATGCGTGGGGTGGACAAGCCGCTGGGCAGCAGCACCGAGCCCGCGAAGCGCCCATGATCGGATTCGACCCTGCCGATCGCGGCCACGAGGGACCAGCTGATCCCGCAACCGGGCGCGAGGGAGGCCTCTCGACGTTCGGCGTTACGGTAGGCCGCCAGCGCGATGCTCGGTATGCCATCGACGGCCACGCCCGGCGAGGAACCCGGCACCGTCGAGGGTCCGCCGCCGGTCGGGCCGGCACCGGGCTGGCCGACGGAGGTGTTCGGAGGATGGGGGGCGAGAGGCGGCGATTCTGCTGAGGACAGGTCGTCACGCGTACCGGTTTGGCTGGGCGGGTCGATCGCTTCCGCTCCAGTGGCGCTGGCAATACCTCGACCGCCAGTCGACGCGCCGCCGGGGTCGGTCGTAACGCCGACACTGACGGCGGCGACAGCGAGTAGTGCGGCTGCGACCGCGCCGCGCTGGAGGGACACCATCACCACCGGCAGGTACGGCCAGGCCGCTGCGTGAGCTGGTCGTCGCGACCCATACCGTGCTGTGCGTCGCATCGTCATGAGCTAGCGAGTCCTGTCATGGCCGTGTTGTCCCCGAGCTGATTGCCGGGTGAATCTTCGATCGCGAACTACCTTTATTTCACAGTTGATCTGCATGCGCCCCGGCCGCATCCGACACTTCAGGCGGTAAGGGCGTGCGGTTCGTCCTGCAGCACCTGGGCAAATAGCTGCTGCAACGAGCGGCACGGCGCGATCCCAAGCTCGCGCTCAAGCAGACGGCGGAGGGTGTTGAAGCTCCGGAGCGCGTCCGAGCGGCGAGCGTCCCGCCACTGCGATTCAATGACGAGTTGCCAGCCGTCCTCGGCAAGTGGGTCGAGTTCACGCGCCAGCTGACCATGCCGGGAAGCCGTTGCGATGTCCCCCGCCTGCAGTGCGAGTCGGCCGGCCTTCACGGCAGCACGGCATACCCGTTGCTGGTAGCGCTCGCGGACCTCGATTACCCACGGCGCGTTTCGTTCGCCCGCGAGCACTTCACCGTCTGCCAACTTCAGGGCGCGGGTCAGCATCGCGAGACTGTCGGGGCGGCCAGCAGCCTCAGCCTGGATTAGGAGGTCGTCGAACGTGTGCAGATCTACGCTGACGCGTGCAGCGTCGAGCATGTAGCCGTGGTCGCAGGTGAGCACGGCTGACGGCGCAGTTGGGTCCGACCCGAGCGCGAGGCCGCGGCGAAGCAGCGATACGTAGCCTTCGAGCGTGGATACCCAGCTTGCCGGTGGCTTGCCCTGCCAGAGAGCGTCGGCGAGACGTTCCTTGGACGACGGGTAGCCGAGGTGAATCGCCAGCAACAGCAGGACATGGCGTGGCTTTATGCCCTGAAAGGATGAGAGGATCAGTTGCTGGTCGCTGCGATTGATGCGTACCTGGCCGAACAACGAGACCTCGATCATCGTGCGCCCCCGTGCACTGGACCGAATAGTGGACCTCTGCAGCATCCGCCGCCACGAGCTGCCGCGACAGCCACACGGAGGGGGCCTGTCGGCCCCCAATTCGAAGGGTACGGGGGAGTCGAACCACCCACACCGATGGGGCCAAGTCGCGCACTCCCCAGCAATACCGGGCAGAACAATCGAGACGCCCTGGTACAAGTCGCGAGACCCGAGCATTTCCCAAGGTCGTCTCCTTAGGTTCTTGCCCAGCGGGGTCTGACTCTCGGTCCCCCGCTCAATAACTCGGAGGGGGCACTGATGAACGCTAATCGGATACGGAGGTTGCCAGCCAGTCCAGTTGTCGCTCTGCTGGCTGCTGCCGGCCTGATCGCCATAGGCGCCGGCATCGCCGAAGCCAAGGGGGGCACCGCGAAACCGCCGAAGGGCGCGGTGTCACCTTGGGTCATTCCCACGCTGGGTGATCCGGCCTTCTCGGTGGCACCCGCGAGTCTGCACGGGTTTGACGACGTCGGCCTGTTGCGCAACGCCACGGTCGGCAACGACGACTGCCCAACGATCACCGACCCGGCTACGTTCGGCGGGACCGTTACGGTCAACGGCGTGCGTATCACCATCCCGTGCAACCTGATCGTGCAGATGCCCGCGAACACCCTGCCCTGGGCCAAGTTCGTGCGCGGCTCCGGCACCGGTTCAGACGTCGCAAACGACGGACTCGAACTGCGGGTGGTCGGCAACATGGTCGGAGCGCGGCACATCGCCGGCCTCGCGTTCGCCTCGCAACAGGCGGCCAACAGCGGCACCGGTGTCATCAGCGGATTCGACTACGCCAATGGTGCGATGAAGATCGCCAATGCGAACGGCGGCACCGTCACCGTTCAGATCAACGACCCGGTCGTAGCCGGGCTGGCTGACTCCAAGGGCAATCCGACCGGCCGGTTCAGCGCCGGGCAGTCCCCGGATCCGCGGTTCAGTGCCGACCAGGACAACCCGACGATCCATGCCGCTACCGGTTACCCGATGTGCATCCCGCGCACCGATCCGGCCATTCCTGGCGGTGACGACCCGTTGTGCCCGCAGGGCAACCGGCCAAAGGCACCGCCCGTTCCGAACCCCGCCCCTGCCGTCCCGCCGTGCCGTAACTTCAGCGTCGCCGGCGTGGTGCCACCCGTCAGCGGTGAGCTCGGAGCCCCAGCTGCCGGTCAGGTTTACTGCAGCCAGTACGTGATGCCGAACCCGGCAGTGTCGACCATCGGGGGCGACGCGCGGCAGCAGGCCCCGTTCGAGGTAGGCGACTTCGTCAGCTACTCCGGAACGCTCATCATGTCGGGTTCCGGGCCGGAATACGTTTCCGCGCACACCATCGAGGCCAACGTCGGCATCTACACGCAGCCCGGCACCCAGCCCAGCTACATGGCGATCGGCGACTTCGGGGTCGGCACCGCGGACCCGCTGGCGGTCGCGATCAACGGTGCTCCGCAGGAGACGCAGGACCGGATCTTCCTCGAGTCCGAAACGACCGACGTCAAGTCCGTCGTGGACATCTACTACGAGGACGCTAACAACACCCGCAACGCCGATGGCTCGATCACGACGTCGGTCCGCAACCGCTGGACCACCCCGTTCGAGATGACCGGCGAGAACGCCGCACCTGTTCTCGGCGGCCCAACCGGTGGCATCACCACCCAGAACACCGGACCGCAGCCGCAACGCGCCCGGCTTCGTGCCACCAAGGCACCTGCTGGTCTGCTCAGCCAGCCGTCCCGGACCGTCCGGGTCGCCGTCCGGTCCCTGTGTGTGCCAACGCCGGTCGATCCGACCCTGACCACTATCAACCAGACGCTGCTCGACAGCTGCTTTGCCAACGCCCCGAAGGTCGCCAACGGCCTGCAAGCCGGCCAGTACATCGCCCCGGTGTTCGAGTACATCTTCCCGGAGAACGTGCGACCGGGCGACCAGCCGGTACCGAACGACCTGTGGCACCTGCCGTTCCTTCGCAGCGACGCAGCCAACAGTGGCATCCCGACCTCCAACGCCGCCAACCCAGAAGGACTCGTACCGACCCCGTGGTAGCCCGAACCTAGCCAGACCCGGACCATCACAACTTCAAACGGGAACGAGCGGCTCGGTCGGGTACCTTCGGGTACTCGACCGAGCTGGTCGTTCCGGGCACGCCAGGACGCCCTCGATGGAAGCAGTGAGGCAGGCATCGCGTGAATGCAATCCGCTACCGTGCGTTGTTCGTCCCTGCCGCCGTGGCCACGATGCTGTCGGTCTGTTCCTGCTCCGCGAACTCGGTCCCAGGCGACCTGGCTGCGCCGCACAGTCCCGCGCCGAGCGCGACAGCCGGCACAGCCGGGCAGACCTCGCCCGGTGGGTCGACGGTTGGTACGGCGTCAGCCGCAGCCGGTCGCGGCAGGAGCGGTCACGGCGGTGGTCCTGACGGGCGAGTGTCGCAGCCGGCATTGCCCGTCGACTGGCCGGCTGCGGTACCGCTTCCGTCGGGCATGGTGCAAGCGTCCACCGGCACAGCGCCACGCTGGAGCCTGCTCATCTTCGTCCCGGAGGACGCCGCCCGGGTCCAGCAATCGACGACCGAGTTCTACCGTTCACACGGATTCACCATCGACCGGCCGGGGTCTGCGCGACGGGACCCCTACCGGGTCACCTTCATCGCCGAGAATCGGGACCACAGCGCCACGGCGACGAACCTGACGATCGCCGTCACCCGTGACTAGTCGGTGACTAGTACTAGTACGTAGGTCCGATGGCGTGCGTACCGCGGCACGCGGGATAAAGAACAGGTAGGCCAGCCTGGCAGCCAGGATGACCTCGGCACCGTGACGAAATTCCCCCGTTCCTCACGGAGCCGAGGTCTGGCCGAGGACCCCCGCTGTCTCGATGGATTCGAAACCGCGTTGCCGCATGACGTCCCTCGAACCCCCAATTGTGATTGGTTCAGCCTCCCCAATTCGGCAGATGCCGTACGAATCGCCGCTCCCTGACGGCTGATCCGAGCTTTTCCCAAGGTTGAGCTCAGATGCTCCACGGAACAGCTTTTACGCACTGGGCGAAGTCGCTCGGCGCGGGCACTCGGGGGAGTGGTTTCAGATGGTGGCTTTGTCAGTGCGAACAAGCAGCCGACCGATGCGATGGGGCTGGACGGTGCTGGCTGCGGCACTGGCCGTAACGATCGCCGGTCTGCTCCTGAGCGTCCGGACGCTCAATCCCGCACCAGCACCCAAGCCTACGAGCTTCGGTATCGGCGATGACGTAAAGACCAGTTTCGGCATCGTTGCCGTGGAGTTCATCCGCAACGTCGACGGCGTCAGCCACCGGGCGCTCTCCGGGGCCACCCACGGCGTGTCCGGGCTGGTCGAAAAGGGCAACCAGCAGATCCAGGTCGCGGTGGCCCTCACCAACCGCAACAAGGCGCCGTTGCGCTATTCGGTACGTCAGTTTCAGCTTTACGTGACGACCGCCGGTAAGACGAAGGTGCTCACCGCCACGGCCGGCGATCTGCCCGACGGACGGATCCTTCCCGACGCAGGTATCGAGGGGCATCTGGACTTCACCATCGTCGATGCAAAGTCGGCGCTGTCCCTGCATTTCAGTGACCCGGCAACTACGGCTCCCGTCGTCATCGACCTGGGCGTCATCTCAGCTTCGTCGGGCGCGGCTCAGCCCGCCCACTCCCACGGTTAATTCGAGTCTTGAACCGAGGTACTGACATGTCACTCACCATTGAAGTCGGCGCGCAACGTCCTGCCGCGGTAGAGGTCGGGCGGCTCAGCGTGCCGTTGACCGCTGCGATCACCTGGTGGCTGCTCCGACTGCATGCCCGTGCCGACTCGGGCAGTGCGGGTCCGGTTGCATGGATTCATTGGTTGCGTGCTTGTGGCTTCGCGTTGCCGCTGGTCGTGGCCGCGGTGTACGTGGCGCTCACCTTCGCCGGCCGGCTACGGGCCGCCGACGGCGAGGGGCGGCTCAATGCAGTGTCCCGAACCGCGTTGTCCGCCGGTGCCGGTGCGCTGGCGCTCGCTGTGGCTATCCCGCTGGGCGACGCCGCGGTCGGCGGCGGCGCAGGTCCGCTGCAACTTCTGCCAATGGTCCGCGACGCCGCACTCGCGATGCCGGTCGCCGTCGTCGTGGCAGCCGGAACTCAACTGCTCGCGGGGCTGGTTGCCGAGCTCGCACGCACCGCACCGCGCCGGGTGCGGGTCATCCCCCCGGCATTGGCGGGCGCAATGGTGCTTGCCGTCGTCGGGGGCGGCCCGTTGGTGAACCCAGCATCCGCTGTTCCGGTCCCAGGCAGCGGAGCGTGCCCGGCGTCGGCGCCGACGCGTTCGTATGACGTGCAGGCGATCAACGTCAACATACCGCTGAACCGCTTCGGTGATCATGATCCGAAGGGCCGGATGTATGTGCTGGCCAGCCGGATCGGCGCGGTACGCGCGGAGGAAGCCACCCAGCACGTGTCCATCGGGCTGCGCGGCGATGCGATTCAGCCACTGATCATCCGTGCGAACGAGGGTGAATGCCTGACCATCACCTACACCAACAACGCCGACGGTGGTGACTTCGGCCTGCACGTGGATGGGTTGGCATTCGATGCCGCGTCCTCCGGAGACGCTATCGGAAAGAACGTTCCGTCCTACGCCGCCAAGGGACAAGCCCGCACCTATACCTACTACGTTCCCAACGACAAGACGCTTGAAGGTGCGCACTATCTGCACCCCGGCCCCGGTTTCCGTGACCAGGTCAACCACGGGCTGTTCGGCAGCGTCGTGGTCGAGCCGCCTGGTTCGACCTACCTGGACCCGAACGCAATCGACGAGTCGCACTCGGCCACACTGGAGTCCGGCTGGGAGGCCACCATCCGGCCCGCCGGAGCGCCGGAGTTCCGCGAGAACGTCCAGCTGTATCACGAGATCGGCAACGAGAACGAGAAGAACGCCGTCCTGCAGAAGAACGGTCAACCGGTTCCGTTCGTCGACCCCCACACCGATGCCTACCGGCCAGACACCCGCGCGATCAACTACCGCTCCGAGGGCTTCTTCGACCGTCTGAACTTCGCGCCACAGCAGGAGGCGCACGCGTACGCCTCCTACACCTTCGGCGACCCGTCGACTCCGATGCCTCGTGGCTATCGCGGCGATCCGACGAAGTTCCGCATCCTGCACGCGGGGACCGAGATGTTCCATGTGTTCCACATGCACGGCGGCGGCATCCGGTGGCGGTTCAACCCGGTCGCCGACGCCACGTACAACTACGCCGACACCGGCTTGAACAAGCACCCGCTGGAGATGTCTGACTCCGAGCGCCTCGACTCGCAGGCCTTCGGCCCGGGGGAGTCCTACAACCTGGAGATCGAAGGCGGCGCCGGTGGCGTGCAGCAAGGCGCCGGCGACTTCCTGTTCCACTGCCACATCGCCGAGCACTATGTCGCCGGCATGTGGAGTTTCTGGCGGGTTTATGACACCCGGCAGTCGGACTTCGCTCCGCTGGCCGACCAGGCCGCCGCCGGCTTTGCGCCGTCCTGGCCGGTCGATTCGACCCAGCTCATCGGCAGGACGATCAACGGCCAGAAGATCACGGCCGCGAACTTGGACAGCTGGATCCGTCCGCAACTTCCGCCGCAGGGGGTCCGTAAGAACTCCACCGACGGTGCCGTCTGGAACTGGGCGACCAACTCCGCCAAGCCCACCCAGTATCTCGGCGAGACCGAGGACACCAGTACGGCCTACCCGGACTACTACCTCGACCCGAACAAGCCCGGTCACCCGACCGCGCTGCCCGATGACAGCTTCGTCGGCAACCGGCCGGTACTGCTGTTCAACCCAGACAACGGACGGCCCGCCTATCCGATGATGCGTCCGCATCTGGGGATGCGTCCACCGTTTTCACCGAACGGACACTCCGGCGCTCCCTACCTGGGCGAGTCGGGCGACCAGGCCGCGGCCGCGGTCACTGCGACTCACCTCGACCCGTACGCAGGTCGTGCCGACGCGATCTGCCCGGCAAAGCAGGCCAACGGTCAGCCCACGGTGCTGCGCCGGTTCAACGCCGTCGCTGTCGAGCATGCGGTGAAGGTCACGCCGAAGGACACCGACCCGACCGGCATGATCTTTGTGCTGGCTCACGACAAGGACGCCGTGCTCAACGGCAGCAAGCCGTTCCAGCCGCTGGCATTGCGGACCAACGTCGGAGAATGCGACGCGGTCACGTTGACCAGCGAGTTGACGGATGCGAATTCCGCCGGCCATTACTCACAGGTCAACATTCACATCCACCACGTGCAGTTCGACACCCAGGCCTCTGACGGGGTCATCACCGGCATGTCCTACGAGCAGGCCGTCC
>JAVEET010000004.1 GCA_030840295.1 Pseudonocardiales bacterium
TGATCTTGATGGGCCGGGGGATTGCTCCTGCGGAGATCGCGCGGCGATTGCGGATCAGCGTGCACACCTGCCGGGGGTACGTGCGCAACATCCATGCCAAGCTCGGGGTGCGGTCTCAACTGGAGGCTGTGGTAAAGGCGCAGCGGTTGGGTCTCATCACGGCCGATGATGATCAGTAGGCGCCCTGGCGAGGCCCGCCCCCAGCGGCGAGTCGATCGCCTGATCGGTCGCACCATCGCGGCGTTGGTGTCGACCTCGCTCCTCGCCTTCGCCCTCGTTGGAGCGGGGGCGGCAAAGGTCGCCAGCGACATCGCCCGCTCCAACGCCCTCGCGGAAGCGGTCAGGAGTGCCAATGTGGTCAGCCGGACCGCGTTCGCGCCCCTGATACCCGCACTGCTGCGCCACGATCCGAGGGCGATTGTGATGCTGGACAACGCCGTCCGGACCCGCAGCAGGGACGGCGCGATCCTGCGGATCAAGGTTTGGCTGCGCGACGGGACGATTGTCTACTCCGACGAGCACTCCGCGATCGGCGCACGATTCCCGTCTCAGTCTGAGGTACTGAACACCGTCGACACTCAGGTCGCCCGAGCCAGCCTGTCGAACCTGGATGACCCGGAGAACGCCACGGAGTCGACGCTGTTCGATCGCTTGGTCGAGGTCTACGTCCCCATGAACCTCGACGATGGCACGAAGCTGGTCTTCGAGATGTATTCCAGCGATCGGCGGGTCATCACCGCCGAGCATGAACTCCAATCAAAGCTGGTCCCGTTCGCGCTGCTGGCATTGTTGATTTTGCTCGTTACCCAGCTTCCGATCTCGGTATGGTTGATCCGGCGGCTGGGCCGGGCACAATCGGAGCGCAGCCGCTTGATGCGCAGTGCATTGGCTGCCTCGGACCGCGAGCGACGCCGCGTGGCACGTGATCTGCATGATGGGGTGGTGCAGGATCTTGCCAGTGCCGGCTATGCAATGGGTGCCCTCAGCCGTACACTGCCATCCGACGCCGCGGCGGGGTCGAGGGATTTGGCCGACACAGTCGGTTCGGTAGTGCAGCGTGCCATCAGTTCGTTGCGCACGCTTATCGTCGACATCTATCCGCCGGACCTCAACGCCGTCGGCCTGAACGCTGCCGTGCAGGATCTGGCCGCCAAACTGCAGATGAACTCCGGCGTCGACGTGGCGGTTGAGGTGTCGATGACGATCGAACCACCGTCAGAGGTGTCGGCCATGGTCTACCGCTGTGTGCGGGAGTCCCTGTTCAACATTGCCAAGCATGCCGACGCCCGGCATGCCGAGATCAGGCTCACCGCCGCGCCGGCTGCGGTCCGGCTGCGCGTTCATGACGATGGAGTCGGTATGCCGGTGGGTGGCGTGGACCGACATCGGGAGGGTCACGTCGGGCTGACCCTGCTCCGTGATGCCGCGGCCGATCTGGGGGGCACCATGGTCGTGCGAGCTGAACCCGGAGGCGGGACAACGGTCCTGCTCGACATACCGGTGTCCAACACCGGACAGCTCGACGCCGATCCGGAGCCTAGGTCGGCCGACGGGCGTCAGCCCCTGCCGACCTGAGTCGGGACCGACACGCCTCAAAGGCGCACCGTTCAGCCATCGGTGTCCGGTATCACTCTGCGTTGCTGGACGGAAGCACCCGAGATCGCGTACCTCGCCGGCCAGTGAGTTTCGGTGTCCCTGAGGATCAGATAGGTCTGCACATCCAGACCGGCGCGACGGGCCGCCGCACGCACTGAAGGGTGGTGCGGGTCGAACCGGCTAGCCCAGGGTTTCGTCCGTGGCGGTCTCTGTGGCATCGCTGCTCCTTCTGATATCTGTCGGAGCTGAAGCACAACATCACCCTCCGACAGTTTCGCGGGTGCCTTGGTTGACCCCACCGGACTGGATCGACCCCAGCCAAACCCGGCAACGCAACGAACGCCTCTAAGGGCGAGCCTGCGCTCTCGACTCGGCCGGCCGATCGTGCCGCGAGCGCCCTGGCGACGTCGAACGCGTCGATGCACGATTCACACGTCGCGGCAGCCGGCTCTGGCCGGCCACCCGGTCGCTTCAGTCTGACTCGTTGGCCGCGTGGACGCCGTACGCCCAAAACCGCCTGGAGTCCCACGCCGTATCAAGCCCCGCACGCGCCATCCAGCCCGCACGCTGCATCGGGGTCCAACGCTGAACCGAGGCAACAATGACCGATGGCTCTCCGCAGCGGTCGGGCTCAACAGACCGACAAGCCGCCGAAGTAGCCCTTGGTGAACGCCTGAATCCGTTGAAGTCCGGTGGTGCCCTGCGCCCCGTAGGCCTGGTCGAGGGGGACCAGTCTCAGGATCGCTTCCGTTGCCTCATCCATATCGGGCGGGGAGAGTGCGAAGCCACCCGGCGGGTTTTCAGTGTTGATATCGGCAGAGTAGGCGCCGGCGTAGCAACTTGCGGCGATCACGCTGTCGCCACCGGTCGTTGCCGCATTCAGTAGCTGGTGACGTGCGGATAGTCCCCATCCATAGACGAACAGGGTGCCGAGCGCGTAGTCCGCCGGCGCGTTATCGGTGAGGGTCACAGCTCCCGTGCTGCGATTGATGCTGTGGTCCGGAAGGCTGTAATACGCCTGCCTGGCGAAGGGCTCGTTGAAATACACCGTATTCTGGCTCGCGCAATAGCCGAATTGCGTCGGCAGCTGCACAGCACAGGGTGGATGTGCAGCCTGACCGGTATCGACGGCTTGCCAGGTCTTGTGAATCGAAGAGGCCGCGCCAGAGAAGAACCGGTTCAAGTCCGCCTGAAGGCCGCTGCTGCGCGCGGACGGCGGACCTGGCGTTATCACCTTCTGAAAAGCCACATTACCCTGGTTGAGATAATCGGCCTCGGTGGTGAAGGGCCGCTCGGTGAATCGCCGGTTGACGTAGTCCGCGCCGAAACAGAAAGCGGCGCCCGAACCGATGCCGTCAGCCATAGCGGACAGTCGATCGAAGCCGTTGCCGTGCGAGATCTGGCTCGTGGTAACCGGCGGTGGGTCACGCACCTGCAGGTACCCGAGCAAGGTTTGATCAAGCTGCTGCTGGGTAAGCAGGAAATGCCTGGCACGCTGATCCTGGACTGTCCGGAAGAACGCTCCAGCAGCGCAGTCTGCCTGCGATTCCGTCACGATCGTGGGCAGATTCTGGTCGAAGATCCCGAGCCGCTGCTGAATAGCATGGCCCCATTCATGGGCGATCACTGCGGCCACGATGAAGGAGCCGTACTTCCGGCCGAGCGTGGGGACCAGATGCTGGTCATTGCGGTCGTAGGCTACGGAGTCATCGGCGCGACAGTAGAACGCGTTGTCGACAATCGAGGCCGGTTCTTGCTGCAGACACGCGTTCTGCCTGACCGCGGCCGTCAGGTGCGATCCGTCCACGGAGTAAACCTTGCCCTTTAGTTCCGGGTACGCCTTGCCGCCCGAAATGGTGGGATAGGCGCCGCGCCAGAAGTTCTGGACATCGTCGATGGCGTTCTTGACAAGCTGATCAAAGGCGGAATGGCCGTCGTTCACCACCGGGAAGTTCGCATCGGGAGCCAGCG
>JAVEET010000012.1 GCA_030840295.1 Pseudonocardiales bacterium
AGCACCAGGATCGGGGCCCGCGGTCCCAGCTCGGCGAGCGCGTCCAGCAGGATGTCCAGGCCCTTGCGGGGCTCGAAGGTTGCCAGCGAGAGGACGAAGCGAGGGGGCAGGTCGAGCTCGCGCGCGACCTCCGCCGACTCCGCCGGGCTCGGCGGCACCGCAAGGGCCGCCGACACGCCAGCCCCGAGGACGTGAACGTGATCGGGTCGCAGGTCGAGGCCCATCGCGCTCAGCGAGTCCGCCACCGCCTGGGTGGGAACGGTGATGTGCGCGCCGTGTCCGATCGCTCGCTCCGCCATCTGAATGTGCCATCGCGCGCCGCGGCGGCTCAACGTCTCCGGATGCGTCCACGGGACGGTGTCGTGAATCGTAACGACCAGCGGGACCTGCACCCGGGGCGCCAAGGGAGTAGGCGCGTGGACCAGCTGAGCACCCTGGGGCGCGGGCGGCAGGCCATACTCCCAGGCCGCTGTCAGGGCGCGTCGCGGAAGGGGCAGCCGCCGGGCGCCGGGTGCGCCCGCCCGGGTCAACTCCGCTCGGGCGTGCCAGGCCGTCCACAACTGCAGGTCATTACCCGGCTCGGCCGTGCGAACCAGCGCCTGCCAGAGTTCGCGGGAGTACCTGCCGGTGCCGCCGGGCACCGGGGCGAACAGCTGCTCGCCCAGCAATGCCACCCGCATCTGCGCGTCAGCGAGTGGTGATGATCGACGTCTGATCCGGGTACGGCAACGTCGGCGTCAGGCCGGACAGCGCCCGCTGATGGACCCCTGAAGCGGCTATCGCCGCGTGATACCGGCGCCTGCGTGTGTTGTCGAATACCACGATCCCGTCACCAGCGAGGTGCCTCAGGGCCGCGGTCAAGCAGGCCTCCCGGGCCCGGCCGTCGATCACGATCAGGTCGAAGTCGCCGCCGATCCGATCGATGCTCGACACGTACTCGGCGAAATCCTGGCCGGCGTGGCCCTCCTTGTGCGAGGGCACCTGCGGCGTCGCGGACTCGACCGCCTCGACGATCTGGAAGTGCACGTTGGGGTACTTGGCCAGTTCGCGACCGATCATCTCGCCGAAGCCACGGTGATGTTCCACCGAGTGGATCTCGTCGGCTCGCGAGGCCAGCCACAGCGTGCTCGCACCCGAGCCCCACTCGAACACCCGGATCGGGCGCGGCCGGGCGGACAGCCAGGCGTCGATGACGTCGATAGCACGGTAGGTCCACCACGGTACGCCGAGCTGGGCGATGGCCAGCGAATCATGCACCTTGCTCAGGCTGTACATCCAGTGCTTGACGCGGTGATCTCGATCCGGCGCCTCGCTACCTACTACGCCGACGCGCGACAGCAGCGTCCCGGTGTGCCGAGCTGTTCTGGCATAAACGCCCTTGGCCCGGGCCAGCAGATCGGCCGCCATCAACCACCTCTTGTTCCGGCCCGGCCCCCCACAGGTCGCGGCGTCCGGAGCAGTCTAACCGGACGGCCTGGAGCGTGACGCCGACAGCCCGGCCGCGCCGCCTGCGGCGTCGGTGATCAGCAGCAGGAGCCGGGCCAGCGCCGCCACCGCGGTCGCCGGCCCGGCGGCGAGCCCGCATACGGCCACGAAGACCAGTTCACGAACACCGGCACCGGCAGGCACTGGAACGGCCAGGAATCCCACGATCCAGGCCGTGACGGCTGCGAAGGCGATCCGGGCGGGATTCTGGTCGTACCCCAGAGCCGCCGTGACCGCCACCGAAGCCCCGCCCACCAGGAACCAGGTGGGGGTACCGGTGATGATCAGTCGCAGCATCACCGGCCAGGGAGGCGGATCCAACTTCAACCGGCCCTTGGACAACCGTTCGACGAAGCCGAGGACCCTTCCGAATACCCGGGGATGGACAGCGACAACGCCCAGCGGGACCAGCAACAACAGGAGTATTTCCCAGCCGAAGCCATTGCCGTCCATGGCCAGTAACGGCGCGAGGACACCGCAGACCACAGCGGCCGCAATACACATGACCACCATGGAGACCAGCGTGCTGCCGTAGCCCACCGATCGGCGAACGCCACCGCGAACCGCCAACTCACCGCGCCCGACTACCTGCCAGACCCCACCCGGCAGGTACTTGCCGAGTTCACCGGCGAAGTACCAGGCCAGCGCATGCCGAACTGAGATCCGCTGCCCGAAGGCGAGCAGAGCGGATCGCCAGAGCACTGCCAGGAAACTCATACCCGCCACGCTGGCAAGCAGGCCGAGGAGCATCAGCAGCGGGTCGGCCGTCGCGATGGCGTGCCGGATCTCGTGCCATTCACCAGCGATGGTGCGCAGGCACAAGCTAATCGCCAGCAGCCCGATCAGGATCCCGCCCACGCGCAGCAGCGGGCGCATCGCCCCGCCCCGGGTACGGGCAACCTGCGTCAGCCGACGCCTACCGTCAACTCGGCGGGCGAGAGCAGGTCCTCGCCGGATCCGAACCGCATCTTCTTGGTGTGCTCCAGGGTGTCCTCGATGAGCATCCGATTGGTTCGGATCAGGTCGGAGATGATGCCGATGATCACGCTCAGGAAGGACATGAGCAGCAGGATTGCCCCCACCAGCAGTGATTGCAAGTGGCTGCCGGGCCGATCATGGGTGAGCTGCAAGACCAGGAACCGGACGAAGGGCAGGAGTCCGAGCACCCCGAAGAACAATGCCAGGGTGCTGAAGATGACGTATGGCTTGTACATGATGTAGGCGCGGATGATGGCGCCCGCGGACTTGAACACGTGTTGATACGTCGACTTGAACAACCGCGACTCGCGGGTCTTCGGATTGGTCACGATAGGCAGGCTGGCGATCTTCAATTTCTTGTTGCCGGCCTGGATGATCGTTTCCATGCAGTAGCTGAAGCGGGTGATCGTGTTGAGCAGCATGACGCTCTCGCGCGAGTACGCGCGGAAACCGCTCGCGGCATCAGGCAGATCAGTCCCCGCGGCCTTGTTCACGATATGGCTGCCGAACTTCTGCAGCGCGACCTTGGGCTTGGAGAAGTGTTCGACCAGGTGCACCTGGCGGTCGGCGATGACGATGTCCGCCTCGCCGCGAATGATCGGCTGAACCAGGTCGGTGATCCGCTCCTGGGGATACTGATTGTCGCCGTCGGTGTTCACGACGATGTCGGCACCCAACTCCAGGGCTCGCTGTACTCCGTCGTGGAAAGACCGGCCCAGGCCGCGGTTACGGGCGTGCCGGACGAAATGGGTGACACCGTGCTGCTTGGCGACCTCCACGGTGCGGTCGGTGGATCCGTCGTCGATGATCACGACGATGATCTCGTCGATTCCGGGGATCTGCTTCGGAATCGACTCCAGCACCATCGGCAGAGTTTCCTCTTCGTTGAGGCAGGGAACCTGGACTACAAGACGCACCACAGACCTCGTTCGTGAGAGCAGCCCGAGTTTCTGGAGGTGTCCCCGGGCCCGGGCCGCCGGCCCGATCCCGTCAGAATACCGTGAACCGGCCTGTGGTCGGTGTCAGTCAGGGGCCCGCCGTCAGGTAACCGGTGATGTCCACCGCGACCTTTGCGGTAGCTCCGTCGGTTGCCAGCCGCAATGAACCGGCGGAACTGACCGGAACCAGCACCGTCGTGGAATCACCCAGTCCCTTGCTCAGCGGCGCCGTCACAGCGCGCGGCACGGCGGCACCGTCGGCGTAGACGCGCAATCGGCCGGCGGCGCTGACGTTGGACACGGTCAGGTGCAGCAGGACCGCCGTGAAAGAGGACGCCGGCAACTGCGGCTTACCAGCGAGCTTGAGCACGGTGGCCGTCCGGGAGACGCTGACATCAGCACCCACCCGGGCGCGAGTGTCGGCGGTACCGGTGATCGGGACCACCTCGAGGCGCCCGGTTCCTGAGGGCGCCAGGAATCCGACGAGGCTGACCTGACCGCCGATCGTGGCGGCGCTGGCAGCGATTCGGACGGTCTTGTCAGCAGCCAAGGGCACGATGACGGTGTTGCTGCTGCTGGATCCCGGCGGGATCGACAGCTGGCTGACCAGTGGTGCGGTGCCCTGCTGCCAGACGCGCACCCAGCCCGAGCCGGCCGAACTCGCGCCGACAATCTGGAGCACTACGGCCGTGGCCTGGGCCGGGACGGCGCCTGCGACCGACAACGTGCGGCCCGCGCCGACCCCGATTCTGGCCGAGTCCATCAACAAGGCGGGCGCCCTGGCCGTCAGCCGGGACGCGGTAGGGGTCGAGTAGGACAGCTGATCGAGCACGAGGTGCATCGCACCGGCGGTGGGTCGGAAGACCACCCGCCCACTCGTCGTGAGAGGGACGGAGACCGTTGCGGTATTGGTCCGGCCGGCCCGGTAGGCGATCGCGCTAGCCGTCGGCGTGGCTGAACCGTCGTTGTAGACCCGCAGGGTGCCCGACGCCGACGGTGCCACGATGGTGACCGCGAGCTGAACGGCGCTCGCGCCGATCGGAATGGAGCCGTGCCCGCCGACGCCGAAGTTCAGTGGACTCGTCGCGGTCGCCGGAATCCTGCTGGGGCGAGAGTCATAGATGCGCAGGGCTGGAACCGCCCGGACGTCCTGGGGAGCTGCGATCGGGCTGAGGAACACGTCGGCAGGCGCGCTTTCGCCGGCGGAACTGATCGCACGAACCGATGCCAGGTACCTGCCGCCATTGTGCAATCCGCCGACCCAAGCCGATCGGCTGCCCGCACCGACCACCACGCGCTGCACATTGGCCACCGTCACCGAATATCCGGTGATCGCGTCGGAGCCGCTGGTCGGCGGTGGCGTCCAGGACACCAGTGCCGCGGCGTCCCTCGAAGAAGCCGAAACCGAGGCAGGCGCGGCAGGTGGCACCTTGGTGACGTGGAACCACTCGTGGCGAAGTCCCATTGCCCTGGCCAGCGCGGAGCCGGAGGTCGAGATCGAGACCGGGTGCCCGGCCGAGTTGGTTCCGGAGACGGTCGCCGACAGCACCCGCCCACCCCACTCGCCATGTCCGTCGCGTCCGGTGATGGAGATCTGGCTGAGGTGAGCCAGCCCGTACTGGGCCGCGACATCGGATACTTTGACCTGGTCGGTCCAGTTCAGGTTCGGGTCGCCGGCGTTGGCGGCGTACGGGTCGGCCTTGGCCGGCAGATACGGTTTGCCGCCATCGGAAGTCCAGCCACCGTCGCTGGAGGAGAACTGCGCGAAGATCGTCGAGCCCTGATACGTCGCGACCTGGTTTGCTGTGGCCGCCACGGCCTGGTTGGAAGCCGCCACCTCGCCGTACAGGAGCGAGCCGGAGCTGTCGTAGTGGGCCTTGCCGCCGTATACCTGACAGTTGCTGGAATCGCAGATATCGAAGCTGGCGCCGCTGTTGTGCTCGACGGCATAGCGAGCGTAGCTACGTGCGGCGATGGCCTGAGCCTGAACCGCGGCCGCCTCCCAGGACGCCGGCATCTCGCGTGGGACCACGCCTTGCACATAAGCGTCCAGCGGCAGCCGGTTCACGGTGATCCGCCCGAGACTCGCATCGAGGACCGCGCCCACGGACCCGCGCAGCTCGGTGGAGCCCGTCGGTTGCAGCAGCCGCAGCGAGCCGGCCGAGGACGCGAAGTTGGCGATGGCCGGTAACGTCCCACCCCAGTTGACCCAGCTCGTCTTGAAGTACTGAGCTTGCAGCCTTCCGGCGGTGCCGCTCGACACCAGCCGCAGCCTGGACGCGCCGGCCGAGGTGGTGGACAGCGTCCCGCCGGTCCAACTCAAGGTGATTGTCTGGCCAGCTGGTACTGCGACGGTGGTGGCGCCGCCGTCATCCCCGATCCGAACCCGGATGCTCGGCTGCGTGAGCGTCTTCAGGACCGTCCCGGGGTAGTAGAAAGCGATGATCTGCGCCGCGGTCAAGCCCTTGCGCCCAGCAGCCGGGCGAGCGGCGCCGCGGGCTCCGTACTGGCTCAGGCCGTGGCCGTGGCCGAAACCGTGTCCGGCCACGGTCCACACCCCGGAACTGGTGGGCGTGATGACCTCAGCCGCGGCGTCATGAGCTGACCAGGCGGTCGCCGTAAGTAAGCCCGTCACCAGGATTCCGGCCGTGGTCACCGCGCCGAGCGCGCGGGCACGCGTTGACGACTTCATGGGCTGGTCTCCTGATCGCCGACAGAGTGGCGCTGGGCGAAATGCTAGTCACACCAGTCCCGTTAGTCGAACTGAGAACCACCATTCACGACAGTGCCGGGCGCCGAACCGGTCAGCTCTTGGTCAGTCGGTACACCGTCACGTCGTAGGGGTAGTCCTTGGTCTTCTTCGGCCGGGAGACGAACGTCTCCTCCCAATGCGGCAGGCTGCCGACCAACTGCAGTGCCTTGGTCGCCGTGACACCGGCGATCACCGGGGGTGTGTGCTTCTTGTCGGCCACATAGAAGACCGGACGTCCGGTACCGGCGAAGTGATCCACATAGGTTTTCAGAGCACCCGGAACCGCGCTCGCGGTAGCCGGCATCACAGCACTCGACTGGCCGAGGATGGTGAACAGCGGACCGCCGAACAGCTGGTACGGCGCGTTGCAGCAGTAAGTCGATCGCTCCCATAGAAATACGCCCTTTCGGTCGCCAGCCAGCCGGGCTATGGTCTGCTCGACTTCGATCGAACCACCGTTTTCGTTATGGTGGCGCAACGGCACGGATTCCCTGAGGTTGAAGACTGTGAGGCCGGCCAGCAGCACCCCGATGACGGCGACGGCAACGAGCTGCGGCAATCTCGGGAGGTAGCGGCGGATGCAATACACGATCAGGGCGGCGCCGCACCCCATCAGCAGCACCATCCCGGGCACCACCGTCGTGACGAAGCGGCGGGTGGACCACATCATGTAGGCGGAATTCTTGGCGTGATAGCAGTAGAGGGTCAATAGTGCGACGGTAGGAATCGCCACTACCCAGCGGTCGAAGCGCCAGGTCCGCAAAGCTACGAACATCACACCGGCGAACATCAGGAACAGGCCAGGCAGCGAGAAGAACCAGCTCAGCCGGATGAGCGAGATCTCGTCGTAGGAACGGATGGACTTGCCGGCATATATGAAGTAATCCTGGCCGAAGAGCTTCGGACGAAGGCCACCGATCAGGCTGAGCAGACCACAGATTCCGACGAACGCAAGACCTAGCAGCAGCCGTCGACGACCATTGTCGGCAAAGGACACCACCCGGGCTGCCAAGGTGCGTTGCCAGGCCAGCGCGAGTCCCACCAGAGTCAGGGCGAGCATCGCGGCGAGGACTTTGGCGAAGCTCGGGACCGCATTGGCCAGCGTGTACGCCCGCGCCACGATGTAGGCCTGGTAGAAGCCGTAGGGCAACACGGCTAGCAAGCCGCCACCGAACCAGGCCGCCCGGGCGTCGAACCTTCGTATCGCGACGAGCGCCGTGAGAAGGGCCCACGCCATCAACACGACGATGATGCCGTCGGCCCGCTCGAGATAACCAAGGCCGACCAACACTCCTGCCGCGGCGGCCGCGCTCTTCCAGCCGGTGCGGATGGCCAGCACCACGCCGAGCAACGCTCCGACGAACAGCAGCTGGCCGAAGATTTCGGCTGTGGGGTACTTGGCCTGCCATACCTCGAGCATGTTGGACGACAACAGGACAGCAGCGGCCCAGGCGGCCGGCCACCCCGCCAGCCGGCGCGCGAGCGCTACCGCCAACCCCACGGCTATGACACCTAGGAGGGGGCCGACGTTGAACAGGCCGGTGTAGCCGCCGGCGTCCTTGGCCGTCGCCAGCAGGGCAGGCCACAGGTGGTAGAACTGTGGAAGAATTATACCGCTATGCCCGGGTTTATCCCAAATAGCTGGCCATTCGGCACCATTTGAGACGCCGCCGGGCAGCCCGGCCTGCACCAGGTCGTCGGGGAATTCCACGGAGTGGTAATGCTGAATGGCGACCGCGGTCTCGACGTAGGCCCCTGGATCACGGTCACCCGTTGCATATTGGAAGCCGGGAAACATCATTACGGCGGCGAATCCGAGACCGACCAGGATGGGGATCAGCCCGCTCAGATCCAGTCGGATCACCGGGCGGTCCCAGCGGAATACGACCAGCCCGGCCGCCAGCACCAGGACGACCGAACCGGCCGACACGACGAGCGGCGTGTGGTGGTGCAGGTGCGCCGCGGCCAGCGACACCAGCGCCACGAGTCCGACGACTGTGGCCGCGGCCAACAGGAGCAGCTCGCCAAGGGTGATGGCGCGGTCGTGCTTGCGTCGATCTGAGTCCGAACGACCGACCTTCGGGACCGCTACCGTGTCGCTGCGGTGAGACGATGTGACGGCGG
>JAVEET010000020.1 GCA_030840295.1 Pseudonocardiales bacterium
GGCTGGGCAGCACGGGAATCAGCGCGCGCTCGGCGAGCGCACCGTGGCCGATCTCGCGACGCTTGGGTGACCCGACCCGGCCGGTCTCACCGGTCGAGTACGGCGGGAAGTTGTAGTTGTGCATGTACCGCTTGGTGCGGTTCGGGCTCAGAGTGTCGAGCTTCTGCTCCAGCCCCAGCATGTTCAAGGTGGTGACACCCAGGATCTGGGTCTCGCCGCGCTCGAACAACGCAGAGCCATGCACCCGCGGCAGCACCTCGACCTCGGCGGACAGGGTGCGGATATCGGTCAGGCCGCGGCCGTCGATGCGGATCTTGTCGCGCAGCACCCGCTGGCGGATCAGCGCCTTGTTCAGCGAACGGTACGCGGCGCTGATCTCCTTCTCACGGCCCTCGAAGCGGGAAGCGAGCTCGGACTTGGCCAGGTCCTTGATGCGATCGAGTTCCGCCTCGCGCTCCAGCTTGTCAACGATCGTCAGTGCCGCTGCGGTAGGCGCTGTGTAGGCCTCCTGGACCGCGGCATAGACGTCGTCCTGATAGTCGAGGAACACCGGGAACTCCCGGGTTTCCTTGGCTGACGCGGCAGCCAGCTCCGACTGGGCACGGCAGAGCGCGGCGATGAACGGCTTGGCTGCTTCGAGTCCGGCTGCCACAACCTCTTCGGTCGGCTTGGTAGCGCCGCCGGCAACCAGTTCGATGGTGTTCTCGGTGGCCTCGGCCTCGACCATCATGATCGCGACATCGCCGGAATCGAGCAGCCGGCCCGCGACGACCATGTCGAAGGTCGCGCGCTCGAGCTCGGTCTGAGTGGGGAATCCGACCCATTGGCCGTCGATCAGCGCGACCCGGGTACCGCCGATGGGGCCGTTGAAGGGCAGTCCGGAGATCTGGGTGGATGCCGACGCGGCGTTGATAGCCAGCACGTCGTAGGCATGGTCGGGGTTGAGCGCCATCACCGTGATGACGACCTGGACCTCGTTGCGCAGGCCCTTGATGAACGTCGGGCGCAGCGGACGGTCGATCAGGCGGCAGGTCAGGATGGCGTCCTCGGACGGCCGGCCTTCACGTCGGAAGAATGATCCCGGGATACGGCCGGCGGCGTACATCCGCTCCTCGACATCTACCGTCAACGGGAAGAAGTCGAACTGGTCCTTCGGGGTCTTGCCAGCCGTGGTGGCCGACAACAGCATGGTGTCGTCGTCGAGATAGGCGACGACGGATCCGGCGGCCTGTCGGGCCAACCGTCCGGTCTCGAACCGGATGGAACGGTTTCCGAAGGAACCGTTTTCGATGACGGCCACGGATTCGTGAACGACAGCTTCGGACATAGGTGTCCGCCTCTCTGTAGAAGCACCTCGCCGCTGTTGTGGGCGTCTGGTGCTGTTACTGGAGCCGGAGCACAGTCACTGCACTCGCACATCGTTTGCCGATCGCGTACTCGGCGGGTGCGGTGCCGGTCTTCGATCGAAGCTCCCGATCGCGTGAGCACACAGGCTGCTTCGACGCGGGCGCCACTACCGAGGACCGACCTCGTTGAGCCGCACTGCTTCGGCACTGATCGTGCCCGTGAGTGGCCGACTCCGGCGATACCGATGGAATTGTCTAGCTGCAACGAGCCACGGTCCCCCTTCGGGCGAAGGAGGACCGTGTTCCCGCTATCGACGTAGACCGAGGCGCTCGATGATGGAGCGGTAACGGTTGATGTCGGTTTTGGTGAGATAGTTCAGCAGCCGGCGGCGTTGGCCGACCAGCAGCAGCAGACCACGACGGCTGTGGTGATCGTGCTTGTGGAGCTTCAGGTGTTCGGTCAGATCGGAGATCCGACGGCTCAGCATCGCGATCTGGACCTCGGCCGAACCGGTGTCGGTCTCGGAGGCGCCGTACTCGGCGACAATCTGCTTCTTCACGTCCTGGGCCAAAGGCACGGGCGTCTCCTTCGTTCTCGGTGCAGGCACGCCCCATCGGTTTGATGCACGAAGGGTGAGTAACGCACGCTGCGTATGCAGGTCAAAACAAACCGTGCACTGTGGATAACTCTACCAGCCTCGGGCGGAGCAGCAGGCCAGCCCCGCCCAGTCCAGCCGACCCCAGTCCAGCCGGCCCCAGTCCAGCCGGCCCAGCCCAAGCCCGGTCAGGTCAGGTCAGCATTGCGCGGGTCTGGGCAACGTCCTCGGCCATCTGCACCACCAGGTCGGCAACGGAGGTGAACTTGACCATGCCCCGCAATCGGGAGGAGAACTCGATGCCCAGGTTCTGGCCGTACAGATCGCCGTCGAAGTCGAGGATATAAGCCTCGACCGAGCGGTGGCGGCCGTCGAACGTCGGGTTGGTTCCCACGGAGATCGCCGCGACCCGTGCTTCGATGTCAGTACGGGTGTTGCCCCACTCGTCGATACGTACCACCCGTCCGGCGTACACGCCGTCGGCCGGAACCGCGGCGAAGGATTCAGCCCGGACATTGGCCGTGGGAAAGCCGAGATCGCGACCGCGCTGATCGCCGCGGACCACCACGCCGTCCAGACGATGCGGCCGTCCCAGCGCCCGGGTGGCCCCATCGAGATCACCGGCTTCGACGCAGGACCGGATATACGTCGAGGAGATCGGCCGTGCGTGCTCGGTCAGCAGCGGAACACCCTCGGCATCGAAGCCCCACCGCTGTCCGAGCTCGACCAGGGTGGCGACGTCTCCGGCCGCCTTGTGCCCGAAACGGAAGTTCTCGCCCACGACCACCGCCGACGCATGCAAGTCGGCGACCAGCGCCTCGTGGACGAACTGGGCCGGGCTCAGCTGGGAGAACTCCACCGTGAACGGAATGAAGATCACGACGTCCACGCCCAGTTCGGCGGCCAATTCGGCCTTGCGGGTGTTGGTGGTCAGCAACGGCGGATGGCTCCCCGGGCGCACGACCTCCGAGGGATGCGGCGTGAAGGTGATCAGGACCGTCGGCAGCTGTTGCGACTCGGCGAGTTCCCCGGCGCGGCGGATGATCTGCTGATGTCCCCGGTGCACACCGTCGAAGACCCCGACGGTCGCGACGCATCTCCCCCAGCCGGTGGGTATCGCCTCGAGTCCACGCCAACGCTGCACGGCGCTACTCCTGGCCGTCGTGGGACCGAGCGGAGGCAAGCGCAGTCGAGGAGATCCAGCTCAGTGCCAGCACATAGCCCTCCACACCGAGACCGATGATGCTGCCGGACGCCACCGCGGAGATAAAGGAGTGCTGTCGAAATTCCTCCCGGGCATGCACGTTGGAGATGTGCAGTTCGACGAGCGGTGCGGTCCTGGCAGCTACCGCGTCGCGCAACGCGATCGAGGTGTGGGTGAACGCGCCGGCGTTGAGAACCACCGGAACGGCGGAGTCGGTGGCCTCGTGCACCCACCGGATCAGCTCGGCCTCGGAGTCCGATTGACGCACTTCGACCGCAAGACCCAGCTCGGCGCCGGCTCGCCTGCAGAGGGCTTCCAGTTCGGCGTGCGTGGTGCTGCCGTAGATCTCGGGCTGACGGCTACCCAGCCGTCCCAGGTTGGGCCCGTTGAGCACGAGAACACGCGGCTGGTCGGGTTGGCTCATGGCAGGGCTACCTCCGAATAGGCGGCGACGAGCAGGGCCGGGTCCGGGTTGTCGATGGTGACCGGTTTGGCCAAGGCATCGAGGACCACGAATCTCAACCGGTCACCGCGAGACTTCTTGTCCACCTTCATGGTGTCCAGCAGTTGCGGAAAGGCACCCTGACGATAGGTCACGGGCAGCTTCAGCGACGACAGAATTGCCTTGTGGCGGTTGGCTGTCTCGTCGTCCAGTCGTCCCAGCGCGCGACTCAGCTCGGCCGCGTAGACCAGCCCGATCGACACCGCGGCGCCGTGGCGCCAGGTGTAACGCTCGGCCTTCTCGATGGCATGCCCAAGAGTGTGACCGTAGTTCAGGATCTCGCGCAGTCCCTGTTCGGTCAGATCCTCCGACACCACCCGGGCCTTGACCCGGACCGAACGCTCGATGAGTTCGGCCTCCAGGGGATTACCCGGCCGGGTTACCAGCTCCGGATCATTTTCGATCAGATCGAGGATCTCCGGATCTGCGATGAACCCACACTTGACCACCTCGGCGAGACCGGCGATGTAGTCGTTGATCCCCAGGCTGCCCAAGGTCGACAGGTCACACAGCACGCCCACCGGGGGGTGGAATGCACCGACCAGGTTCTTCCCGCGATCGGTGTTGATGCCGGTCTTGCCGCCGACGGCCGCGTCCACCATGCCGGCCAGCGTCGTAGGGATCTGAGCTATCCGTACGCCTCGCAGCCACGAGGCAGCCACCCAACCGGCAAGGTCGGTGGTCGCGCCACCGCCGAGGCCGACGATGGCGTCGCTGCGGGTGAAACCGACCTGACCCAGCACGTCGAAGCAGAAGCCTGCTACGGCCATGGTCTTCTGATCTTCACCATCGGGGACCTCGACGGCATGGGCCTCGAAACCGCCCTCGATCAGATCGTCCCGCACCGCCTCGGCGCTGACCCGCAGGGTGGGCGGATGGATGACGGCCACCCGTTGGGCGCCCGCCAGCAGTGGCGGAAGCTCACCGAGCAGTCCGGTGCCGATGACCACGTCATACGGCCTGGCTCCCGTGACGGTGATGCGGGCCGGGTCGTTCACTCCTGCACCTGCCGCAGTCGCCGCACGACTTCCTCGGCCACTGCCTCGACGCCGAGCTGTGAGGTGTCCACGGTAAGGGTGGCCACCTCGCGATAGAAGGGATCTCGCCGCTCGGCCAACTCTTCGAGGCGCGACGCGGTATCACCAGCAAGCAGCGGGCGATGCTGGGTGTTGCCGATTCGATCGACCAATTCGGTCGGCGTTGCCGTAAGCAGCACGACTGGCACCGCTACGTTTGCCAACTCCTCCCGGACCGAAGCTGTGGTAACCGCTCCCCCACCGAGGGCCAGTACACCGTCGAAGTCGAGCAGGGTATCGAGGATCGCTGTGGCTTCGAGCTCGCGAAAGGACGCTTCGCCGTCGCTGGCGATGATGTCACCCACCGGTCGGCCGGTCATTTCCTGCACGAGGTCATCGGAATCGGCAAAGGGCACGTCGAGACGCGCGGCCACGGCCGCCCCCACCGAAGACTTGCCCACGCCAGGAAGCCCGACCACTACTAGCCACACGGCCATCAGTTCGTCCCTGCCATCAGGCCAGGTCCCGCTCGGCCAGTCGGGCCAGGTAGGACTCCACATTGCGGGCGGTCTCGGTGACCGCGTCACCACCGAACTTCTCCAGCACCGCCTCTGCCAGCACCAGGGCCACCATCGCCTCGGCCACCACGCCTGCGGCGGGCACCGCGCACACGTCGGACCGCTGATTGATCGCGACTGCCTTGTCCCCGGTGGCGACATCGATCGTGTCCAGGGCCTTGGGCACCGTGGAGATCGGTTTCATCGCGGCCCGCACCCGGAGCACCTCTCCGGTGGACATGCCACCCTCGGTGCCGCCGGCTCGGTGCGAACGGCGCCGGATGACGCCGTCCTCGGATCGCTCGATCTCGTCGTGGGCCAGGGACCCGGGGGTACGAGCCAACTCGAAACCGTCGCCGACCTCGACGCCTTTGATGGCCTGGATGCCCATCAACGCTGCGGCCAACCGGGAGTCCAGGCGCCGGTCCCACTGGATGTGGCTGCCCAGTCCGGGCGGAAGGTGGTAGACGACCACCTCGACGACACCTCCCAGGGTGTCGCCGGCCCGCTTGGTCTCGTCTATGTGATCGATCATGGCCTGGGCGGCCTCGGGATCGAGGCAGCGCACATCCGAGGCATCGATACGCGCGGTGTCACCTGGCCGGGGAAGCGTGCCGGCCGGCGCCTGCACGGCTCCGATCGCGGTCACGTGACTGAGCACCTCGGCCCCGACGGTCTGAGCCAGAAACTTCTTGGCCACCACCCCGAGTGCGACCCGGGCCGCGGTCTCCCGCGCGCTGGCCCGCTCCAGGATCGGCCGGGCATCGTCGAGGTCATACTTCTGCATGCCGACCAGGTCGGCGTGACCTGGTCGCGGCCGGGTGAGCGGGGCGTTGCGGGCCTGGGCTGCGAGGAGCTCGGCGTCCACCGGATCGGCGGACATCACCGTTTCCCATTTGGGCCACTCGGTATTGCCGATCCGGATGACCACCGGGCCGCCCATCGTCACGCCGTGGCGGACACCGCCGGTGAGCTCGACCTCGTCCTGCTCGAACTTCATGCGGGCGCCCCGGCCGTAGCCGAGCCGGCGCCTGGCGAGATCGAGTGCGACTTCGGCGGTCGTGATCTGCACGCCGGACGGGAGGCCTTCGATCATGGCGACGAGGGCAGGTCCGTGCGATTCACCAGCAGTCATCCAGCGCAGCACTCGATCATTCTTTCAGATGGCGGATTCGCTCCTGGCCGCCGATCGAAATGTCGCGGCCAGGCCGCATCATGGAGGAGTGGACGATCTCGAGGCGTGGGTGGAAGATCCCGGCGATGCGGCGGCCGAACGTCGGCTGTTGGAAGCCCGGCGGCCGGTCCCGCCCATGAAAACCGTGGAATGGATGGCCCTGATGGGCGCCGCCGCCGAGCTGATCACCCGACACGACCTGGACGCAGCACAGGCCATGCACGAGTCCGCCTGGCGGGCGGCTTACGACCGCGAGACCCAGGCCGCCACCCTGCACCACGTCGGCCGGCGCTGGTGGCTGTACAACGACCGGGACGCAGCTGCCGGCTGCTTCGAACTGGCCCGCGCCCTGCGCCGTGGCTTTTCGGCACCCGAGCTGGTGGCCAGCAGTGACCTGGCGTTGGCCCGCACTCGGGCCAGCCTGAAGTACGACGCGGTGATCCTGTCCGGCGGGGCCGGTAGCCGATTTCACGGACTGAGCAAGCCTGAGCGACCGCTTGCCGGCTGGCCGCTGCTCGATCACGTGCTGGTGGCCACCAGCGGAGCCACCACCCGGGTCGTGGTCGGGCCGGAACGTCGCGGGCTGGCAGAGCCGCGCTTCTGCCGGGAGGAGCCGGCTGGCGGCGGTCCGGTCGCCGGGATCGCGGCGGGGATCGCGCACGTCACCCAGCCAGTCGTCGCCGTGTTGGCTGGTGATCTGCCCTTCATCGGTACCGGTCTGGATAACCTCCGCAGTGCGTTACTGGTCGAGCGCAACGACGTGGCGGCATTCGTCGACACCCGTGGCCGGATCAACTACCTCGCCACGGTTTGGCGGCTCCCAGCGCTGGAGGCGGCGATCGCCCGACTCGGTGACCCGGCCGGCAAGCCGGTACGCGCCCTCTTCGACGGGGTTACCGCTGCCTTCATTCCTGACTTCGACGACGAGAGCGCCGACGTCGACACCCCGAACGACCTGGCCGCGGCCCAGCAGCGGATCAGGCAGATTCCGCCGGAGCGGTGGTCTCCCGAGGGCGGAGCCCACCGTCGGGCACGACTGCCGCTAGCGCCGCTCGCATGGCCTGGACTGGAGCTGCACGCCCCGTCATGAGCTCAACCTGGCGTACTGCCTGAAACAGCAGCATCTCCGCACCGGAGATGACGGTGCCGCCGGCGGCGGTCACAGCTCTGGCCAGGACGGTCGGCCAGGGGTGGTACACGACGTCCAGCAAGGCCTGCTCAGCGCGCCAGGGCAGCAGGGCCAACCGATCGACCGCACCGGCCGGCGCGGTACTGATCACCAGGTCAGCCGCGACAAGCGCGCCGATCGCCTCGTCGTCGAGCCGAGCGATGGTCACCGCGACATCCAGCCTTTCCGCGGTCTCGAGCAGGTCGAGCGTCCGCATCGGATCACGCGCCCATACCGTCACGGTCTCGGCGCCGGCCAGCGCGGCGAGCGCGGCCTGGGCGGTGCCGCCTGCTCCCAGGACGGCGATGTTGCCGGTGATGGCCAGACCCCGGTCGGCCACGGCGTCCCGGATGCCGATCCAATCGGTGTTGTCTGCGTACCAGTCGTCGTCGATCCGCAACAGCGTGTTGCCGGCGCCGATCGCCGCGGCCTCCTCGCTGACCGCGGAGGCAACCCGCAACACCTCGCGCTTGAGCGGCATCGTGCACGAATAGCCGACGACTTCGGGCCCGGAATCTGCGATCAGGTCGGCGAGTTGGCTCTCGTCGCATTCGATCGCGTCGTAGGACCAGTCGGTCAGAGCGAGCTCGGTGTAAGCCGCTCGGTGCAACACCGGCGACAACGAATGGCTGACCGGTGAGCCCAGGACGGCGGCCCGTCGAACTCGGGCGCTAGCCACTCGCTGCGAACCTCCTTGCCGGTCGCCGAATCGACCGGTGCATCAACCGCAACCCCAGTTCTTGGCCTTGCAGGTAGCGGCGGCTTGTAGAAAGGAGGCCTCGTCGGTGAAGAACCCGAGGTGCCCGGCCGCATCGATATTTACGTAGTACAGCCATTGCCCGGGCGGCGGTGCCAGGGCCGCGTTGATCGCGGCCTCTCCGGGGTTTCCGATCGGTGTCGGCGGCAGTCCGGCGTTCTTGTAACTGTTGTACGGCCCCGGCATCGCTGCATAGACCACCGAGGCCGGGTCCTTCCCCTGGAGTTTCGCGGCATATGCGCTGGTCGCGTCCACCTGTAGCGGACGCTTGATGGCGATCCGATTCAAGATGACCCTGGCCACCTTCGCCCGATCGGCATCGAACTTGGCCTCGGCCTCGGCGATCGAGGCGATGATCAGCACCTGGTACGGAGTCAGGCCGAGCGTGCGTGCCTTGCTCGCCATGTTCAAGGCCACGTACTCGGCGCCGAACTTGGTAATCATCGACTGCAGCGACGAGTCAGCCGTGGTGTTCGGGTCGAAGTCATAGGTGGCCGGGAACAGCATCCCCTCGACCGAGGTCGCCTTGATACCGTCGGGTATCCCGAGGTTGGCGACCTGAGCGGCGGCCGCCTTCAACTGCGCCAGCGGCAACTTGGTCTTGTCCGCGATCTGCTGCAGCACCTGCAGATAGGTGTAGCCCTCGGGAATCGTCACCTTGGACACCAGGCGGTTGGCGGGATCGAGGATCGCGGTCATCGCGGCCGATCCTGAGCTGCGTAGTCGAAGCTGGTAGACCCCTGGCTGGATGTCGCCGGCCTGCCCGGAGTTCGTGGCCGCGTTCACGAATGCTCGAGTGGATTTGACGACGCCGGCCTTCTGCAGGGTGGCCGCGATGTCCGAGGCGCCGTCACCCGGCTGTACCTGGATCTTGACGAAGCCCTGCCCATTACCGGTGTAATCCGCGACGGCGAATCGGGTGCTTACTTGGCGTACCAGGACATACCCGGCGCCGACCACGGCCACGATGACGAGGATGGCCAGGAAGGGAGCCAGGCGACGCCCGCGGCGAGGCTTAGGGCGACGCCGGTCAGCACGGCGTCTGCTACCGGGCACATACCCCGCGGCATCGGCGAATCGACTGGGATCGTCGGCTCCGAACAACGGATGATCGTCGTCCGGTAGGTCCTCGATCGTGCGCTCCACAGACCGCAGCCCCTTCACTCCGTGTTCACTCGCGGTTCCACCGAAATCACAGGTTCCAGTTACGTCACAATGAGTACATCATGCTTGGTCTCGGCTTCTGTTGCTGTCAAGAAATGACTGCAGGATCTCCACCGCCGCGGCCTGGTCGACGATCGCCCGTTTCGCCCGTCCGCGGACTCCGCTCGTGGAGAGATTACGCTGCGCCACAACTGTGGTCATCCTTTCGTCGACATAGACGACAGGCAGATCGCCCACCCGAGTCGCCAGCAACCGGCCGTAGGCCCGTGCGGCCTCGACCGCGGCACCGTCCCGACCGGCCAGCGTCCTCGGCAGCCCGATTACCACGCCGACCGCCTCGTACTCGGCGATCAGCGCGATCAGCTGGTCGAGATCCGAGCCGCGACGAGCGTCCCGCGCCAACGTCGTGACCGGCACTGCGAGCACCCCCCGAGGATCGCTGCGGGCGACGCCGACCCGGACGGAGCCGACGTCCACGGCTATCCAGACACCGGCACCTGTCATGATCGGCTACCTGTCATGAGCGTCTACCTGTCATAAGCGTCGCCGCGACCTCAGGCGGACGCGGACAGCGATCGGACGACGACAGCCAGGGCGTCCGCGGCTTTCGACGGATCCCCGCCCGCGCCCTGGGCCAGATCGGCCTTGCCACCACCGCGAGCACCAAGCACCGGTGCGAATTCCTTGACCAGGGCGCCCGCGGACACGCCGGCCTGCTGCCCGGAGGGGTTGACGCTGGCCACGAAATGAACTCTGCCGTCCACGTCCGAGGTCAACACCACGACCGCCGGGCGGCTCTGGTCAAGCCGCCCGCGGATGTTCAGAGCCAAGGTCCGCAGGTCGTTACCGGCCACTCCGGCCGGCGCCTGCACGGCCACCAACTGCTTGCCAGCGACCTCCTGGGCCTGTGAGGCCAACGCGCCGGCACCGGCGAGCACAGCGGCGACCCGATTGCGTTCCAGTTCCTTCTCCACCGTCCGCAACCGCTCGACCAGCGTCGAGACCCGGTCGCCGATCTCGGCCGGCGGCACCTTCAGGGTTTCGGACACCGCGTTTACGAGGGCACGCTCGTTGGCCAGATACCGCATGGCCTCCAGTCCGATGAATGCCTCGACCCGGCGCACGCCGGCGCCAACCGAAGACTCGCCCACGATGGTCAGAGCTCCGACCTGGGAGGAGTGGTCGACGTGCGTACCACCGCACAGTTCCCGCGACCACGGCCCACCGATCTCCACGACCCGCACGTCGGTGTCGTAGTTCTCGCCGAACAACGCCAGCGCACCGATCTCCCTCGCCCGAGCCAACGGCATGTGCTGAACCGTCACCGCCAGGTCCGCCCGCAAGGCTCGATTGGACACTTCCTCGACGTCTCGCTTGGTCGCCTCGTTCAGCGCTGAGCCCCAGGCGAAGTCCAGCCGCAGGTAGCCGGGCTTGTTGTAGGAACCGCTCTGGAGTGCGGTCGGGCCGAGCACCTGGCGCAGTGCCGCGTGCATGATGTGGGTACCCGAGTGAGCCTGGCGGGCCGACCGTCGCCATTCGGGGTCGACCTGGGCATGCACCACCGCACCCGTCCCGATCTCACCCTCGGCGACTTCCACGCGGTGCACGATCAGCCCCTTGAGCGGCTTCTGCACATCCAGCACCCGAAGCAGTGCACCGTCGCCGGTGATCAGGCCCTCGTCCGCGATCTGGCCGCCGGACTCGGCGTAGAACGGAGTCTCATCCAGCACCACCTCGACGATCTGACCCTCCTTCGCGCGGGTCACCAGCTCGCCATCGGCGACGATGCCGCGAACGGCCGTCTCAGTGGTCAGATCGGTGTAGCCGATGAAGATGGTCTCGCCCAGATCGCGCAGCTGCCGGTAGGCCGGGGAGTTGCCGTGTGCGCTCTTGTTCGCCTTGGAATCGGCCTTGGCGCGCTCGCGCTGCTCTGTCATCAACCGATGGAATGCCTCGGTGTCGACACTCAGGCCGTGTTCGGCCGCCATCTCCAGCGTGAGGTCGACCGGGAAGCCGTAGGTGTCATGCAACTTGAACGCCTGCTCGCCCGGCAGCACCGAGGCACCGCTGGCCTTGACCGCGGTCACGGCGGTGTCGAAGATCGTCGTCCCGGCGGCCAGCGTGCGTCGGAAGGTCTCTTCCTCGGAGTACGCGATCATCGTGATGCGCTCGAAATCCGTCGCCAGCTCCGGGTATGAGGCCGACATGCAGTCCCGCGCGACCGGGAACAACTCGGGCAGGGCCCGATCATCCCAACCGAGCAGGCGCATCGACCGGATCGCGCGGCGCAGGATCCGGCGCAGGACGTAGCCACGACCCTCGTTCGAGGGCGTCACTCCATCGCCGACCAACATCAGCGCCGTTCGCACGTGGTCGGCCACGACCCGCAGCCGCACGTCGTCGGGATGGGACTGGTTTGCGGCGTGGCCGGAATGCTCGCCGTACCGCTTGTTCGTCAGGCTTGCAGCTTTGTCCAGGATCGGCCGGGTTTCATCGATCTCGTAAAGGTTGTCAACACCCTGCAGCAGGGCCGCCATCCGTTCCATGCCCATACCGGTGTCGATGTTCTTGGCGGGCAGCTCCCCCAGGATCGGGTAATCGTCCTTGGTGCTTCCGGCTCCCCGCTCGTTCTGCATGAAGACCAGGTTCCAGAACTCCATGTAGCGGTCCTCGTCGACCTCCGGACCGCCGTCCGGCCCGTAGTCAGGCCCGCGGTCATAGAAGAGTTCACTGCACGGACCGCACGGGCCCGGGATGCCCATCGACCAGAAATTGTCGGCTTTGCCGCGCCGGACGATGCGCTCCATCGGCAGACCGATCACCCGGTGCCAGATGTCGATCGCCTCCTCGTCATCGAAGTAGACGGTGGCCCAGATGCGGTCGCCGTCCAGCCCGAATCCGCCGTCGTCCTGGGACTTGGTCGACAGCTCCCAAGCCAGCTTGATGGCCTCTGCCTTGAAGTAGTCGCCGAAGGAGAAGTTGCCGTTCATCTGGAAGAAGGTGCCGTGCCTGGTGGTCTTGCCGACTTCTTCGATGTCCTGGGTTCGAATGCATTTCTGGACGCTGGTCGCCCGCTTGAATGGCGCGGCCTGCTGACCTATGAAGTACGGGACGAACTGCACCATGCCGGCATTGACGAAGAGCAGGTTGGGGTCGTCGAACGGCAGCGGGGCACTGGGCACCACCGTGTGCCCGTTGGCCTCGAAATGCGCGAGGAACCGCCGACGGATCTCGGCAGAGCGCATGGCATAACTCCTTCGATGAAGTACAGAGGTATCAGCGCGCTGGGTCGACCGACTGCGTGCGGGGTCCAGCCTATTCCGCCTCAGCGAGCGGTTTGGGCGTCCCCCGAATCGAAGCCGGCAGCTTGCCGCAGTTCGGACTCGCGATCCGACATGGCACCGCGGACGTCGGCGGCGAAATCGCGCAGGGCGTAGGACAGATCGGTCAATCCTGCGCCGATGCCGCCGGCGATGCCCTGCGGGGTGAGCTTGTCCGCGGCGCGCGACAGCTTGCGGAAGATCAGCGCACCCAGCGTGGCGCCGAGGGCGATCCAGAAGAGGCGGCGCATCTCAGCTGCTCCGGCGGCCGGCACGGCGTGCTCGGCGGGCATCGCTTACCGCCTGGGAATCGGACCGCTTGCGCATCGTCGAACGCACCCCGTAGGTGAAGGCGGCCACCTTGATCAGCGGGCTGCCCACCGTGGCCGAGACTATGGAGGTCAGCGCGGCGGCGTTGGTGGTGATCGAGCTGACCCCGCGGGTGATGCCCTCGACCTGGTCGAGTTGGCTGTTGACGTTGGCGACCGTGGTCTGAGCCTCGGTCAGCAGCGGCGCCGCACCCTCGGACGTCCTGCGAATGGCCAGGGTCGCCTCGTCCAGCGTCTTGCCCAGCTTCAACAGCGGAATCGCGAGCAGCAGCACGAGCAGTACGAACGCACCTGCGGCGATCAATGCCGCGATTTCCCCAGCGGACACCTCAGGGCCCCCTTCGTCTCGAAAATCCACGACCTTCGGATGTTACGACGCACAACTTTTCCGCACCCGTCGTCGCGGACAATGGGCCTGACCCTACCGGTTGCCCGACCAGCCGCGGATCAAGGAACGGAGTTTGGACAGTCGTTCGCTGATCTGCCGCTCCGCGCCGCGTTGGGTGGGCTGGTAGTAGTCCGTCCCGACCAGCTCATCCGGCGGGTACTGCTGGCTGGCTACACCCTCGGTGAGACTGTGCGGATACACGTAGGCTTGGGCGTGCCCGAGTTTCTTGGCCCCGGCATAGTGCCCGTCGCGCAGAGCCGGCGGCACAGCGCCGGCCTGACCGGCCCGGACGTCGGCAACGGCCGAGTCGATCGCGGTCACCACGGCGTTGGACTTCGGCGCCAAGGCCAGGTGGATGGTCGCCTGGGCCAGATTGATCCGCGCCTCCGGCATGCCGATGAGGGCTACCGCGTCGGCGGCGGCCGTCGCCGACAGCAGGGCGGTGGGATCCGCCAGGCCGATGTCCTCGCTGGCGTGTACGACCAGCCGGCGAGCAATGAATCTCGGGTCTTCACCGGCCACGATCATCCGGGCCAGGTAATGCAGCGCGGCATCCACGTCAGAACCACGGATCGACTTGATGAACGCGCTGATTACGTCGTAGTGCTGGTCGCCGTCCCGGTCGTAACGCACCGCGGCGGTATCCACTGCCGTCTCTAGGACCTGCAGGGTGATCTCGGTGCTGCCCTCGGCAAGGACGGCGCCAGCCGAAGCTTCCAGCGCTGTGAGCGCCCGGCGGGCGTCGCCACCGGCCATCCGGAGCAGGTGATCGCGGGCTTCTTCGGTGAGTGACACCGACCCGCCCAGTCCACGTTCCTCAGCCAGGGCGCGGTCGACCAACTCGGAAATGTCGTCGTCGGTGAGCGTCTGCAGGGTCAGCAGCAGGCTGCGCGACAGCAGCGGGGAGACCATCGAGAAATAGGGGTTCTCGGTGGTGGCCGCGACCAGCGTGATGGTGCGAGCCTCGACTGCGGCGAGCAGCGAATCCTGCTGGGTCTTGGAGAACCGGTGAATCTCATCGATGAAGAGCACCGTGGGGCGACCGCCGTGCTCGAGGGTCCGTTTGGCGGTGTCGATCACGGCGCGGACGTCCTTGACACCGGCGCTCAACGCCGACAGCGTCACGAAACGCCGGTTCGTCGCGGTCGAGACGATCATGGCCAGGGTCGTCTTGCCCGTACCGGGTGGCCCGAACAGGATGAGCGACATCGGGGCGTCGCCTTCCACTAGTCGACGCAACGGCGATCCGGGCCCGAGCAGATGGTGCTGGCCGAGGACCTCGTCGAGGGTTCGG
>JAVEET010000276.1 GCA_030840295.1 Pseudonocardiales bacterium
CCACAGCCGATGTCGAGCAGACGCATTCCCGCTTCCAGACCGAGCTTGCGGGCGACGAGGTCGAACTTCTCCTCCTGCGCCTCTTCCAGGCTGGCGTCCGGCTTGGGATAGACGGCGCAGGTATAGGCCATGGACGGACCCAGGACCTTCTCGTAGAACGAGTTGGAGACGTCGTAGTGGTGATGGATCGCGTCGGCGTCGCGGCCACGGGAATGCCGCAGGCCCTCGACCGTGCGACGCCAGCGCGGCAGGCTTTCCTGGACGGGCGGCGATGGGGGCACCAGGTTGTGCACACCGAGGGTCCGGATCAGCTCAATCGCTTCGGACGGGCTCGGCCGCCGGAATCGCCATGATTCCAGGAGCTTGATGGCGTGATAAGGGTTGCCGGGGTGGGCGCCGCTCAACTGGAGATCGCCGCTGATGTAGGCGCGGGCCAGACCAAGGTCACCCGGTGCCGTGGCAAGATAGCGGAGGCCTCGCTCGCTCACCAGGTTCAGCTTGATCTCCGCGTCGTCCGGACCGAAGCTGCTGCCGTCGTAGGCGGTGAACTGCAGCGCAGGTGCCTCGACGGTCAACGTCCGGACAATGTCTGCGATATTCATCGTCGCCCTACCGCCTTCTCGTACATGCCTGTCAACCGATGAGCCGGGTCGTACCGATCCTTCAATTGCGAGTAAACCGCGCCCCCGTACATGGCGCTGAACGTGTCTCTGTCGTAGTAAGCGTCAGAGTAGAGGGATTTATGTCCGTGCCTGCTGGCCACGGCGTCCTCGATGAGCCGGTTGACGTCCCCGTCGGCGCGTCCGGGCTCGATCGGCACCGTTCCCCAGAAGCCCACGTTGACGTAGACCTCCCCGGGCTGCAACGGATATAGCGGCCAACTGCGGGCCGCCGGATCGTCGCTGTCGCGCAACCTCAACGGGCACAGCCACACCGGGGACATGGGCACCTGCCCGGCGAACCAGCGCAGAAAGTCGGCCGTATGCTCCAAGGGAATCTCGACGTCTTGGACCACCCGTTCGCGGGGGCCGATTCGTTTCAGCTTGTCGATCTTGGCCGCGATCGAGAAGCGATGATCGAGGCCGACGAGGCGGTGGTAGAAGTCGCTGCGGCGGTACCTCGCCGGCCAGATCCGCCGGATCGTCGGGTTCTGCACTCCGAAGGCCCCCGAGCACCAAAACCAGTCGGTGTCCCAACGCCAGATGTAATCGCTGACCGTGAGGCAATCTCGCTCCCGCTCGCGGATGGAGCGGTAGAAGATCTGCTGGCCCGTGTAGTCGCTCGGCTCGGCCTGACCGGCATCCCGAGGCCAGTCGGCCCACCGCCCAAGTGTCAGATAGGCCTCGCCCGGCCCGAACACCACACCGTCGAGGAAGTCGACCGGTTCACCGTCCCAGGATCGCTTGGCGGTGATGTCGGCGACCGCGCTGCACAGGGTGTCCAGATCATCGAAGGGGACGTGCCGCAGGCCGACATACGGCTTGACCTCGTCGAGGGCGATCCGTAGTCGGACCGCGTAGCCCAGGCTTCCGTACGAGTTGGGGAAACCGGCGAACAGATCGGGATGCTGTTCTGGGCTGACCGTGAGCAGCTTGCCTTCCCCGGTGAGGATGTCCATCTCGATTACCGACTCATGCGGAAGCCCATTGCGGAACGACGACGATTCGATGCCCAGGCCGGTAACGGCGCCGCCCAGGGTGATCGTCTTCAACTGCGGGACCACCATCGGCATCAGCCCGTAGGGCAACGTCGCTTCGACGAGTCGCTCGTAGGTGCACATGCCTTGCACGTCGGCAGTTCGGGCCTGCGGATCGACGGAGATCACGCCGTCCAAGCCGGAGATGTCGAGTCCCGCGAGGTCCTTCGCGGCCGTACGCGGGCGGAAGAGATTGGAGGTGCGCTTGGCCAGTCGGACAGGTTGGCCGGGCGGGATGGCAGCGTAGGACGCACGCAGTCTCGCCACCGCGTCGACATGCGCCTGAGAATCGACCATGACTGTGCTCATCGGCTCACATCTTAACGGCGGAGTGTTTCGTCTGGCTAACGACTTCGGCCCGGCGAGCGGTGTGTTTTCCGGCCGGTCGGTCCCAGGCCCGTCGCACACCGCTCCGGGCTCACGCCCCGCCCGCCGCGTCGGCCAACTGACGGAGGCCGTTTACGATCCCGCCGGTCAGGTCACCATTGGTGAAAGAGGCCCGCATCGCCAGGGCAGCCAGGCCGGCGATCCGGTTCGGGATGCGCTGGGCGGATGCTCCCCCGGTGACGATCTCGAGCCGACGCTGGCCTGGCGAAATCGCGATCAGCAGCGGCGACTGATGTCTCGCGGCCAGCTTGTCGAACATCTGTTCGGCGGTGGCCCGGGTGTTGCCGGGGAGGTGCCCCACGTACACGCTGAACAGCAGCCCGGTCTCGTGGGAGGCCAGCGTCAGTGCTTCGTCGATCCGGGACAGCTGAGCCGGCTTGAACGGACGGTCGGGGCTTATCTCGGGAACCCGAGGCGTGGTGAATTCGCGCTGCACGCCCGGCATCAGCGATGTTGCGGTCTCGGGCCCTCCGCTGGGAACCTGCACGTCACCACTCACCGCTGGCACCGCCCGACGCCGTCACCGGCTCGGCCACGGCACCGGAGATCGCAAGCCGCGCGCCGGCCTCGGCGGTACCGGCTGATTGCAGCGATGAAACCGGCCCCGAGTGCTCCGGGTGCGGCAGGTACCAGACCGGTTTGTACGGCCAGGGCGCACCCGGCCGGTACCGCGGCGCGCGAACCGCGCTGGGGCCGAGCGTGAGCACCGCGAAGACCGCGAACAGGCCAGCGGGGATTCCCACGAAAACCAGCACCGTCTCGACGATGCTCATATGCGCCCTCCAGCCCGACCGCGGTGCGCGCCCTGGTGAGCGCACACGTCTATCAAGCCAACACGGTATCGAAACACTTACTCCGTCCAGATCGCTGGGTGGCGCTTTGACCACGGCGAGGCGGATTCGATCTGTGCCGAGAGGGCCAGCAGTGCCGCTTCGCCGGCCGGACGGCCGATCAGCATCACGCCGATCGGCAGGCCTTCCGGTGTCCAATGCAGCGGCAGACTGGCGGCGGGCTGGCCGCTGGCGTTGTACACCGCTGTCCACGGGGTGAACATCTTCTGCCGCTCGAAGTCCTCGGCCGGGTCCACCGGTTCCTGCTCGGTCCCGCAGAACCAGCCGATCGGGCGCGGTGGCATCGCGAGCGTCGGGGTCAGGATCGCGTCGTAGGACGAGGTTGCCGCGATGTGCTGGCGGCTGATCAGGGTCAACTGCCCGAGCGCGGCGGCATATTGCGGCCCGGTGACCGCCCGGCCACGCTCCCACAGATAGCGGGTCAGCGGACGCAACTCCGATTCCCGCCCCGGGTCGATCGGTGCGCCATGCGAGGCGACCGACCAGACGGTTTCGAAAGCCTGGATGGTCTGCGGTGGGATGGGCAGGCCGATGTCGATGACCTCGTGGCCGAGGCTTTCGAGCAATGCGCTGGCGTTCTCCCAAGCCGTCCGGCACTCCGGGTCCACCACCGCCCCCGGAATGGGCGGCTCGATGTACCGACCGATACGCAGCCGGTGGGGCACCCGGTCGCACCAGCCGAGATAGGACTCACCGCTGGGCAATGGCGGCGCCCAGTACGGGTCTCCGGGTTGGGGGATCGCGGTGGCATCGAGGAAGGCGGCGGCATCGCGGACGGTGCGGGCCAGTGGGCCCAGTACCGACAGGCCGGACGAATCCGCGTCCAGCGGCCCACGCGAGACCCGGCCCCTGGAGGGCTTGAGCCCGAACAGACCGGTCACGCTGGCCGGGATCCGAATGGATCCGCCCCCGTCAGAGCCTTGCGCAATGGGGAGGAACCCCGATGACACGGCCGCCGCTGCCCCGCCGGAGGACCCACCGGCGAGCCGAGTGGTGTCCCACGGCGTGCGAGCGGGTGGGCCGGTGTCCGTCTCGGTATAACAGGGCAGCCCGAATTCCGGGGTGGCCGTCTTGCCGAGGGAGATAGTGCCGGCCTGCCGCAGCAGGACAACGACGGAGTCGTCTATCGGGGGCACGAAGTCGCTGAACAGGGCCGATCCCAGCTTCGTCGGAACTCCGGCCGTGAGGTTGAGGTCCTTGATGCCGATCGGCACGCCGTGGAGTGGTGCCAGATCCGTACTCGTGGTGGCAGCCAGGACGGCGGCTTCGGCAGTTTCGGCCTGCTTGCGAGCCGCGTCGGCGGTCACCGTGACGAACGCCCCGATCCGCCCGTCCAGGCGCTCGATCCGGTCGAGGTAATGGTCGACCAGTTCGACCGGGCTGACCTCGCGCGATCGAATCGCGGCGGCAGCGTCGAGGGCGCTCAAATCGTGCAGTTCGGCCATGGCGTGAGGCTACCCAGCGACCGGCTCAACTGGCCGAGGCTGCCACCGGTGCGAGCGCCGGGTCATACCCGAGGTATCGGTCCCATGACGGATCCCGCTTAGCCCAGCCGAGAACCAGCGCAACCGTGGCCGAGGGCTGTACCGGCGACCGGGGCAGGTTCCAGCCGATCTCGGACAGCAATCGGCTGCCCTTGCGGTGATTGCAACGCGCGCAGGCCGCAACCACGTTCGTCCATTCATTGCGGCCGCCCCGGGAACGGGGAACGACATGATCGATGGTGTCCGCGCGGACGGCGCAATAGACGCACCGATGGGCGTCCCTGGCGAGCACAGCCCGCCGCGTCAAGGGGATCTGCCGACGGTAAGGAACCCTGACATATCGGCACAGTTTCACCACGTGCGGGATCTGGATGGAGGTGGTCGCCGAATGCATCAATTCGTCGCCGGCTTCGACGATGACAGCCTTTTCGGCGAGCAGCAGCACCACGGCGCGTCGCGTGGGCACGACGCACAATGGTTCGTATGACGCATTTAGCACAAGCGTCCCCGCCACCGGCCTCACCTCCGAGTGTGGTAACAGTCAACCTGACCGAGCGGGATCCCGCACCCATTAATCGCCGACGACACACAGATGTCACCTCCACGTTGCCCCTGCATCAAGGGGTCACGCCGCGCGGACTCAGCTGAGCCGGGTGGTCTCTGGCACTCTTGGGCACCGTGCAGTCATCACCGCAACTCGCGAAGACCTTCTGGCACGACCATGCCACTGGCCTGATCACCCACCCGTTGCAAATCATCGCCGTGGTTGCGGTGGCACTCCTACTTCGAGCGCTGGTGCACCGTGCCGTCGACCGGCTGGTTCGCTCGAGCTCGGAGGGCAAGGTCCCCCGGATTCTGAGCCCGCTGACCGAGCGAGCCGCCAATTCGAGCCTGTTCGAATCGTCCGGCCTGTTGTCCGAGCGACGCCGGCAACGGGCTGAGACGATCGGCTCGATCCTCAAGAGCGCCGTGAGCTTCCTGGTGTTCGTGACCGGGTTCCTGATCGTCCTGGGCCTGATCGGGGTCAACCTGTTGCCATTCGTGGCCGGCACCTCGCTGATCGGGGTCGCCCTCGGCTTCGGCGCCCAGAACATCGTGAAGGACTTTCTGGCTGGCGTGTTCATGATCCTCGAGGATCAGTACGGGGTAGGCGACGTGATCGACGTCAAGGAGGCCACCGGCACGGTCGAAGCGGTGGGCCTGCGGACGACCCGACTCCGTGACGTCCAGGGCACCGTGTGGTACGTCCGCAACGGCGAGATCGTCCGCGTCGGCAACCAGTCGCAACAGTTCGCCCAGGTCGTGGTCGACGTTCCGATAGCGGCGGCAGCCGATCTTTCGGCGGCCTCCGCCGCGCTGGCCGCGGCCTCGGCGCAGCTATATGCCGAACCGAAGTGGCAGCCGGTGTTCCTGGCCCAGCCGGAGGTGCTCGGCGTCGAGAGCATCAGCCGGGAGGAGACGGTCCTGCGGGTGGTCGCCAAAGTTCGTCCCCTGGAGCAATGGCGGGTTGCCCGCGAGCTCCGTGGCCGTATCCACGCCGGCCTCGTCGAATCGGTCCAGCCGGTCCAGCCGGTCCAGTCGGACTGACCGGCGAAGACACCGCCCCGGGGCATCGGGTCAATTGGCAGCAGGGACAATAGAGAGGTGCCGATCTCTCCCCCCGCGTCCGCCAGGTTTCGGGGCGCACCGTCGTGGTAGACGCGCAATTCTTCGAACGGGCGGGCGGCGAGCAGACCTTCAGGTCCCTGGTCGAGCGCTTTTACGAGGGCGTCGCGCTCGACCCGCTACTGCGCCCGCTCTATCCCGAGGAGGATCTAGGACCTGCGGCTGAACGCCTGACGCTGTTCTTGATCCAGTACTGGGGCGGGCCGTCCACCTACTCCTCGACCCGCGGCCACCCACGACTTCGCATGCGGCACGCGCCGTTTGTCATCGGGGAGGCCGAGCGCGATTCTTGGTTGCGCCATATGCGAGCTGCGCTGGATTCACTTGACCTGCCGGAGGACATCGCCGGACGTATTTGGGACTACCTCGTCATGGCTGCCGACTCGATGCGCAACACCCGCGCGTGATGTCAACCGGTGGATCATCGGCGGGACTTGCACATCCTTCTTGATCGATACAGAATGTAGTTCCACAAGGGCTTTCAGCTAGGCGTCTACGAACTAGGCTGCAGCCAAACAGCCATCTCACCACCGCAAGTTTCCGGAGGAACCTCGCGTGTCCGACGCTCATCAGGACCAGCACGACCTCAGCGCCCCGCTCGACCAGCGAGCGGGCCGATCCGCCGACCAGGCAGCGAACCTCGATCTGACGGGAGCCGAGTACGACGGCGAACTCGACGGCGAACTCGTCGGCGAGGAGCTGACTGCGGAATACCGCAGCGGGTCCGACTGGTGGCGCACAGCGGTCTTCTATCAGGTCTATCCCAAGAGCTTCGCTGATGGCAACGGCGACGGCGTCGGTGACCTCATCGGGGTCAAGGACCGGTTGGACTACCTGGCGTTGCTGGGCGTGGACGCACTCTGGCTGAGCCCGTTCTACAAGTCGCCGA
>JAVEET010000026.1 GCA_030840295.1 Pseudonocardiales bacterium
GAATTGGCCTGCTCGACGGCCTCGTCCAGGTCGGCTACCCGGTCGATGACCATGGTCGGGCCAAAGGTCTCCTCGGTTACCGCCACCGAATCCCGCGGCACATCGACCAGGACAACCGGCTCGATGAAGGGTGCCCGTACCGACTCGCGGCCACCCACCAGGGCCCGCCCACCGCGGGCCAACGCGTCGTCGATATGGGCGGCGATGATATCGACCTGGCCGGGCATAGTGATGGCGCCGTAATCGGAGTCGGCCGATTCACCGACCGTGAGCTTGGCGGCATGGAGCCGCACCCTGGCCAGAAAATGCTCGTAGATCGGGGCCTCGACGTACACCCGCTCGACGCCGGCGCAGGTCTGGCCACCGTTGAACATAGCTCCCCAGACGGCCTGCGCCGCTGCTAATTCCACGTCGGCGTCGGCGGCAACGATCATCGCGTCCTTGCCGCCGCCTTCGATGACACAGGGGGTAAGGGTTTCGGCGCAGGCGGCCATCACCCGCTTACCGGTGCGGGCCGATCCGGTGAATGCGAGCTTGTCGACGCCGGCCGTGCACAGCGCGGCGCCGGTCGCGCCGAATCCGGTCACTAGTTGGAAGACCGGCTGCTCGGGCACCACTTCGGCAAACGAATCCACGAGCCAGGTTCCCACCGCGGAGGTGAACTCACTGGGTTTGAAGACAACGGCGTTCCCGGCCGCGAGAGCATAGGAGATTGATCCCATCGGAGTGTGCACCGGATAGTTCCAGGGACCGATGACCCCCACCACACCGAACGGCAGGTACTCCACGGTGGCCGCGTGATTTGGCGCCAGCACGCCGGGCAGCACCCGGCGCCGGCCCAGGATCTTGCGGGCGTGCTGGGTGGCCCAGTCCAGGTGCGCGATAGCGATGCTGACCTCCACGACTGCGTCGTCGAGGGGCTTTCCGTTCTCGACATGGATCAGTGCTGCGAGCTCGTCGGTGCGCTCGACCAGCTGGGAGCGCCAGGCCGCCAGGCGACTGCGCCGTGCCCGCTCCCCCAGACCGGCCCAGTACTGCGCGGCGACCTGCGCCCGCCGCACGGTGTCCTTGACCTCGTCCTCGGTGTGGACGGCAAAGCTCGCGACCACCTCCCCGGTTGCCGGATCGAGGGATTTAAAGGTGGACACATCGGTGGTAGGAGATGCAGTGTCGGCCGGCATGGGCGCAGCGATCATGGCCCGAGGTTACTGACCAGTAGCCAACAACACCAGCTAGGGCTCAGAACAGCCGCTGCGACGGATCGTCCCGGCCGCGCAACAGGTCGTAGTCCAGTAGCAGACAGCTGATTCCACGATCGAGAGCTAGCGTGCGGGCCTGCGGCTTGATCTCCTGGGCGGCAAAAATGCCCTTGACGGGGGCCAGCAGGGGATCGCGGTTGAGCAGTTCGAGGTAACGGGTCAGCTGTTCCACCCCATCGATCTCGCCGCGCCGCTTGATCTCGATCGCCACCGCGCCGCCCTGCGCATCGCGAGCCATGATGTCCACCGGGCCGATGGCGGTGGGGTATTCCCGCCGCACCAGGCGATATCCCTCGCCGACCGTCTCGATGTGCTGGGCCAACAGGACCTGCAGATGGGCCTCCACGCCGTCCTTGACGAGGCCGGGATCGACCCCAAGCTGGTGGGAGGAATCGTGCAAGATCTCCTCCACAGTGATAAGCAGTTGCTCGCCGGCCTTGTTGGTGACGGTCCACAGCCCCTCGGCCTCGTCGAGCCGACAGGGCGGGGACATCCAGTTCAGGGGCTTGTAGGAGCCACCGTCGGCGTGCACCAACACCGATCCGTCGTGCTTGACCATCAGCAACCGCGGTGCCATCGGCAGATGCGCGGTGAGTCGGCCGATGTAGTCCACGGAGCAACGAGCAATCACCAGGCGCACCCGGCGAAGCCTACCGGTCTGCTTACACCGTCCCGGGTACCGTGTCGGCTCGTGACCGAGTAGGAGCTACCCTGCCGCAGGTGATCGGCTTTCCCGTTCGCCGGTCCGACGGCGTCTACCCGGTATCGTCCCTGGACGGTTCGGTTGTGGTGAGTATCAAGGTTGCGTTCTGGGGAAACCGGTTCGACGCCTTCGGCGGTGGCGGCGAGCGGAGCTGCGGCGGGCCGGCGTCCTCCGCCAAACCTGGCTGGCCCCGGATGCCCGGGGTCGGGAGCTCCTCGCGATCAAGACAAATTGGGGACGGTCCCCAGGCGTCACCCTGCGGATCGGCGAGGTGGGCCGGCTGCGTGTCGAGGGACAGCGCGACGTGGCCGTGACGACCTAGTCCCAGCCGGCAGATCGGTCAGTTCAAGGCGTGTGCCTCGCGAATCGCATCCACCACCTGGTCGAGCACGTCGCTGATCTGGAAGTCCTTGGGCGTGAACACCCGGGCCACCCCCAGGGCCCTCAGCCGGTCGGCGTCAGCTTCGGGCACGATGCCGCCGAGCACTACCGCAACGTCATCGAGGCCGGCCGCGCGGAGCCCGGCCAGCACGTCAGGAACCACGGACAGATGTGAGCCGGAGAGCACCGACAGCCCGACCACGTCCACGTCCTCCTCGACCGCCGATGCCACGATCTGCGCCGGGGTAAGCCGGATCCCGGCGTACACGACTTCGAACCCGGCATCGCGGGCCCGAACAGCAATCTGCTCGGCGCCGTTGGAATGGCCGTCCAGGCCAGGCTTTCCGACCAGGAATTTCAGCGGCGAGCCCAGTTCGGCGCCGGTGTCGGACACCCGCTTGCGCACGGCACCGAGGGCGGCGTCGCCGGCTCCGGTAGCTGCACCGGCCACGCCGGTCGGCGCGCGGAACTCACCGAACACCTGGCGGAGCGCCTCCGACCACTCCCCGGTGGTGACGCCGGCGCGGGCGCACCGGATGGTCGCGTCCATCAGGTTTTCCGAGGTCTCGGCGACCTTGACGAGTTCGGCCAGCGCCGCGTCTGCCTCGAGCTGGTCGCGATCGGCCCGCCAGCGCTGGACCGCAGCGATCGCGGCCGGTTCGACAGCGGGGTCCACCGTGAGGATGGCGGCGTCCAGATCGGCGGTGAGCGGATTGGGCTCGGTCTCGGTGAACCGATTGACGCCGACCACGATGTCCTCGCCAGATTCCATACGCCGGCGCCGGTGAGCGAGCGAGGACACCAGCGCCGACTTCAGGTAGCCGGACTCCACCGCGGCGACCGCGCCGCCCATCTCGAGTATCTTGTCGACCTCGGCCCGGGCACCGGTCACGACGTCGGCAACCTTGGCCTCGATCACCTTGGACCCCTCGAACAGGTCCTCGTACTCGAGCAAATCAGTTTCGAAGGCAAGGACCTGCTGCATCCGCAATGACCACTGCTGGTCCCAGGCCCGCGGCAGGCCGAGCGCCTCGTTCCAGGCCGGCAGTTGGACCGCCCGCGCCCGAGCATCCTTGGACAGTGTCACGGCCAGCATCTCCAGCAGGATCCGGGTGACATTGTTCTCGGGCTGCGCTTCGGTCAGGCCGAGTGAGTTGACCTGGACGCCGTACCGCAGTCGCCGCTGTTTGGGATCGGTGACGCCGTACCGTTCGGCCGTGATCTCGTCCCACAGCCGGACGAAGGCCCGCATCTTGCACATCTCCTCGATGAACCGAACACCGGCATTGACGAAGAACGAGATGCGCTGCACGACCTCGCCGAATTTCGCGGCCGGCACCTGACCGGAGTCACGAACCGAGTCCAGTACGGCAATGGCGGTGGTCAGGGCGAACGCGACCTCCTGCACGGGCGTGGCCCCGGCTTCCTGCAGGTGGTAGCTGCAGATATTGATGGGATTCCACTTCGGCACCTCGGACACCGTGTACGCAATCATGTCGGTGATGAGCCGCAGCGACGGTTCCGGGCCGAAGATGAACGTTCCGCGGGACAGGTACTCCTTGACGATGTCGTTCTGCGTGGTGCCGGCGAGCTCGGCGCGCACCTTGGCGGCATCGAGGCCCGCGGCGACGGCGTGCTCTTCGGCGACCACCAGATACAGCGCGAGCAGCCACATCGCCGGCGCGTTGATGGTCATCGAGGTATTCATCTGATCGAGCGGGATGCCGTCGAAGAGCGCCCGCAGATCGCCGATGTGCGCGATCGGTACACCGACCTTGCCCACCTCGCCCCGCGCGAGTTCGGCATCCGGGTCATAACCGGTCTGGGTCGGCAGGTCGAAGGCGACCGAGAGCCCGGTCTGTCCCTTGGAAAGGTTGCGACGGTACAGCGCGTTGGATTCCACCGGGCTGGAATGCCCCGCATAGGTTCGCATCACCCACGGCTTGTCGCGTTCGGTACTAGCCATCCCGCGAGTGTGACACCACGGGCTACCGGTGAGTAGGTGGTTGTGGCTCAGTTCGCACGCGGGTTCCCGCCTCCCGCCTCCCGAATCCCGCAACCCACGGCCGTCGGGCCACGCTGCATGGCAGGATTCCGGCATGACGTCGGCAGAACGCGAGACCTTGACCTGGTCGGACTTCGGGATCGCCAGCCGCCAGTTGGCGCAGAGCATCGCCGATGACGGGTTTCGTCCGGATCTGATTCTGGCCATCGCGCGCGGGGGCCTGTTCGCGGCCGGTGCACTCGGCTACGCGTTGGACGTCAAGAATCTGCATGTGATGAACGTGGAGTTCTATACCGGCGTGAACTCCCGGCTCGATCTGCCGGTCGTCCTGCCGCCGGTGCCCCAACCGGTGGATCTGTCCGGCGCCCGAGTGCTCGTCGCCGACGACGTGGCCGACACCGGCGCGACTTTGCGTCTGGTCAAGGATTTCTGCGCCGCGCATGTGGCCGACGTGCGGTGTGCGGTCGTCTATGAGAAGCCGACGTCGACGGTCAAGAGCGAGTATGTCTGGCGACGCACCGACCGGTGGATCAACTTCCCATGGTCGACCGAGGCGCCGGTGGTTGCGGGAGCGGTCAACCGCGACGCGTGAACCGGTCAGTGCCGTCCTGTTCGCAATGGCGGTTGCGACCATATCCTCGGGATAGGACGGGCCGCCGGATTGGGAGGCAGAGGCATGGGATTCGACTTCTCCGTGCCGATCACCGCCTTCGTGATGGCCGGCCTGCTGGCCGTCATCGTCCGGTGGGTGTTCCGGCCGTCACATCCGCGTACCGGTCGGCCCGATCAGGGACCCAACGCCGATCTGGGCCTGCTGACCCCGGTGCTCCGCTCCGCCAGCCGCTCGTCGGCCGTCCGGGCCAAGGACCGGCTTTCCGCGGCCGGGATCCGGTGCTCGCTGTCCCGTTTGGAGGTCGATCGGTACGACCTGTTGGTGTTCCGGCCTGACCTGGAACGGGCTTCGGAACTGCTCGGCGGCTGACCGCGCGGTTGGTCCCGACGGACCAGCCCCGACGCCCGGCCCGGACGCCTTGCCTTGACGCCTTGCCTTGACGCCTTGCCTTGACGCACGTCAGAAGATTTCGGACTCTACCCGCGTGACATCGGCGCCAAGGGCCCGCATCTGCTCGTCGAAACGGACGTATCCCCGGTCGATGTGATGAATCTCGGACACCTCGGTGACGCCTTCGGCCACCAGCCCGGCCAGGACCAGCCCGACCCCCGCCCGGATATCCGTCGCCCGTACCGGCGCACCGGACAGTTCAGGCTTGCCTCGTACCACGGCATGGTGGCCATCGGTACGCACATCGGCCCCCATGCGCGCGATCTCGTCGCAGAACATGAAGCGGGCCTCGAAGAGGTTTTCGGTGATCATCGCGGTGCCTTCGGCAATCGAGAGCAGCGCGATTGCCTGCGGTTGCAGATCGGTGGCCAGTCCCGGATAAGGCAGGGTCACCACATCGAAGCTACGTGGCCGATCGGTCGCCGAGACCCGGAAACCGTTCTCGAGCACCTCCACCGAGGCACCCGAGGTACTCAGTTTGTCCAGGGCGATGTCGAGGTGCGCGGCATTTCCACCGCGCACCGTCACGTCGCCGCGCGTCATGGCCGCGGCCATGGCCCAGGTTCCGGCCACGATCCGATCGGCTACCGCGGCGTGACTCGTCGGTTTCAGGGAGTCCACTCCGGTGATCTCCAGCGTCGAGGTTCCGATGCCACCGATCTGCGCACCCATCGCCACCATCATGTGGCACAGGTCGACGATCTCCGGTTCCCGCGCGGCGTTGTCGATCACTGTGGTGCCCTTGGCCAGGGTGGCCGTCGTCATGATGTTCTCGGTCGCTCCGACGCTGGGAAAGTCCAGCCAGATGTTTGCTCCGAGCAGCTGAGAGGCTTCGGCGATCACGTAACCGTGCTCGACCCGAACGTCCGCGCCCATCTTCTCCAGGCCCATGAAATGCATGTCCAGCGGACGTGAGCCGATGGCGTCCCCGCCCGGCAGGGCCACCTGCGCTCGCCCGCAACGGGCCAACAATGGGCCGAGCACACAGATGGAGCCCCGGATCTTGCGGACCAGTTCATACGGTGCCCGGTGTTCGGGCAGATCGGGCACGTCGATCGACACCACGTCGGTGCCGCTGGCGTCGCGATGTTCGGTCACCGTGCACCCGAGGCGTTCCAGGAGCTGGTTCATGATCGTGACGTCGGAGATGGCCGGCAGGTTCGATATGGTCGATCGACCGGGTGCCAGCAGGGCCGCGGCCATCAGCTTCAGCACACTGTTCTTCGCCCCGACCACCGGAACCTCGCCCACCAGTCTGGCGCCACCAACCACTCGGAATACCTGCACCCGAACAGCCTAGTCGGCGGCCTGTCGTCGCCCGCCGGTCCACAACACTAGATTGGCGTCCATGGCCGTGCATCTGACCCGCATCTACACCAAGACCGGTGACACTGGCACCACTGCGCTCGGCGATATGAGCCGAGTGGCCAAGACCGACGTCCGGGTAGCCGCATACGCCGATTCCGACGAGACCAACGCTGCACTGGGCGTGGCGTTGGCGATGGGTGGCCTGGACGAACGCATCGCCGCCGTGATCGGTCGGCTGCAGAACGACCTGTTCGATGTCGGGGCTGATCTCTGCACGCCGATCATCGTCGATCCGAAGTACCCGCCGCTGCGCATCACCGAGAGTTACATCACCAGGCTCGAAGGCTGGTGCGACGAGTTCAACGCGGAGTTGGGCAAGCTGACCAGCTTCATCCTGCCCGGGGGCACACCAGGCGCCGCCCTGCTGCACACCGCACGTACGGTCGCCCGCCGAGCCGAACGCTCCACTTGGGCGCTGATTCAGGCCGATCCGGAGAGCACGAACTCGCTCACCGCTACCTACTTGAACCGGCTGTCGGACCTGTTGTTCATCCTCGCCCGGTGCGCCAACCCGTCCGGCGACATCCTGTGGCAGCCAGGCGGCAGCGACAGGCAATGAAAGGGCCGGGCACCATCGAGTTACGCGAACCATGGCGGGCGGCCACCGTCGAGTTACGCGAAGTGTGCCTCAGATACGGCATGTCTGGCGTATCTGAGACATAGTTTGCGTAACTCACGCCGGTGGTCGCCGGGTCACAGAGCCGCGGAGCCGCAGAGCCGCAGAGCCAGAGCTAGGTCAGAACCTAGGAGCTGACGCTTCAAGCCAGGACAGAAAGCCCGTCAACCCGCTGTCCGGGAAGCCGAGGGAGATCCGCTCGTCGCGGAAAAGGCATTCCACGATGGAGAGGTTAGGCCGCAGCGCCATGTCGCGACTGGGATTCCAGGCCCGGTTCGAAACCACGGTCAGCTCGGCGCGGGGCATCCGGATGGCCGCCGTGGGCGACAGGGATAACGTCCGGTACCAGACGAACTCGTCACCGGCGTACCTGCCGACTCCGTTGGCCCAGCGTTGATCGCCTCGCTTCAGCGCCACTGCCAGGCTGCCCACCGATGACACCATGCGCCGCTGATGCAGGATGACCAGCACAAAGGCGGCGATCGCACAGATGACCAAAAGGCACACGGCAACCAGGCCGAGTACCTCGACCACCTTCACCGTGTGCCTCCATCGGCGGAAAGAAAGCCCGCCGACCACCGGCGGACCAGTATTACGTCAGACTTGCTCTCCTGCTGCGCGCAGTCGGGCCAGTGCCCGGTCCCGGGCCGCTACGGTGCCCTCGCCCGATCCCGAGCCGGACCGCTCCAGCGCGGCATGCGCACGCGCCACGTCGATCTCATCGGCGGACTCGGCCATCTCCGCGAGCACGGATACGCCGTCCTCGCGGACCGAGAGGAAGCCGCCGTGCACCGCGATGCGCTGCTCCACCCCATCGGCCTGCTGGATGCGAACCAGCCAACCCGGTGCCAGTGCTCCGAGCAACGGCGCATGCCCGGGCAGCACGCCGATTTCGCCCTCACTGGTGCGGGCGTACACCGCCGTGGCCTCGCCCGACCAGATCGGCCGTTCGACCGACACCAGTTCGACCTGCATGGTCGCCATCTGTACCGCCCTCGCTGTTCAGGACCGCGGTCCCGTTGGAACTGAAACTCCGACGCCGACCGTGCTAGGCCTTGTTGAGTTCGTGCGCCTTCTGCTCAAGGTCCTCGATGCCACCGCACATGAAGAAGGCCTGCTCCGGATAGCCGTCAAAGTCACCGGACGCGAGTCGCTTGAACGCGTCGATGGTCTCCTCGATCGGGACGAACGAGCCCTCGATGCCGGTGAACTGCTTGGCCACGAAGGTGTTCTGCGACAGGAATCGCTCGATCCGACGAGCCCGGCCGACCAGGATCTTGTCCTCTTCGGAAAGCTCGTCGATGCCCAGGATGGCGATGATGGACTGCAGTTCGTTGTAGCGCTGCAGGATCCGCTTGGTCTCCTGGGCCACGTCGTAGTGCTCCTGGCCGATGTACTGGGCATCCAGGATGCGCGAGGTGGAGTCCAGCGGGTCGACGGCGGGATAGATGCCCTTTTCCGAGATCGGACGAGAGAGCACGGTCGTAGCGTCGAGGTGCGCGAACGCCGTGTGGGGGGCCGGGTCGGTGATGTCGTCAGCCGGCACGTAGATCGCCTGCATCGAGGTGATCGAGTGACCACGCGTCGAGGTGATCCGCTCCTGCAACTGGCCCATCTCATCGGCCAGGGTCGGCTGGTAACCGACCGCCGACGGCATCCGGCCGAGCAGCGTCGATACCTCGGACCCGGCCTGCGTGAACCGGAAGATGTTGTCGATGAAGAGCAGCACGTCCTGGCCCTGCACGTCGCGGAAGTACTCGGCCATGGTCAGCGCCGACAGGGCCACCCGCAGTCGGGTGCCCGGCGGCTCGTCCATCTGACCGAAGACCAGCGCGGTTTTGTCCAGCACGCCTGATTCGGTCATCTCCGCGATGAGGTCATTGCCCTCACGGGTGCGCTCACCGACGCCGGCGAACACCGAGACACCACCGAAGTTTTCGGCGACCCGGTAGATCATCTCCTGGATGAGCACCGTCTTGCCGACACCGGCACCACCGAACAGGCCGATCTTTCCACCGGTCACGTATGGGGTCAGCAGGTCGATGACCTTGATGCCCGTCCACATCGGCTCGGTCTTGGACTCGAGCTGGTCGAAGGGCGGCGGTTCGCGGTGGATGGACCAGCGCTCGGGAAACTCCAGCTTCAGGCCGGCCTCGTCCAGCGGGATGCCGAGGGCGTTGAACACGTGCCCCTTGGTGATGTCACCGACGGGCACCGTGATCGGCGAACCGGTGTCGGTCACCTCGGCGCCACGGACCACGCCGTCGGTCGGCTGCAGCGCGATCGCCCGGACCATGTCGTCGCCGATGTGCTGGGCGACCTCGAGGGTCAGCGTCTTGGAGAGCTCACCGAGCTCGACCTCGACGGTCAGCGCGTTGTACAGCGACGGGATGTTGTTCCGCCCGAACTCGACGTCGATGACCGGACCGGTCACGCGGACTACTCGGCCGATGCCTCCCGCCGCGGCGTCGGTCGACGGGGCATCTTCGAAGAGAGTGGTCATCTACTGGTCACTTCCTGCTGCGGCAAGAGCATCGGCGCCGCCGACGATCTCGCTGATTTCCTGGGTGATCTCGGCCTGGCGAGCCTGGTTCGCCAACCGCGTGTACGTCTTGATCAGATCGGACGCATTGTCCGAGGCCGACTTCATGGCCCGCCGCCGGGCCGCCGATTCCGACGCCGCCGATTCCAGCAGCGCCGAGAAGATCCGAGCGCTGATGTAACGCGGCAGCAGGGCGCCGAGCAGTTCTTCCGGTTCGGGCTCGAAGTCGTAAGAGGGTCCCGGACCGTCGCTGTCCTCGGAGGCCTCGGTACCTTCGAGAGCTTCGATCGCGTCCTGGGAGGCACGAACCGGTGCGACCTGGACGGCGACCGGAGTCTGAGTCACCATCGACTCGAATCTCGTGTAGACCACGTAGAGCTCGTCGATGCCGGCCGCTTCCCCGGACTCGGCCTCGCTCGTCGCCTGCAAGGCCGACACCACGGTTTCGGTGGCATCGCGGGCGTCCAGGAACTTCGGCTGCTCGGAGAATCCGGTCCAACTGCCTGCCACCGGGATCTGACGGAAGCGGTAGAAACCGACACCCTTGCGTCCGATCACGTAGAGAACGGGCTCCTTGCCGTCCGCTCGGACCTGCGCGGCCAGCTCGTTCGCCTTCTTGAGCGCGTTCGCGCTGTAGCCACCAGCCAGCCCGCGGTCCGAGGTGACCACCAGGATGCCGGTCCGCTTGGGCTCCGCCAACCCGGTCAGTAACGGATGCTTCAGCGAGGTGTCCTTCCCCAGGGCACCCAGGGCGCGGGTCAGCTCATCGGCGTACGGCCGGGCCGCATTGACCCTGTTCTGGGCCTTGACGATCCGCGAAGCGGCGATGAGCTCCATCGCCTTGGTGATCTTCTGGGTCGATTGGGTCGACTTGATCTGCCGCCGATAGACCCGAAGCTGAGCTCCCATCAGCTACGACTTCGCGTCCGCGGCAACGGCGTCGTCGACGTTGTTCACCCGGCGCGGAGCCGGGGCGTCCGCCGCCGAGGCGGCCTCGCTGTTGGCCTTCTTGTCGGCATTGAACTGGGACTTGACCTCGGCGGCCGCACCTTCGAGCGCCTTGATCGTGTCGTCCTCGAGTAGGCCGGTGTTGAGGATCGCCGAGAAGATCTCCGGCTTGCTGTGCGCGATGTAATCATGCAGGGCAGCCTCGAACGGACGCACGTCAGAGACCTCGAGGTCGTCCAGCACGCCGGTCGTGCCGGCCCAGATCGAGACGACCTCCTTCTCCGGCGGGAACGGTGAGGATGCCGGCTGCTTCAGCAGCTCGACCAGTCGCGAACCACGCTGCAACTGTTGCTGGCTGGCCTTGTCCAGGTCCGAACCGAAGGCCGCGAAGGCTTCCAGCTCGCGGTACTGCGCAAGGTCAACGCGCAGCCGACCCGCCACCGACCTCAGCGCCTTCGTCTGGGCGGCGCCGCCGACCCGGGACACCGAGATACCGACGTTGATGGCCGGGCGGACACCGGCGTTGAAGAGGTCGGTCTCCAGGAAACACTGGCCGTCGGTGATGGAGATGACGTTGGTCGGGATGTAGGCCGACACGTCGTTGCCCTTGGTCTCGATGATCGGCAACCCGGTCATGGAACCGCCGCCAAGCTCGTCGGACAGCTTCGCGCAGCGCTCGAGCAGCCGGGAGTGCAAGTAGAAGACGTCGCCCGGGTAAGCCTCGCGGCCCGGTGGCCGACGCAGCAACAAGGAGACCGCGCGGTAGGCCTCAGCCTGCTTGGACAGGTCGTCGAACACGATGAGGACGTGCTTGCCGTCATACATCCAGTGCTGGCCGATGGCCGAACCGGTGTACGGCGCGAGGTATTTGAATCCGGCAGAGTCCGAGGCGGGGGCCGCCACGATGGTGGTGTATTCCAGCGCGCCTGCCTCTTCGAGCGTGTTCCTGGCCCCGGCGATCGTGGAACCCTTCTGCCCGATGGCCACATAAATGCAGCGAACCTGCTGTTTGGGGTCACCGGACTTCCAGTTCTCACGCTGGTTGATGATCGCGTCGAGCGCCACCGTCGTCTTGCCGGTCTGGCGGTCACCGATGATCAGCTGTCGCTGTCCACGGCCGATCGCGGTCATCGCGTCGATGGCTTTGATGCCGGTGAGCAGCGGCTCGCGGACCTCCTTGCGCTGGACGACCGTCGGCGCCTGCAGCTCGAGGGCACGACGTTCCTCGGCAACGATCTCTCCCAGGCCGTCGATCGGCACACCGAGCGGGTTCACAACGCGCCCGAGAAAGTTGTCGCCGACCGGGACGGAGAGGATCTCACCGGTCCGCTTGACCGGCTGACCCTCCTCGATCTGGGAGGCGTCGCCCAGGATGACCACACCGATGTCGCGCACATCGAGGTTCAGGGCCAGGCCCAAAGTGCCGCCCTCGAACTCCAGGAGTTCGTTGGTCATCGCGCTGGGCAGTCCCTCGACGTGGGCGATGCCGTCACCGGTGTCGGAAACGACGCCGACCTCTTCGCGGGAGGCCTCCGGGGAGTACGAGGAAACGTAACCCTCGAGCGCACTCCGGATCTCGTCGGCGGAGATCGTCAACTCAGCCATCTTGGTTCCTCAATCTCGATCGCTAGATATTGCCGTGAATCTATCGGTGTAGCTGGTGCGCCTCCGGTCCGTCCGCTGATGGGCGCCGGGCCGGCGGCGATGTGTCTAGTCCGTCAGCCCGCCAGGGCTGACCTTGCTGCCGCGAGCCTGCTTGCGACGGTACCGTCGATGACCTCGTCGCCGACTCGCACGACCAGGCCGCCCCGGATTGCCGGATCCACTGCGGTGCGGACATCGATCGGCCGCCCGTACATCCCCGACAACGCCGATGCCAGCCGCTGGGTCTGCTCGGCGGTCAACTCGGTCGCCGAAAGCACCCGCGCCACCGACCGGTCACGGCGCATGGCGCTCGCTTCGAGCAGGTCGTCGATCGCCAGCTGCACGCTGCGCTTGCGCCCGCTGGCCACCGCATGGGCGACCAGTTCGACGGTGATCGCGCTGGCTTTGCCGTCCAGTACCGCGTGCAGCAGCTGCACACGCCGCTCAGCCGGCACGATCGCCTCGTCCAGAGCTGAACTCAACTCGCCGCTGGCCGCGAGGATCCGCTCGAATCGGAAGAGCTCGTCTTCCACGCTGTCGAGTTCACCGCGCTTCAGGGCCGATGCCAGCAGGGCGTCGTCTGCGAGAATCTCGAGGCTGTCGGTGAGATCCCAGGGCGATGACCAGCGCTGTTCGACCGCAGCGACCACCATGGTGACCGAGGCCGGCGACAGCCGGCTGCCGAGCAGGGTGCGCGCCAAGCCGCCACGGGTGCTGGCGTCCGTGGACGGATCGGCCAGGGTCCGGCGCAGCCGTGGCTGCCCCGCCAACAGGTCCGCGGCCGCGTAAAGCTCGGCGGCCAGGGTCCTCTCGGCCTCGCCGTCGCGGGAATCCAGCGTTTCCAGCAGGCCGTTCAGTCGCGCGCGTGCCTCTGCGAGCGCCTGGCGCGAGGCCGCGTGGATCATGCTGCGCCACCCGGGCCACCGGCGCGCGCCGCGCCACTGGCCTGCTGCTGCTCGATTTCGGCGAGGAAGGCATCCACCGTGCTGCGGACCGACGCATCGTCGGACAGGGTCTGACCGACGATCTTCTCCGACAATTCCACCGCCAGGGTGCCGATTTCGCCGCGGAGTTCACGCACCACCTGGCTGCGCTGGGCCGCGAGCTGCTCGGCACCGCGCGCCACGATCCGCGCGGACTCCTCCTGGGCCTGGCTGCGCAGGTCCTCGACGATGCGCTGCGCCTCGGCGCGGGCACCCTCACGGATCTGGGCCGCCTCAGCCCGGGCCTCGGCCAGTTGGGCGTTGTACTGCTCCAGCAGGCGCGCCGCCTCGGCCTGTGCCTGTTCGGCCCGCTCGATGCCGCCTTCGATGGCATCGCGACGCTCCGCGAACGACTTTTCGAACGCGGGGACGACGTATTTGCGGACGAGCAGGAACAGCAACCCGAAGATGACCAGGACGAGGACGATCTCCGAGACATGCGGCACGAGCGGGTTAGGCTCCTCCGGCGTGGTCGTAGCCGCCGCTAAAAAGATCGGTGTCATGTTCAGACCCCTAGTGCTAGGTGCTGCTCTGGCCGGATTACTTGATGACGAAGGCCAGCGCGATACCGATGATGGCAAGTGCCTCGGCAAGCGCGAAGCCCAGAATCGCGATCGGCTGCAGCCGGCTCTGCATCTCGGGCTGGCGAGCCGTGCCGTTGATGTATGCGGCGAAGATCAGGCCGATACCAACACCCGGGCCGATTGCCGCGAGGCCGTAGCCAACCATGTTGAGCGAGCCGCTCATGTGGGTTTCCTTTCGTTTCTCGGCCGGTCTGGCCGATCGTGACCTTAATCGAGGTGCGCATGGTGCGCGGTCAAACTGGTCGTAGCGGTCGAACGGATCAGTGCTCGGACGCCAGTGCGCCGGAGATGTACTGCGCGGTCAGCAACGTGAAGACGTATGCCTGCAATAGTGCGACGACGACTTCGAGGAATCCGATGGCCACGCCCAGGGCGAACGCGAACACGCCGGCCGGCTTGAGGACCACCGATCCGGTGGCGTGCAGCAACAGGTAAGCCCCACCCGTGGAGAACAGGATCAGCAACAAGTGACCGGCGAACATGTTCGCGAACAGTCGCAGCGACATCGTGATCGGCCGGATGATGATGTTTGACAGGAACTCCAGCGGGATCAGCAGCGGCAGGATCCAGCCGGGGACGCCGGCCGGAATCGTGGAGTGCTTGAGGTAGCCCAGCAATCCCTTGTCCATGATCCCTACGGTGTTGTAGACGATCCAAACGAGGACGGCCAGCCCGTAGGCGAAGCTGACGCGGGAGAACGGCGCGAACTGCAGGAGCGGGACGATGCTGAACAGGTTGTTGACCACGATGAAGAAGAACAGCGATACCAGTAATGGGACATAGCGCTTGAAGTCCTTCGCGCCGATGATGTCCTGGGCGACGCCGTTACGGACGAAGCTGTAAGCCTGCTCGCCCAGGTACTGCCCCTTCGTGGGCACGACCTTGCCCCGGCGGGAGGTCATGGCCAGGAACAGGTATGCGACCACAGCGCCGAGTACGAGCAGCAGGGAGGATTTCGTCAGCAGGACCTGGTAGCCGTCTTGATTCCATGACTTACCTGTGAAATCAGGCAGGAAGAAGTCGATAGGTCCGGGTGCGTGGAATCCTTCTGTGGCAAGGACCCCGCTTGCGGAATGGCTCACGCAGTCTCTCCTCGGTCATCACTATCTGGCCGTTGTCTTCGGGCTGCATCGTCGTCGTCTGTGGTGGTGCTCGAACCCGGGCTGGGGTCGTCGTGCTCGTCGGATCCGCGCAGCAGGTAGCGGGCGAAGACCAGGTACAGCCCGAACCCCGCTCCGACCAGAATGCCGATCGGAATCCAGTAGTCGTGGTGAAGCCAGATGCTCAGTCCCCAGCCGACGACGCCATAAAGACCGACGCCGGCCACCAGGTAACCGAACGCCGCCCACGGATCACCGCCCGGCGCCGGAGCGCCGGGATCTGACGGACGGTTCATCTGTTCGAAATGCTAACAGGCCCCATTGAATGCTAGGACCGCACCCTGGTCCGAGCGATCTCTGTTGCGATCCAGATGATCAGGCCCACCAAAAGTCCGCTCGCGATTGCCGGCCCGTCCACCACTCGCGGGCTCGAGGCGGCCAGCACGAGGGCCAACGCAATAGCCGTGGTCGCATAGCTGAGCATCGCCACCAGCAGCGTCAGGTGGGGCAGATAGCGGCCGGTGAATCGAATGTTGAAAGCGCCGAACTCGAACGCGCCGACAACCAGCGCCAGTCCCCCGACGAAGCTCAGCCCGGCCCGGGCGCCCGGTGCGGACGCCATGGCGAACCCCGTACCGCCCGCTGCCGCCGCGACACCGAGCAGGATCCACCGAAGACCAGGCCGGCCTGCGCGGTCAGAGCTCATGGCAGGCGGGCAGATCTCAGGCGCGGGATCGCGGTGATCAAGATGCCTGCGAGCAGTAGCGCTCCGACGACACTGATCACCAACCAGGGGCCTCGGGTCACCGCCATCGCGACGGCCCCGAAAGCCAACACAGCCGACCAGAAGTAGAGCACCAGGACAGCCCGCCGATGGGTGTGACCGAGTTCCATCAGCCGGTGGTGCAAGTGCTCCTTGTCCGGTGCGAACGGTGACTGGCCACGCCTGAGCCGCCGGATGACGGCGAGCAACAGGTCACCGAACGGGAGGGCGAGGACGGCCAGGGGCAGGATGAGGGGCAGGTACAGCGGGAGCACCCCGGTACGACCGAGGGACTGTGGGTCGAGTTTGGACACTGCGGTGGTCGCCGCGGCCGACAACATCAGGCCCACCAACATCGAGCCGGAATCCCCCATGAAGATCCGGGCCGGTGCAAAGTTGTGCGGCAGGAAGCCGAGGCACGCTCCGACCAGCCCGGCGCAGATCAGGGTCGGGGCGGCGGCGATGCCGAAATTGCCGGCTGCGGCGAGGTGATAGCTGTAGGCGAAGAATGCAATACCCTGGATCGCCGTCACGCCGGCGGCCAGTCCGTCGAGTCCGTCGATGAAGTTGATCGCGTTGATGGTCAGCACGGTGAGCAGGATGGTCAGCTCGACACTCGCATCGCGATCCAACACGATGCCGGTGTGGCCCCACGGGACGTAGAGGGTCAGCAACTGAATGCCACCCACGATCGACATCACGGCCGCAGCAAGCACCTGGCCGGCGAATTTGGTCAGTGAATCGAGTTCGTAACGATCATCGATCACCCCGAGCCCGCAGATGATCAGGCCTCCCCAGAGCACGCCGCCGATCTCCGTCCCGTCTGCGAACGTGCTCCGCAACGTCGGCAGGGCATGGGCGACGACCATGGCCACCGCGAAGCCGACCAGTAGCGCGATACCGCCGAGCCGGGGCGTATCGACGGCATGCACGTCGCGATCCCGCGGCTTGGCCACCGCACCCCACTTGGTGGCCAACTGCCGCGCCACCGGGGTGAACAGATAGCTACCTATGGCGGCGATGCAGCCGACCAGGGCGTATTCAAGTGACGGGTGCACGTCGGGTCCGGCTGCCTCTCTGTTCAATGGCCACAGGATCGCTCCGGCGTCCGCTTTACGATCCCGCCGCTCAGCAGAGGTTAGCCGCAGGGCCTGGGTCGCAAGTGAAGGCTCGACAGCTCATCGGTCGAGTGGTCAGATACCAACCCGCGCTCAGCCTGCCGGCCCGGAAATCGCCGGCACAACCGCGCGCAAGGCCTCCAGGCTGACAGCGCCCTCACGGACCAGCGAAGGAACCTCAGAGGTCAGGTCGACGATGGTGGACGGTCGCCCGATCGGCACCTCGCCACCGTCCAGATATACCGAGACCGACTCCCCCAGCTGGTCGTAGGCCTGCTGCACATTCGTCGGGGCCGGCATCGTGGTCCGGTTGGCGCTGGATACCGCCATCGGCCCTGTGATCGCCAGCAACTCCAATGCGACGGGATGTAGCGGCATCCGGATACCCACCGTGCCGCGGGCGTCGCCGAGGTCCCAGGCCAGCGAGGGTGCATGCTCCACAATCAGCGTCAATCCCCCGGGCCAGAAGGCTTCGATCAGGTTGCGGGTGTCGGAGGACACGTAACTCAGCAGGCCGTCCACGGTGTTCCACGAGCCGACCAGAACCGGCACCGGCATGTCACGCCCGCGCCCTTTGGCCGCCAGCAACCCGCTCACCGCGGCTGAGTTGAAGGCGTCGACCCCGATGCCGTACAGCGTGTCAGTCGGGAACACGATGACCGAACCGCCTTCAACGGCCCGGGTGGCCGCGGCGATCGCAGTCGCACGGTTGGTCGGGTCGGTGCAATCCAGCATGTCGCTCACGCGACCATCTTGCCCGAGTCCGTTGCGCCGTTGCTGTTGGGTCGCCGTTGCCGCGGGGTCACTGCCGCGTGGCCATCACGAAACGCGGCCGGCCGGCCAGATCCACATGATCTCCGACCTCGGCCCATCGGCCCTCGGATCGCAGCAGGGCCGGCGCGGTGTCGCCCTGGCTGTCGTCGTGTTCGATCGCCACAAGGCCTGACGGCCGGAGGAGTCGGTGGGCACAAGCCAGCACCGTCGGCATCAGTTCCAGGCCATCGGCGCCGGAAAAGACCGCCTCGTCCGGATCGTGAGCGATCTCACGACCGAGGCCGGTACGTAGCGACGCCGGCACGTAGGGAGGATTGCTGAGCACGACGTCGACCCGGCCGACCAGTTCGACGAGCAATCCTGGGTCGGAAACATCGGCTGCCACGATCTCGATCTGAGGGTCGCCCGCCAGCGCCTGGCGGCCCGCGTTACGCCGCAGCCAGCTGAGCGCGGGTGCGGACCGTTCGACTGCGATCACCCGCACCGATGGGTATTCATTCGCTACCGCAAGGGCGATCGCGCCTGAGCCGGCACAGAGGTCAACAACCACGGAGGCGTTGGCGAGCCGCGGTGCCGCCAGATCGAGCAGGAGTTCGGTTTCCGGGCGAGGAATGAAGACGCCGGGGCCGACCACGAGGTCCAGGTACCGAAAGGGCGCGCTGCCGGTGAGGTACTGCAGCGGAACACCTTCGCCGCGGCGCGCCAACAACTCCCGGAACGCCAGGGACTGCGTCTCGGTCAACTCATCGACCAACAGCAGGGCACTGCGCGGCACACCCAGCAGGTGGGCGAGCAGCAACTCGGCATCGACCCGTGGCGAGGCGATACCGGCCGTGGCCAACGCCTTGTCCGCGGTCCGCAGTTCGGTCCGCACCTGACGGCTCATGGCGGGTCGCTCATCGCGGAACGACGCTCAGTGTTCGGTGTTGCCGGCCAGTGCCGCCTCGGTGTCGGCCTTGGTCAGGGCTTCGATCACGTCGTCCAGAGCACCGTCGAGCACCTGGTCGAGGTTGTAGGCCTTGAAGTTCACCCGGTGGTCGGCGATCCGGTTCTCGGCAAAGTTGTACGTTCGGACCCGCTCGGACCGGTCCACCGTTCGGACTTGGGAGCGGCGAGCGTCCGATGCTGCCTCGGCCGCCTGCTCCTGAGCGTGGGCGAGCAGCCGAGCGCGCAGTACTCGCAGGGCGGCCTCCCGGTTCTGCAACTGGCTCTTCTCGTTCTGCATAGCGACCACCGTGCCGGTCGGGACGTGGGTGATCCGCACGGCCGAGTCGGTGGTGTTGACGCTCTGCCCGCCCGGTCCGGACGAGCGGTAGACGTCGATCCGCAGATCGTTCATGTCGATGTCCACATCGACGTCTTCGGCTTCGGGTAGCACGAGCACGCCCGCAGCGGAGGTGTGGATCCGGCCCTGGGATTCGGTGACCGGCACCCGCTGCACACGGTGCACACCACCCTCGTACTTGAGCTTCTGCCAGACCGGAGTCTCCGGGTTGCGAGCCCGGACCGCCACGGTCACCGATTTGTGGCCGCCGAGATCGGTCTCTTCGTCGTCGAGGATCTCGGTGATCCAACCTTGACGTTCGGCGTAGCGCAGGTACATCCGCAGCAGGTCGCCGGCGAACAGCGCCGACTCGTCGCCCCCTTCACCGGCCTTGATCTCGAGCAGGACATCTTTGAGGTCATTGGGGTCCTTGGGCAGCAGCAGTTCGCGCAACCGGTTTTCTAGCTCCGGAATACGGGCCGCCAGCTCCTCGGCCTCCGCCGCGAAGGCCGCATCCTCACCTGCCATGTCCCGGGCCGCCTGCTCGTCCCCGCGAACGCGCTCGAGCTCGCGGGCGCAACCGACGATCGGGGCCAGCTGGGCATAGCGGCGACCGAGCCGTTTGGCCACCGACTGGTCGGCGTGGACCGCGGGATCGGAGAGCGCCTTCTCCGTTTCTGCGTACTCGACCAGTACCTGCGCCAACGTGCCCGCGCCTTGGACAACTTGCGCCATAGCTCTTCCTCTCACCGATCGAACAACGCTGGCGTCCGGTGTCCCGGCCAGCTGTCATCCGATCCAGGGCGTTCTGCGGACAACAGAAACGGCGCCCGTCCGCGTGCCTTGGGGGCACGGCAGATCGGGCGCCGGCGGGGTAGCTAGGCGTTGGTGCGGGTGCGCTTTCCGTAGCGCTTCTCGAACTTGTCCACCCGGCCGCCGACGTCCATGATCTTCTGCTTGCCGGTGTAGAACGGGTGGCAGGCGGAGCAGACTTCAGCGTGCATCGAGCCGGACTTGGCCGTACTGCGGGTGGTGAATGAGTTACCGCACGAGCAGGTCACTTCGGTGACTACATACTCGGGGTGAATGGCGTTCTTCACGGTGGTTCCCTTCAGATGGCACCTCGCGGCGCCGATTATGGTCGCCGGGTCGCTCGTCTCGGAGAAATCTTCGAGATCGAACGTGAACCGGAACCGGGTCGTCAACCAGACAGTGTGCCAGCCTTCGGCACGTTGGTCCAAACGCGCCACCGAGGCCTGGCATTCCCGCCGAACCCCGACAGCAGCGTCAGCTCAGCGGTAAGCCGCTCAGCGTCGCCTGCAGGTCCTTGCTCGCCTGGGCTGGCTTTTTGGTGCCGGTCACCACCGCGTAGGCGCTGTCGGCCACCGCGTCGCTGATGGCCTGATAGGCCGGGCTGACCAGCATGGGCTGCGCGCCCTGCCAGCTCTGCTGCAAGGTGGCCAGGAACGGGTACTTCGACCGCAGGCCGGCGTCGCCGTACAGGCTCGTCAATGCCGGTGGCAGCGACGCCTTGCTCAACAATGTCCGCTGTGCCGGTGGGCTCTGCAGGAACCTGGCGAACTCCAGGGCGGTCTGCTGGTTCTGTCCTGAGGCGTTGATGCTCACGCCCAGGCCACGGAAGGCCGCCGCTGCGGGGCCGAGGGACCCGGGCAGCGCTGCGACCTTGAACTTTCCGGCCACCGCCGATGACGTGGCGCTCAGAGCGGCGTACGCCTCGGCATCGGCGCGCAGCATCAGCAACGCGCCACTACCGAAGGCCCGGACGCTCTGCTCGGTGCGATACGTGATCGCCGAGGCCGGGATTACCTTCTTGGCGTAGGAATCGGCAAGAAATTGAAGTCCCTTGCGGGCCCCTACGGTGTCGACGTCGGCCGTTTTGCCGTCCGCGCTGAGCAGGTGGCCGCCACCTGCGTAGATGGCTTCGATGGCATTGACGGTCAGGTCTTCGCCCTGCGCGTACTGCCCGCTGAAACAGGCCAGGCTAGCGGTCTGCGCCACCTGGCAGTCGGCAGCCAGCTTGCTCCACGTGGTCGGTGGAGCCTTGAGAAGGTCGCTGCGGTAGAAGAGCAAACCCGCGTCCGCGGTGATCGGCTCGGAGTAGAGGATGCCGTGGTAATTGCCGGCGGAGACGGCTGGAGCGGCCAGGCCGGACACGGCGATCGTGCGAGCGCCGGTGAGTGGACGAATCCATGAGTTCGCGGCAAACTCGGCGGTGGAACTCAAGTCGGTGGCGATGACATCGAAGCCGGGATTGTGCTTCTGAAGATTCTCGACCAGGACGTCACGCCTACCGGCGGGATCGGCCGGCAGCGGCCTGAGCGTTACCGCCTGGCCGGCGTGGCTGCCGTTCCAAGTCGTCACCAGCGCCTTCAGCACCCCGGTTGGATCCGCGGCCGCGAGGGTGATGGCGCCAGTGGTGGCGGTAGCGGAGTCGGTCGATGGCTTCTTCGACGACGTGCACCCGGCTGCGGCCAGCAACGTCACCACAGCGATCCAGGCGACCGCGGTTCGATTCGCCAACGTGCTGCGAATCAAGCTGCACCCCTCTCTCAGGCCACCCGTGCGGCCGACGATTCAACCGCCTCCTCGGCAGCGGCCTACCACGGTGCCACGGCGGAGTCCCGGAATCTAAATCGGGATGATCCGCAAATCAGGTCAAACCAGTGGGCAAGCACAGCAAGACGCCCCGCGCCGTCGAGGCCCGGGGCGTCTTCCTGTGAATCTCACCTCAGGAGCTGATCAGCCCTTCACCGAGCCGGCCAGCAGGCCACGGACGAAGAACCGCTGCAGGCTGAGGAACACGATCAGCGGGACCACGATCGAGATGAACGCCGCTGCGGGCAACACCTCGCCGCCGGCCCCACTGGTGGCGCCGATCAGGTTGTTGATCTTGACCGTGATCGGGCTGATGGTGTCCGAGCCGCCACTCATGAC
>JAVEET010000289.1 GCA_030840295.1 Pseudonocardiales bacterium
AGCGAGTTGACGGATGCGAATTCCGCCGGCCATTACTCACAGGTCAACATTCACATCCACCACGTGCAGTTCGACACCCAGGCCTCTGACGGGGTCATCACCGGCATGTCCTACGAGCAGGCCGTCCGGCCCTACAAGGTGGAAGACCCGCAGCTGACCGCAGCCGCTGCCACCGGCGCCACCGTGCTGCACCTGTCCAGCGTGACAAAGTTCCAGGTCGGCGAGAGCATCGGCGTCGGACTCGGCACCGAAGGCCCGGCCGCGACCGGCACCGCCAATGCCGACCTGTCCGGCCAAGGACCGGAAGTCCGAACTATCACCGCGATCAACCTGACCGCGCGCACCGTCACACTTTCGGCGCCATTGCGCACCGCGCACCCGGCCGGCCAGTGGGCCGGAACCGAGTTCGTGCAGTACCGCTGGTACCCCGATGTGAACCTGGACAACATCTTCTTCCACGATCACGTAGACGGCATCCACACTTGGGCGCATGGCCTGGTCGGTCAGCTGATCACCGAGCCGAAGGGATCGACCTACAACGATCCGCGCACCGGGGCACCGGTCGACTCGGGCACCATCGTCGACATCCGCACCACGAACGCGATGGCCAAGGGTGCCGGCGTCTCGGGGAGCTTCCGGGAGATGGCGCTGTGGACGATGGATAAGGGGTTCGGTGCGACCAACGATTCGTTGATCAATCTGCGGGCCAATCCGCTCACTGATCGGATCACAGCCGATCCGTCGCTCAAGTTCAGCTCGTACGCCTATGGAGATCCGCTCACCCCCCTGCCACGGGCCTATGCCGGTGACCCCTTCGTGATCCGGGCGATCAGCGTCGCGCCGACCGTGGACACCCTGCACGTCGACGGCCACACATTCGGCTATGAAAACCGATACGTGGACTCTGCCGGCAACGCCGAAGGCGCCTCGGTGGACACGCTGCACTACGGCATCTCGGAAAAGTACTCCATGGTCCTGCACGGCGGCGCCGGCGGCACGAACCACCTTGCCGGTGACTACCTGTACTTCAACGGCATCGACCGGCGCATCACCGACGGCGCTTGGGGAATCATCCGGGTTCTGAAGGGAAAGGTCACGAACGACCCGGCAGATCCGAACTACCTGTTGCCGCTGCCCGGCACGACACCGGTCGACGCACCCGCGCTCCCGACGCAGACGGGCGGTCCACCACCGGAGGACGTCACGGGCGCTTCCCCGTGCCCGACCGGGGCAAACCCCCACGCCATCAGTGTCACCGCGACCCGGGTACCCGGTGTGGACAACTCGGTCCGCCTCGCCTACGTCCCGACGGCTCAGCTCACAGCCGTGCTCGCCGGTACGCTCAAGCCCCAGCCCCTGGTGTTGCACCTCAACGTCGGTGACTGCGTCAGCGTCACTGTCACCAACCGCACGAGCGAGCCACGGATCTCCTTCCATCTGGCCGGTCTGGCATCGGGCACCGCCTCCAGCGGCGCCGATGTGGGATGGAACCCCGAGACCACCATCGCCACCACGGCCAGCCGCACATACTCCTACTACGTGGCCAACGACAAGATCTCCGGTGGCAGCATCGCCGACCTTTCCGGCTCCAACCTCGACAAGCAGGGCCTGTACGGGGCCTACACCGTCGCACCGACGGGATCGATCGTCACCGACCCGGTCACTGGCGGCGTCACCGACGTCGGCACCTCCGTTGTGATCCACCCGCCCGGTGTGCCTGCCTACCGTGACCACACCATGATCATGTCTGACAACGACCCACAGATCGGGGCGAGCTTCATGCCGTATCCGGTCACTTCGGAGAAGCCACAGGCCGTCAGGGTGAACTATCGCCAGGCACCGCGCGACGACCGCAGTGCTGACGCCTTCAACTCCGCAGTCTTCGGGGACCCGGCCACTCCGATGCTCACCGGCTATGCCGGGGACGCCACAGTGATTCACACTCTGGGGGCCCCGGGCAGCGAGCAGATGCACGCGGTCAACTTCGGTGGGCAATCCTTCTCGCTCGATCCGAACATCCCCAATGCCGACTCAGTGGAGACTCGCGGTGTCGGACCCTGGGAGATGCTCACCGCCACGATCGCCGGTGGCGCCGGTGGGGCGACTCAGCAGCCCGGTGACTACTTCTACGGCGATATGCGCCGGGTATTCACCAAGGCCGGGATGTGGGGACTACAGCGGGTGCTTCCCATCCCGGCGACCTGCCCCGATCCCGGAGTCGGTCTCCAATGCCTGCAGTCACCCATCCCCTTGGTCGGCGGCGTCGCGCCGCCGCCGGCGACCACAGCACCGGCGTCGGTACCGGGGACGCCAGTCACGTCCACGAACGGTGGCGGCGGCGGTGGCGGCGGTGGCGGCGGTGGCGGTGGCGGTGGTGGCGGTGGCATCGATGCGGGCGGCAGCGGCAGCGGCCGCGGCGGCGGCGGTCAAAGGCCAGGTCTCTGATCGATGATCAGTCCGGGCAGGGGCCTACGATCGCGCAGCAACGCAGCAACCGGAGGGCCGCCATGATCACACAGTCGAAGTCACCCGGTGGGGCAACCGAAAGCACCAGATGCCTCGGCCGGGACGGCACAACCGGTCGGTGGCCCGCACACGCGGGCCGCCTGCTCGGCTTCGTGCTGGCCCTCGTCGCAGCGATCCTGTTGGCAGTTACCCTTTGGCCGGCGAACACAACGGCCACGCTGATCGGCGGCCCAGCCTCGACACGTGCGATCAGTAGCACGAGCGCAACCGCGCCGGGGACTACGGCGGGGACGGCGGCGGATACGACCGGTCACACCAATCACGCTGGCTCCGGGACCGCCGCCGACGGTAGCGGCAGCATCGACGGCTACGACGCCTCCTTGCACGTCATTCCGGCTGGCGTGGGCACCGACCGCGCCGTCGTGATCGAGGTCGATCTCACGGTCGAGGCGACACCCGCAAGCGCACCGACGGCCTCCGGTCAACTTCGCACGCCCGACGGACACGTCCGGCCGATCGCGCTCGGCGTGACCGGAGCCGGACAATGGCGCTCAGCCAGCCTGACCCTCCCAGCGGGCCGCTACACTCTCACAGCCCGCTTCGATCGACAAGGTCATCCGCTGACCATCCCCATCAGCTTCACGGTGTCCTAGGTCCAGCCCGCCAGACTGTGCCGGCGTAAGCACCGTAGCCAGCGATGTCACGAAGGCCTTCCCGCTACGCAGCGTGACGTGTAACGATTAGGTGTGTTGGCCCACTTGTGCGGGTCAGCGCGCCCCGGGTCTGCCAAGACAAGGTTTGTGATGCGAGCGGAGGTGGACGTGGTTCTTTCCGAGCAACCCGGTGAAGCTTCTGACGCCGAGAGGCGGCATTTCGCCGCGACCTTGCAATCCGCCTCCCTAGGGCCGGACGCGGCCATGGCCCTGCATCGCGCAAGGTTCGCTATTGGTACGGCGCAGCGACCCCGCGACGTGGTGGATGCTGTGATCGCTTTGGTTCGAGCGCTTGGTGGGCACATCGCTCCGGTCGGAATTGCACCCGAGGACGCGCTGCCTTGGAACCTGACGCTCGGTGTCGATGAGGCGATGCGCGCCTCGTCCGAACCAGGTAGTAAGGCGTCGGAGGACCTGCGCCTCGTGCTTCCGGCGCTTCTCGACGATGCCCGTCGAGAGGTGATAAGGCTCCGCCAGAAGGCCTTGCGTCGCGACCCGAACACCAGCGACGAGATGACGGGCTTGGTCAACCGCGCGGCCTTCGCTGCAGAGCTTCGCCAGTTGGAGCCCCGCGCCGCCGTCGCCCTGGTTCAACTCCACGATCTTCAGCTTCTCACCGACAACGCAGGTACGGCGGCATCCGGGGCCGTGCTGGTGGCTTTCGCCAGGCTTCTCACCGATCACGTCCGCCCTTCGGACATCGCGGCGCGCTACTCCGATGACACCTTTGGCCTTGCACTCCCCGGCATCACCGTGCGGTCACTCGCGCTGCGGCTGGAATTGATACGGCAGGCATGGAATGGGCTCCGCCCATACACGGTGGCTTTCTCTGTAGGCGTCGCGGCGCTGGACTCGACGCCGAAGGCCGCGCTGATCGCGGCCGCTGAGGCGTTGGACCTGGCGGCTCTCGACCACCAGTGAGCCTTGCCCTGGTTGGAGGACCGGCCTACGGAACGGTCGTACCACGCAAGGTCAATGCCGGCTCGCCTGATCTTCGATCGTCCAGTAGAACGCTGCCGGTGAGCTGTCCCTTGTAGGGAGCTAACCGGCACGGCTGGCGGGTGTCAACGCTGCTGGAGGGGACGCACGCTCGACTGACGACCAGGACCGCACCGCCCACGGCCCGACGTCAGAGACATCGTCGACGAGCTCACGAGCCGCGAGGTGGAGCTGAACCGAAACGTCCGCTCCTTCTCGGTCTCGCCCTGTCCCTTACCGGTGCCACCGGTGCTGCGGCCGCTGTGACACTCGCCGTGACCAGCCCGTCCGCGCCGCAGAACCCGTCCGTCGCGCCAGCCCGACAGGTCTCCCCGGCCGTCGCGGCACCGTCGACCGCTGCGGCACCGTCGACCGCTGCGGCTGCCGAACAATCCAGCGCAGCACCGGTGGCCGCCGCAGCCTCGCCGACGGTCATCACTCTGGCTCAGGCACGCGGCATTGCCGAGCGCGCCGGCAGGGGACTAGCAGACAAGGTCCAGGCCGAAACCGGGCCGACCGGACTCTCCTACGACGTGTCGGTCACCCGCTCCGACGGCACCGACGTCGAACTTGTCATGGACGGCCACACCGGCCGGATCCTGACCACCATCGGAGAGCCGCCAACCCCGCAGGACTCAAGCACTCCTGAGCCGCAGGACACCAATAACTAACCGGAACCTGCTGCTCGCTGCCGTGGCGCCGCATCGGCCTGGCCGACCAGTGCGGTCGTCCCGGACTCATCGGGACCTTTAGCCCTGTCGCGGTGTGTTGCGCGGGCGCAGGCTGCTGGTGACGGCGATGTCGTCACTTA
>JAVEET010000029.1 GCA_030840295.1 Pseudonocardiales bacterium
ATCTACGGGGTTGTCGGCATCCCGATCACCGACCTGGCACGGGTCGCGCAGGCATCGGGCATCCGCTACGTCGGCTTCCGGCACGAAAGCGCCGCCGGGCACGCCGCGGCGGCGGCCGGCTTCCTGACCAAGAAACCCGGCATCTGCCTGACGGTGTCCGCTCCGGGCTTCCTCAACGGACTGGTAGCGCTCGCCAACGCCACTACGAACTGCTTCCCCCTGGTGCAGATCTCCGGATCCAGTGAGCGGCACCTGGTCGACCTGCAGCGGGGCGACTACGAGGAGATGGATCAGCTCGCCGCGGCTCGGCAGTTCGCGAAGGCGGCATACCGGGTCCACCGGGCCGAGGACATCGGCCGGGGCGTGGCCCGCGCGATCCGCACAGCGGTGTCCGGCCGGCCCGGAGGCGTCTACCTCGACATCCCGGCCGCGGTCCTCGGCGAGGTCATCGGCGCCGAGCAGGGCGCCGAATCGCTGTGGCGTGTGGTCGACCCGGCACCGCGCCAGGTGCCCGATCCCGAGGCCGTGGACCGAGCGATTGAACTGCTCGCGGACGCGGAGCGCCCGCTCGTCGTGCTCGGCAAGGGCGCCGCGTACGCGCACGCCGATGAGCAGGTCCGGGAGTTCATCGAGTGCACCGGCGTGCCCTACCTGCCGATGTCGATGGCGAAGGGCCTGTTGCCTGACGACCACCCGCAGTCGGCAGCCAGCGCCAGGTCATTGGCACTGCGCCGCGCCGACGTGGTGCTGCTCGTCGGCGCGCGACTCAACTGGCTGCTCGGACACGGCGAAGCACCGCAGTGGAGCCCGGACGTCAAGTTCATCCAGGTCGACATCGCCAGCACCGAGCTCGACAGCAACCAGCCGATCGCAGCGCCGCTGGTCGGCGACGTCGGCTCGGCGCTGCAGGCGCTGCTCGACCGGTGCAAGCCTGGCCAGATCGCCGCGCCGGAGATGTGGCGTCACGAGCTCGCAACCCGCTCGGCGGAGAACGTCGCCAAGATGTCCGCGCGCCTGAAGGCCGCCGAGGACGCGCATCCGATGAAGTTCCTCGGCGCGCTTCAGAGGATTCGCGACGTCCTGTGGGAGAACCCGGAGGTCTTTCTCGTCAACGAGGGCGCGAACGCGCTCGACCTCGCCCGCAACACGATCGGCATGCAGCTGCCCCGCCACCGGCTGGACAGCGGGACCTGGGGAGTGATGGGAATCGGTATGGGCTATGCCATCGCCGCCGCGGTCGAGACGGGAGGGCCGGTCGTGGCCATCGAGGGCGACAGCGCGTTCGGGTTCAGCGGCATGGAGCTGGAGACCATCTGCCGTTACAACCTGCCGGTGGTCACGGTCGTCCTGAACAACAGCGGCGTGTACCGCGGCGACGACGCCTCGGCGACCGGAGACCCGGCACCGACGTTCCTCAGGGCCCGGCACGACCTGATGGCCGAGGCCTTCGGCGGCAAGGGCTACCGGGCAACGACGCCGGCCGAGGTCGACGCCGCACTCCGGGAGGCGCTGGCCGCGGGCAAGCCGGCGCTCATCGACTGCATCATCGACCCGGCTGACGGGACCGAGAGCGGCAACATCGCCCACCTCAACCCCAAGGGCATCACAGTCCAACGGTGATGGCCAACCACCCATCCCGACTGACCACCCAGCGACCACTCAAGAAGAGGAAAAGGACACATGACTGAACTGCCGCTCTCCGGAATCAAGGTCGTCGACTTTACCGGCGTACAGGCCGGCCCGGCATGTACGCAGATGCTGGGGTGGTTTGGGGCCGACGTCCTGAAGGTCGAGCGCACGAGCGGCGGTGACGTGACCCGCAACCAGTTGCGCGACATCCCGGAGCTCGATGCCCTTTACTTCACCATGCTGAACAGCAACAAGCGGTCCCTTGCGATCGACACGAAGTCCCCGCAGGGCCGGGAAGTGATGGAGAAGCTCATCCGCGAGGCGGACGTGCTGGTGGAGAATTTCGCGCCGGGCGCGATGGACCGGATGGGTCTGTCCTGGGACACGCTCCGCGAGTGGAACCCGCGCCTGATCTTTGGATCGGTGAAGGGCTTCAACGAGGACTCGCCGTGGTCGGAGCTCAAGGTCTACGAGAACGTGGCCCAGTGCGCCGGCGGCGCCGCCTCGACGACCGGCTTCTGGGACGGGCCGCCGACCGTCAGCGGCGCGGCAATCGGCGATAGCAACACCGGCATGCATCTGCTGATCGGCATCCTCACCGCGCTGATTGCCCGCAACAAGACGGGCAAGGGTCAGAAGATCTCCGTGTCTATGCAGGACGCCGTGTTGAATCTGTGCCGGGTGAAGCTGCGTGACCAGCAGCGACTGGAGCGGGTCGGCTACCTCGAGGAATACCCGCAGTACCCGAACGGCGAGTTCAGCGACGCTGTGCCGCGCGGGGGGAACGCCGGTGGCGGAGGGCAGCCCGGCTGGGTGCTGAAGTGCAAGGGGTGGGAGACGGACCCCAACGCGTACATCTATTTCACGGTGCAGGAGCAGAACTGGGCCCGTACCTGCAAGGCGATCGGCAAGCCCGAATGGATCGACGACCCGGACTACGGCACAGCCCGCGCCCGCCAGGCCCGTCTCTTCGACATTTTCGCCGAGGTCGAGAATTGGTTGGCGGACAAGACCAAGTATGAGGCCGTCGACATCCTGCAGGAGTTCGAGGTGCCGTGTGCCCCGGTGCTGAGCATGAAGGAGATCGCCGAGGACCCCGCGCTGCGCAAGAGCGGGACCGTGGTGGAGGTCGAGCAGAAGGGCCGAGGCACGTATCTCACCGTCGGCAGTCCGATCAAGTTCTCGGACTTCACCCCCGAGATCAAGGGCGCTCCGCTGCTCGGCGAACACACCGACGAAGTGCTCGCCACGTTGGGGTACGACGCGGACACGGTTGCTGAGTTGCGGGCGAAGCAGGTCATCGTCTGACTGCAGCTCCTGGAACCAGCGGTAGTCGCGCCGACCCCTGCGCGGTCACTGCTTCCGGCATGGCCGCGTTGCCACGCTTCATCGCCTCGTGCGCACCTTTGGTGACCTCAGCTATGTACGACAGGAGCCGTCGCGGCTGTACGCGCTCGCGCCACGACTGATCCATCTCGGAGAGCTCCGCCGGGATGTTCAGTGTGTGGGGCCGCGCCGCACATGAAAGGGCTCGTCCCACGACACCCAGCGCCGGTCAGCGGCCGTCGTCGCCGAGGACGCGGACCTGCACCCGGGCGGCTGGACGGCCGGCAGTATCGAAGCTGCGCACAGGTCGGCCGGGGCCGCGATCGCGATTACCCCGGTCTCGGCTGGGTTGTAGCTGCTGTAGGCATCCGCACTGAATCGCGTACGCCTGTTGACTCATTCCGGTAGGGAGGTGAGCACGAGGTCGCGGGCGACCATCTTTCCGTCGAGACCGAGCGCATCCATCGCTTGGCGAGTCCACTCGTTCAACAGGTTCATGGCCGCTCCGCTTACCTTCCTGGGTCCGTCGCTCCAGGTCCAACACAGACAGTCTGAGCCCATTGCCCTAGACAGCCAACGGTTCTAGTGCGACAGTAGTGTAGACCACATATCGCATACACTATTGCGAGGTGCCAGATGCCCCGATCTCGAAATGTCGCGCCCTTGCGAGCCGTGGGCGCCGCCTATGCTCGCCCGGCTGGTTCTGCGGCCGCGCGAAGCCATCGGCTTCCCGGCGTCATCTACATCGGTCCGGTGGTGGGAGTCCTCGCCGGGCTCGCAGTGCTGGCCCTTACCTTGCTCGGGCCCGCGGTGGTGGTCGTGGCTGGCTGCCTGTGCCTTTTCGGCGCGGCACTGACTCGCAGGTTGCCTCGTCCCGGATGCGCAGCGCTGCCTGGGCCTCACCAGGGGGATCGTGTGCGAGGTTTGGTCCGGGCGCCCTACTACGTTTCTGCCTTTGTCCGTAACAACGCCCGTGAGAAGCCTGATTCCAGGATCCAGATCCAGATTCAGCGGGCTGTCGACGATGCGCGCGAATACAGTATGCGCTGACCACCAGCGGGCTCGGCATGACCAGGCTACACAGAGTAAACGACGACGAGTTCGTGTCCGGCCCCATTGTCCGCCATCGGCGGCTGAGAAAAGCGTTAAAGATAGGAGACCCGCCGCCATGAATCGCCGCGCGAAGATCGTCTGCACCTTAGGACCCGCAACCGCCACCGCCGAAGGGCTGCGTAACCTGATCGAGGCCGGGATGGACCTGGCCCGACTCAACTTCAGTCACGGAAAGCACGAGGACCACATAGCGACGCATCGGCTGGTGCGCGAAGCCGCCGAAAAGGCCGGCCGCTGCGTCGGCGTCCTCGCCGATCTGCAGGGACCGAAGATCAGACTCGGCAGGTTCGCCGACGGCCCG
>JAVEET010000304.1 GCA_030840295.1 Pseudonocardiales bacterium
GGCAACAGGTGAAGTTCCGGGCCAGCGGCGAGGGTGCCGAGAACATCGCGAAGGCCCGCGAATCCGCGCTGGCCTTCGTGGCCGGCAAATCGGTCGCTGACATCGTCGCGGTATCCGAGGACATCTATGACGAGACGATTGCCGAACGCATCTACTCCGGCACCCGAGCCCTGGCCCAGTTGCACCTCGACGCAGGCGAGCGCGTCTGGTTGGTCACCGCGACTCCCGAGGAGCTGGCCCAGATCATCGCGCGGCGGCTGAATCTGACCGGTGCCCTCGGCACCCGCGCCGAGCACGTGGACGGTTTATTCACCGGGCACCTGATCGGCGATCTGCTGCACGGCGAGGCCAAGGCGGCCGCGGTACGCGAACTGGCCGGGCGTGAGGGCTTGGACCTCTCGTTGTGCGCGGCCTATTCCGACTCGATCAACGACATGCCGCTGCTGCTGCTGGTCGGGCGTCCGGTGGCCGTGAACCCGGACTCGGCGCTGCGCGACGAGGCGCGGCGCCGGGGTTGGGAGATCCGCGACTTCCGCACTGGACGCAAGGCAGCCCGGATCGGCATCCCCGCCGCGTTGGTGCTGGGCGCAGCAGCGGGCGTGGTGGCCGGCGGGATGGCCATCGGACGCAAGCAGCAGTGGAGCAGGCCCCACGGCCGAACGGGCTGATCGACCTCAGTTGAGGTGGATCAGCCCGGGCACGTGGATGCTCGGCAGCGGCACCGGAACGTCGGCAGTGATCCCGGCGCTGCCGACCCCGACGCTCACGTTCGGCAGGGTTGTCCCGAGGCCGTCGCTTCCGACGGTGATCGGAAGGCTCGGGGTGGCCGACACGCCTCCGGGGGTTGTCGCGCCGACACTCACACCACCGCCGTTGGTGCCGCCTGAGGCACCGCCCGTTCGCGTGCCGCCGGCGGGGCCGGAGCCGTTGGGAACCGTTCCGGCGCCGGACCGATTGCTCGAGGTGCTGCCCGACCCGGGCTGTCCGGCCGACGCCGATCCGCCCGGAGATCCGGGGGAGCTGCCCGGAGCCGATGCGCCGCCCAGGGACTTGCAGGGCGAGCACGGTACCGGACCGAGGTCATCCGATCGTGTCTGGGACAGGCACGCGCAGCCGACCTTGCTCTTCAGCTGCGCCGATCGAGTCTCGATACGCTTGAGCAGCGTGAGCGATGCCTGAACCCGCGTTCGCAGGTCACCCGCCGGGACTCGAGACGAGATCGAACTCAGCTTGGCCCGCTGTCCGACCGTCCAGGTTTGGAGTTTGCTGAGTGGCGCTGCCGACCGCTGAGCCACGGTGGCCTTGCCCAGCAGCTGCATTCCGCTTCGACTGTCACTGTCCAGACTGTCGAGGGTGTCCTTGACCAGGGACACTGTGCGGCTGCTGGGCTGGCCAGCTGCGACGGCTCCACCGGGACCGGCCGCCAGGGCCGACGGCTTGCCGAGCAGCTTCGTGACCTCATCGGCCCGGGTCGTGGCGAACCGGAGGTAGGTGTAGCCCTTGTCGACGTCCCCGCCGGCCACCGATAGCTTGAGGTTCTCGCTGGCCCGCTTGACCCCGTACAGGGAGTCGCCGGGCAAGGAGCCGCTGGACATCCACAGCGCGGCGCCCAGCATCAGCGCCAGCACGGCGGCAGCTGAGGCCAAGGCCAGAATCGGCCGGCGCAGCGCGCGCGTGGCGCCTCGCAGCGTCGCCGGTCCGGTATGTACCGCGGCGCCGGCAGGACGAGGACGACCGGCGAGCGCCGGCGACCTTCCGGTCGCGGCGGCGACGTCACCGGCGGACTCGGCCACGATGCGGGCGGTGATGGCCACCAGTTGGGCCCGCAGCTCGGACTTGAACTTCCCGTCAGGCTTCGGGCCGACAGGTAACACGCGGAGCCGGGCGATCAGCTCTGATTCGAACGCGGTAGCGCGCCCGCGCCCGCCCAAGGCGAACCGGCCGGCACTCATGCGATTACCCGGATAATGGCTCCGGTGGTGCGAAGCTCGACTGGACGCCATCGGGACGGGCCGACGATAGCGCCGACCCGGCCTGGCGGATCTGGAGACATGCCTGGTTCGTAGCTCGATTCTCGGACGGCTCGATGGGCACCACGGGTTGCGTGGTGTGCCTGCATCGAGTCAAACGAGAACATGCCCTGGTCGGTTACTGCACGGGCCGGGATTCCTGGAGTCACCTGAGCTCATCGCCGACCATGGCCGCGAGCCGCTTGACCGCTCGATGCTGCAGCGCTTTGATGGCGCCGTCGTTCTTGCCCATCACCTCAGCGGTTTCGGCTACCGACAATCCGTGCAGAAAGCGCAGTACCAGGCATTCCTTCTGTTCGTCCCCCAGCGTGTTGAGGGCTTGCATCAACCGCTCGTTGGTCAGATGGGCCAGCACGGCACTCTCGGTGCTGGCCACCCGATCGTCGCCTTCGATGAGGTCGCCGGTGGTCATTTCGAGTCGGAAGCGGGCCGACTTGGTGTGGTCGAACACGATGTTCCGAGCGATCGTCATGAACCAGGCCCCGATGTCACGGCCCTGGTAGTTGATCGTCGAGATACGACGCAGCGCTCGAAGGAAGGTTTCGGAGGTGAAGTCCTCAGCCAGGCCCCGGTCGTTCACCCGGTAGAAGATGAAACGGAACACCGAGTCGACGTAGTGGTCGTACAACTGGCCGAAGGCATCTCCGTCGCCGGACTGCGCCGCCTTGACGAGCTGCCACATTTCCGAGTGTTCGGCGCCGACCTCATCGCTGGAACCATCTTCGGCCCCGGCTGGTGACCTTCCGCCGGGTGCGTCGTTAGAAGTACTGGGCGACAGCCGACGCGCCGGGCGTGGCAGCCGCATTGATGAATCGACGGCCGCCATCTTCCGGCGGGCAGACTCGTGGACCGCCATCGCCACGAGCCGTATCAGGGCATGCCAAGGTCCGGCCTCGGCCGGACCTACCGCGGCGACGCTGGGCAACGTCATATCCCGTCTTCCATTCGCCGAACGTATTAAATCGCTGTTTGAAGGTACCTTCGATTGCGTTTAGTGACGAGCCTTGACCGAACGGTAGTTGGTCAGTCCCGTAGCTTGGTCAAACCTATGGCTCGTCGAACGTTATGCCGCCTGATCGCCAAGGAGAACCGGTGACCGCTTCCGACCGTCCCCGATCAATCGGAGATCTGTTGCGGCGCGCTGCAGCGGATCGTCCCGGGGCGACCGCGATCGTGGAGGGCTCATCCCGGATCAGCTGGTCCGACCTCGAGGCCCGGGTCGACCGGCTTGCCGCAGCGCTCGGGGCTGAGGGTCTGGCGGAGGGCGATCGGGTCGCCCTGCAGGCGCCGGCCTCCATCGATTTCGTCAGCGTCTACCTGGCTGCGCTTCAGGCCGGTCTGGTGGTAGTGCCGGTCAACCCTGGTTACACCGCCGCCGAGCTGGATCACATCCTGTCCGACTCGGGCGCCAGCTTCCTGGTCAGCGGCTCGGTGACCACCGTCGCGGACGCTTCGCGACTGCGCTCGACCCATCCGGCCTTGACGGGAATCGCGGTCGCGGCCCGTTCCGGGGCAGCGGACGTGCCCACCGTGACCGATCTGGCCCGGCGTAGCAGCAGCGGGGGCTTGCACCGAGATCGCACCGGCGAGGACCTGGCCGTACTGCTCTACACGTCGGGTACGTCCGGTAGGCCGAAGGGGGCGATGTTGACGGTGCGGGCCTTGCTGGCCAACCTCGCCCAGTTCGGAGCCCTGCAACCGGCGCCGGTATCGAGTCTGGACGTGGTGTACCTGCCGCTGCCGTTGTTTCACGTCTTCGGACTCAACGCCGGACTGGGCATGGCCCTGTACTTCGGCGCAACGGTGGTGCTGTCGCCGAAGTTCGACGCCGCCGCCGCCCTGGAGGCAATCGTGACCGAACGGGCCACCGTGGTGGTCGGCGCGCCGCTCGAGTTCGCGGTCTGGGCCAACACCGACGGGTTCGCCCAAGCGTTCGACGGCGTTCGGTTGGCGCTGTCCGGTTCGGCTCCGTTGCCGCCCGAGCTCGTCAGCGAATACGCCCGAATCGGCATTGCCCTCTTCGAGGGGTACGGCCTGACCGAGGCCGCTCCGGTCATCGCCCTCAACCTGGTCCCGGCTGCCGAGCAGGCCAGCGGCTGGATCGAACCCAAGCCCGGCTCGATCGGCCGGCCGCTACCCGGCGTCGAGGTCCGGCTGCTGGACTCGGACGGCGAGATCGTCGAGGCGGGGGATCTCGGCACCCTCGAGGTCCGCGGCGACAATCTGTTCAGCGGGTACTGGCCGGATGCCGCCGATGGCCCGCGGTCCTCTGGACGAGCCGACGAGGACGGCTGGTTCACGACCGGTGACCTCGCGGTCGCTGACGACGATGGCGACTTGTACCTGGTGGGCCGTCGTAGCGACCTGATCCTGGTCAACGGGTTCAACGTCTACCCCGCCGAGGTCGAGGCGGTCTTGAGCAAGCTGCCGGGTGTCGGTGAGGTCGCGGTGCTCGGCGAACCGGATGCGAACAACTCCGAGGCCGTCATCGCCTACGTCGTTGCGGCAACCGGTGCCACCCTGGATCCCGACGTACTGGTCGAGCAGGCCAGCCGGTCACTGGCTCGGTTCAAGCTGCCCAAACGGATCATCGAGGTGGCTGCGTTGCCACATACCGCTACCGGCAAGGTGATGAAATGGCGGCTGCGGCCCGACCGTCAGCGCGAGATCGACCAGGCCGCGGGCAGCTCACAGGGGTGAGCTGAGGATGCTCGATCATCAGGTCACCCTGCTCACCCGCACGGGCTGCCACCTCTGCGAAACCGCCGAGGACGCTCTCGTCCGGTTGTCCGCCGAGTTGGGCTTCGAGCTGACGACCGTCGACGTCGACTCCGAGCTGACACTGGCCAACGAGTATGGCGACCGCGTGCCCGTGATCCTCATCGACGGAGCCGAGCACGGCTACTGGCGGCTGGAGGAGCAGCGCTTCCGAGCAGCTCTTGGCAAGCCCGTGAAGCCATCCTGAGGCCCGCTGGTCGGGGCCGACAGGGTGGGCTGGTGGTCGCGCGGCACCTCGCGATTCGGTCTTTACCACACCGATGCTCGATTTTGTGAATGCCTTCACAAGGGCGTACGGTCGATTTCTGCAGGACCCCACTACCACACCGGTCAGCGACTTCGTGCAATGGGCCACACAGAACGCCGACCGGGTTCCGTTTAGAGGAGCACATGACCGCGCAGCGAGACGAGCTGAACGCGGTCAGCGATACCGCTGACCAGCGTGTGGTCCCCGGTACCGAGCGGACGATCCCCGAGGCAACCGTGGCCCGGCTGGCAATTTACCTGCGGGCGCTCACCGGGCTTGCCGAGCGCGGCATCGGCACGGTGTCCTCCGATTCGTTGGCCACCGCCGCCGGAGTGAACTCCGCCAAACTTCGCAAGGACCTTTCCCATCTCGGGTCGTACGGGGTCCGCGGCGTCGGATACGACGTGGCCTTGCTCACCGACCAGATCCGGTCCACCCTCGGGCTGAACGAAAATCGTGCCGTCGCCCTGATCGGACTCGGTCACCTCGGCCAGGCGCTCGCCGGGTACGCCGGCTTCGCCTCGCGCGGGTTCCGGATCTCGGCGCTGATCGATGCGGACCCGGCGATGGTCGGCGATCGGCTGCGCGGGCTGATCATCCAGCACGTCGACGCGCTGGAACAGGTCGTCCGGTCCGAGAACATCGCCATCGCGGTCATCGCTGTGCCGGTCAACGCGGCTCAGGACGTCTGCGATCGCCTGGTCGCCGCCGGCGTCACGTCGATCTTGAACTTCGCGCCGACGGTGCTCAACGTCCCCAGCCACGTCGACGTTCGCAAGGTGGATCTTGCGGCCGAGTTGCAGATCCTCAGCTTCCACGACAACCGCAAGGGCGCTCGCCAGGACTTCGCACCCGCCTCGGTGGCCAGGGTCGGCGCAGTCGGGTCCCGGCTGACGACCACCGACTCCATGGTGGCAGCCACATGAGCCTGCTCGTCGTCGGACTTTCACATCATTCGGCGCCGGTCCCGGTGCTGGAGCGCGTCAGCATCTCGTCCGAAACCATGACCAAGGTGCTCGACGAACTCCACCGGAGTGAGTCGATTTCCGAAGTCATGGCACTGTCGACCTGCAACCGCATCGAGGTCTACGCCGATGTCGCCCGCTTCCACCCAGCGGTCGTCGATATCTCCACCGTGCTCGCCCGACTGGGCGGCATGGGTGTCACCGAGCTCGGTGAGCATCTCTACGTCCATTTCGCCGAGGCCGCGGCTGATCACTTGCTGCAGGTTGCCTCCGGCCTGGACTCCATGGTTGTCGGCGAGTCACAGATCCTCGGGCAGCTCCGGACGGCCTACGCGACCGGGAGCGCTGCCGATACGGTCGGCCGGGTCCTGCACGAGGCCAGCCAGACCGCGCTGCGGGTAGGCAAGCGGGTGCACTCGGAGACCGGTATCGACCGCGCGGGTGCCTCCGTGGTGTCGGTGGCGCTGCAGCACGCGATCCAAGTCTTCAACAACAACGGACCGGACGGCGCTGAGCCCGTCGACGCCGCCGGCACCCTGATCGGCAAGCGCATCGTCATTCTCGGTGCTGGGTCGATGGGTGCGCTGGCCGGTTCGACGCTGCAGCGACTCGTCGGTGGCGGGGACCTGGATGTGGTGGTCGTGAACCGCAGCCTGGCGCGCGCCCAGCGATTGGCCGGCATCCTCGGGGGCCGGGTCGCCCCGCTCGACGCGGTGGCCGACGAGATCGCCCAGGCTGACATGTTGATCTCCTCTACCGGCGCGACCGGACTGGTCGTCGAGGCCGTCGACGTCCGGCCGCGTGGTGGCCGGACCTTGGCGGTGCTGGACCTGGCGCTGCCGCGCGACGTCGACCCGTCGGTGCCCCTGATGACCGATGTGCACTACATCGACCTCGAGGTGCTGCGGTCCTCGGGAGCGATGGTCAGCGACGAGGAGGTCGCAGCCGCGTCCGCCATCGTGGCGTCCGAGCTGCGGGGTTACCTGGAGAACCAGCAAGCGCTCGCGGTGGCGCCGACCGTGACCGCGCTGCGCGCCCGTGCGGCTCAGGTCGTCGACGGTGAGCTGTCCCGGTTGGATCAACGCCTGCCCGGCCTGGATGCGGACCTGCGGGCCGAACTGGCCACGGCGGTACGGCGTGCGGTGGACAAGGTGCTGCACGCGCCGACCGTCCGGGTCAAGGAGCTGGCCGCCACGCCCGAGGGCAACGCCTACGCGGCGGCGCTGCGCGAACTCTTCGACCTTGATCCAGCCGGACCCGGTTCGGTCACAGCAGTCAAGAAGCCCGCGACCGGGGGCGAGTTGTCATGACCACCACTTCCACCCGCACCATCCGGGTCGGCACCCGCGCCAGCCTGCTCGCCCGTACCCAGACCGAGGTGGTCGTGCACGCGTTCACCCGGGCAAACCCCGACGTCCCGGTCGAGATGGTGCTGGTGTCGACCGAGGGCGATCGCAATTCCGCGCCGCTCGATCAGATCGGCGGCACCGGGGTGTTCGTGTCCGCGCTGCGCGAGGCGCTGCTCTCCGGCGAGATCGACGTGGCGATCCACTCGTTCAAGGATCTGCCGACCGCCACGGTGGAATCCATCGCGTTGGCCGCCGTGCCGTTGCGAGAGGACCCCCGGGACGCGCTGTGTGCCCGCGATGGTCTGACGCTGCTCGAACTGCCGGCCGGCTCGAAGGTCGGCACCGGCTCGCCCCGCCGAGCCGCTCAGCTGCGGGCACTGGATCTGGGTCTGGAGATCGTGCCGATCCGGGGCAATGTCGATACCCGGCTGCGCCGCGTGATCGGCTCGACGACGACCGCCGGAGGACCGGACGACGCCGCCGACCAGGGTGATCTGGATGCCGTCCTGCTTGCCGTGGCGGGGCTGTCCCGGCTGGGCAGGGTCCACCTCGTGACCGAACTCCTCGATCCGATCCAGGTACTGCCCGCCCCGGCGCAGGGCGCCCTGGCGGTTGAATGCCGCGCCGACGACGCGGAAACCCGGGCGCTGCTCGCGCCTCTCGATGACCACGCGACCAGGGCGGCCGTTGCCGCCGAACGGTCGTTGCTCGCCGCCCTCGAGGCCGGCTGCACCGCCCCGGTGGGGGCACTCGCCGAAGTCAGTGAGGCCGATGATTCATCGGATCTCGCCGGCGGGCTCGAGATTTTCCTTCGCGGATCGGTAACCGCGATCGACGGCAGCGACGCCGCCCGATTGTCAGCCTCCGGACCGCTCAACACTGCCGTCGAGATCGGTCAGCGGCTCGCCGCGGAACTGATCGAGATTGGCGCAACCACGATGATGGGGAGCTCGAAATGACCCGAGCACGCAAGTCCGTTGGCCGGCTGACCTTTGTGGGCACCGGCACCGGCGACGCTGGGCTGTTAACCGTTCGCGCGACCGAGCTGCTGGCGACGGCGGAGATCGCCTATGTCGACGCGGCCGTTCCGGACGCGATCAGAGCGTTGATCTCCGGCGAGGTGCGCGAAACGGACTCGACAGCGGGTGAGAGTTCCAAGGCGGCGTTGACGGAAGCCAAGAACGGCTCGATCGTGACCCGGGTGGTCGGCGGCGACCCCTTCAGCTGCGACGCGGTCATCAAGGAAGCACTCGCAGCCGCTAAGACCGCGGTTCCGTACGAGATCGTGCCGGCGCTGTCCGAGGGCGCGGCCACGGCCACCTATGCGGGCGTGCCGGTCGGACCGGTCCACACCGAGGTCGATCTGCGCGGCGGCACGGCCGTCGACTACGAAGCGCTGGCCAGCTCGCCCGGAACCCTGATCGTCACCCTCGACGCCTCCGAGGTCAGCTCCGCCGCCGAGCAGCTGGTGGCATCCGGGCTCAAGCCGGACACCGCCCTGACGGTCACCTCATCGGGCACGACAACGGCGCAGGTCACGGTCAATGGCAGCATCGGCGATGCCGAGCTGGCCGCGGCCGGCATGTACGGCTCCGTCGTGCTGACCATCGGTAAGGCGGCCGCCTCGCGCGACAAGCTCGCCTGGTGGGAGTCACGGGCGCTGTTCGGCTGGAAGATCCTGGTGCCCCGTACCAAGGAACAGGCCGGCGCCATGAGCGAGCGGCTGCGCGATTACGGCGCGGTGCCGGTCGAGGTCCCGACCATCGCGGTCGAACCGCCCCGCACGCCGACCCAGATGGAACGGGCCATCAAGGGCCTGGTCACCGGGCGCTACGAGTGGATCGTCTTCACCTCCACCAACGCGGTCAAGGCGGTCCGGGAGAAGTTCGAGGAGTTCGGACTGGACGCCCGCGCGTTCGCCGGCGTGAAGATTGCCTGTGTGGGTGAATCGACCGCCGATGCCGTTCGGGCCTTCGGTATCCGGCCGGAATTGCTGCCCTCGGGCGAGCAATCGTCGGAGGGCCTGCTGACCGACTTCCCGCCGTACGACGACGTGCTCGATCCGATCGACCGAGTCCTGCTGCCCCGGGCCGACATCGCGACCGAGACCCTGGCCGAGGGCCTGCGTCTGCGTGGTTGGGAGATCGACGACGTGACTGCGTACCGGACGGTACGGGCGGCTCCGCCGGCCGCGGAGATCCGCGACGCCATCAAGTCCGGCGGATTCCAGGCCGTCTGCTTCACGTCGTCCTCCACCGTGCGCAACCTCGTCGGCATCGCCGGCAAGCCGCACAACCGCACCGTCGTCGCCTGCATCGGACCGCAGACCGCGGCCACGGCGCGCGAGTTCGGCTTGCGGGTCGATGTGCAGCCGGAGACGGCAAACGTGTCTGCGCTGATCGACGCACTGGCCGAGTTCGCCCTCAAGCGAGCCGAGGAGGAGCGGGAGAAGGCTGCCCTGGCACCGGCCCGCCGGTCGCGCACCTCACGCGCGCGCATCGTCCGTTAGGCCAGCTGCCAGGTCTGCCGGCAAACATCGTGGGCGACCGGGTCGTACTGGCCGACCGGAGCCTGCCGGCTCAGGTGGTGGCCGAGATCGCGTGGTCCTTCACCGCGCCGTGGACGTGGTTGTCCGGGGTGGCGGTCAACCTGGTGCTGTCCTTACTCTGGCTGGCGCGATTTCCGCTGACCGGTACCAGCCACGGTGACTGGGTGGTCCTGGTCGGGACGTACTTTGCGGTCTTCGTCCTGGCCGATGTGACCACCACCAACGTGCTCGGCTTGGATGCGAGCCGGGTCCGGCTGAATGTCGGTCGCGGCGTGCCGCTGTCGCGCCTGCTGCTGACCAAGAACTGCGCGCTGCTGGTCATCGTCGGACTACCCACCCTCGCCTTCACCGCCGTCCTGACCATCTACAGCGAAAACTCGTACCGGCTGGTCCTGACGCTGCCGGGGGTCGCCCTGCCGATCCTGGCCTGGCTCGGGGTCGGCAATCTGGTGTCGGTGCTGCTGCCGGTAGCCAGCCGGCCGCTGCTGCAGCGTTGGCGGGAGCGGCGGCAGGTACGTTCCACGACCCGGTGGCTGGTTCACCTGGCGTTGCCGTACGCACTGCTCTTCGCCGTGGACCCGATCAGCGATCTTCCGCTGGTGCTGCGCCGCCACCTGCCTTCGGCCCACGGGGCCCCGGAGCTGAGAGGCCTGGTCATCGCGCTGACCGGCATGGTCGTCTGGATTGCCGGGACGCTGATCGCGCAGCGGATTGTTGCCCGCTGGGGGCTGCGGAT
>JAVEET010000333.1 GCA_030840295.1 Pseudonocardiales bacterium
TGCCGACGTTCTTGATCGCGTCACCGTTCTTGCCGGGCACGGACACGACGATCCGGTCGCTGCCCTGGACCGTGACCTCGATCGAGGAAACGCCGAGACCGTTCACCCGGTCGTTGATGATCTGCCGTGCCGTATCCATGGCGGCTTTGCTCGGCGTCTTGCCGTTGGCATCGGCCTTGAGGATGACTTGAGCGCCACCCTCGAGGTCCAGCCCGAGTTTTGGGGTCTTCGGCTGATGGGGCCAGAAGACAATTGCGTACAGAGCGATAAACAATGCGGCCAGAGCGGCAAAGTAACGCCCGACGCGCAGCGTTCCGGCAGATGGTGCCACGGAAAGTAGTCTCCTTGTTATCAACCAGCACGTACGCACCGGATACCGGGCGCAGATGCTCGACCCGCCTGGCGAGCGGCGAGCCTAGATCACAACGTATTGAGTTCGGTTTGAGTTCGGTGTTCGCGGCCAGTATGACCGACGTGATACTGAATCACATCAGCGCCCGACATTTAGGTCAGTTGCCCTCGGTCTCGTCCGGTCGGGATCCGGGACGATCGTCGGGAGCGGTCCCGTCCTCGCGATTCGCCTCATCGCGTGACAGCACAGCATCCCGGTATTGCGGGGGCAACTCGGGCACGTCTCGCAATGCGGCGATAGTCCACTTGACCTCGACACCAGGTGCGATGGACAACACCGCACTGCTGTCCGCGGGATTGACCGAGACGACCGTCGCGTAAAGGCCGGAGGTCGTCATAACCTCGGTCCCGGGCCGCATCTTCTCCCGACGTACCCGGTCGGCCTGAGCGGACCGTTCGCGGTTACGCCGGTTGAACATGATCATGCCGATGAACAGCACAGCGAGGATGACGAGCGGCAGCACTTGCGTCACAACAACGAACCATTTTCTGATCGACATATCCGCCGGGCGGGTGTGGCGGATCCGAGCTAGGACCAGTTTATGCGTCGAACAGGGTCGGTCCACCCACTCCGGCGCTTGGTGGGGTGAGTCCGAGGTGGTGCCAGGCCGCCGGCATGGCCACCCGTCCCCGCGGTGTCCGGGCCAGCAATCCGGCGCGCACCAGAAACGGTTCGGCCACCTCTTCGACGGTCTCGATCTCCTCGCCCACTGCAACCGCCAGAGTGCTGACCCCGACCGGGCCGCCGCCGAAGCGGCGGACCAACGCGTCCAGAACCGCCTTGTCCAGCCGATCCAGGCCCATCTCGTCCACGTCGTAGACCGCCAGCGCGTCCTGGGCAACCGGCGCCGTCACCACGCCGTCAGCGCGGACCTCGGCGAAGTCGCGCACCCGCCTGAGCAAGCGGTTGGCGATGCGTGGGGTCCCGCGCGACCGGCCGGCGATCTCGGCCGCACCCTCGTCGGTCAGCTGCACCCCGAGCAACTGGGCAGAACGGGTGATGACCCGCTCCAGCTCTGGTACGTCATAGAAGTCCATATGGGCGGTGAACCCGAACCGATCGCGCAGCGGTCCGGTCAGCAGGCCGGCCCGAGTGGTGGCGCCGACGAGGGTGAACGGCGAAAGCTCCAAGGGGATTGCGGTAGCTCCCGGGCCTTTGCCGACGATCACGTCGACCCGGAAGTCCTCCATGGCCATGTAGAGCAGTTCTTCGGCAGGACGGGCGATGCGGTGGATCTCGTCGATGAAGAGGACCTCGCCCTCGCCCAGGCTGGTCAGCAGCGCGGCCAGGTCGCCGGCCCGCTCGATCGCCGGCCCCGAGGTAAGCCGGAACGGTGCACCGAGCTCGGCGGCGATGATCATCGCGAGACTGGTCTTGCCCAGGCCCGGGGGCCCGGACAGCAGCACATGGTCCGGTGGCCGGTTACGGCGCATGGCGCTCTCGAGCACCACCTGAAGCTGTTCGCGAACCTTGGCCTGTCCGACGAACTCGGTGAGGCGCTTGGGCCGCAGGCTCGCCTCGATATCGGTCTCGTCGAGTGCCGGCAGCGGTGACACGACGTCCCGCGCGGTGCTGGCCTGGACGTCTGGGCTGGCCCCGACGTCCTCTGGGCTGGCCTGGACGTCTGGGCCCGCCTGAACGCCCTCGGGGCTGGCCTGGACGTCGGCACGGCCCTGGTGCTCGCCGATCACCGGGTACGTCCGAGCAGCTGGATCGTCCGGCGCAGTATCACCGCGACTTCGGGGTTGTCGCCGGAGTCGGCCGCAACGGTGTCGATGGCCTCGGCCGCTTCCTTACCGCTGAAACCGAGACCGGCCAGCGCATGCAGCACCTGGTCCTTCCACGGCGCGATGGCAGTGACGCCGGCCAGTTCGGACAGGCCGCCGATCGCATCACCGTCGATGGCACCGATCCGGTCGCGCAGCTCGATGACGATCTTCTCGGCGCCCTTACGCCCGATACCCGGCACCTTGACCAGGGTCGCGTGGTCGCTGGTTGCGATGGCTCGCCGGATCTCGCGCGGCGGATAGACGCCCAGGATGGTCTGGGCCAGTTTCGGCCCTACGCCGTTCGCCGTCTGCAACAACTCGAACAGGCCCCGCTCATCGTCGTCGGAGAAGCCGTACAAGGTGAGCGAATCCTCCCGCACGACCAGGCTGGTGGCCAGCCGCGCTTCATCACCGACCCGCAGCCGGGCCAGCGTCCCGGGTGAACACGACACCGCCAGACCTACGCCGCCAACTTCCACCACGGCGCCGTCCGGCCCGAGAGCGGCCACCCGGCCGTGCACACTCGCGATCATCGCTGCTCCTTCACCCACATCATCGCTTGACGCCGGCCAGCGACCGGGCAACGGCGGCCTCGCGCTGAATCACCGCGGAGCCGCGCCAGATCTGGCAGATAGCCAGCGCGAGTGCGTCGGCGGCGTCAGCCGGTGTCGGCTTGGTCGTCAGCTTCAGGATCCGCATGACCATCGCGGTGACCTGGGCCTTGTCGGCCGTCCCGGAGCCGGTGATCGCGGCCTTGACCTCCGACGGCGTATGCAGGGCGACCCGGATCCCCAACCGGCTCGCCGCGACCAGAGCCAATCCCGATGCCTGGGCCGTACCGGTGACCGTCCTGAGGTTCTGCTGCGCGAACACCCGCTCGACGACCACCGCATCGGGTCGGAACCTTTCCACGGCGGCCTCGATACCCTCGGCGATGGCCAATAGCCGCAAGCCCAGATCCTGGGCGGCGGGAGTCCTGAGTACTTCGACGTGGACCAGCGACAGCGGCTTACCGGCAACGCCATCGACCACACCGACCCCGCAGCGAGTCAGGCCCGGGTCGACGCCGAGTACCCGCATGCGCAGAACCTCCGCCGGATCAAATCGAATGGACGTTCGACAGCGTACCGGCGCTGGGGATCAGGACGACGCCGACACGCCTGGCTCGCGCGGCTGGCTGCGCGGTCCGTTATCGGGTCGGGCCCGGGTCGGTCCAGCACTGCTCGCGCCCGGGGCGGGCGGGCGATTCGTACGCGGAATCCAGTACCCGACCAGGGCGGCCGCCAGCAGTCCGATTGCCCCGTTGGACACCACACCCGCGGCCAGGGTGGCAGCCCCGGTGATGATGGACAGCACCACCGGGCCGCCGCAGCTGCCGGTGTCCGACAGCAGGCGCCAGATGCCGAGGAACGCCGGCCGGCCCAGCGTCGGCGAGACGTCGGCACCGAGGGTCATGACCAGGCCGGCCCCGATACCGTTGCCGAAACCGAGCGCCATGGATGCGATGAGCAGCGTGCCGAAGCTGTGGGTCAACGGCACCAACATCAGGGAAACGCCCATGATGATCATGGACGGCACCGCGACCCAGCGGCGGCCACGGCGGTCCATCACGTTGCCGGCCGGATAGAACACCAGCATGTCGATGGCCCCGGCCAAGCCGTAGATCAGCGAGGTGGCCGACGGGCTCAGGCCCAGATGTTCGGCCCAGAGCGGGATCACGACCTGTCGCGACGCCCGGACGGCACTGATCAGCACGATGCCGACGCCGAGCGTCACGTAGACCCTCAGGTACGAGCGGACCACAACCCGCACACCCACGGTTGGCACATCGGCGCTGGAGTGCCCGGCCGAGATCAGGTCGCGGGAGAACACGGCAATCCCACCTGCGATGACTGCGGCCACCGCCGCAACCGCGTAGGCCGCCCGGATTCCGAACAGGTCGATCGCCCCGGCTCCGATGAACGGACCGATGAACACCCCGATCCGCGACGAGCCGCCCAGCGTGGACAGGGCGCGGGCCCGCATCGCCAGCGGCACGGCTTCGGTCAGATACGACTGCCGGGCCAGGCTGAACACCGCGTTGGCGAATCCGACCAGCAGCATGGCGCCGGCCAGCACGGCGATATTCGGCGCCAGCATGGCGGTGAGCATCGCGACCGCACTCACCGCGCCCGCCGCGATGATCGCGGCGCGTTCGCCGTACGTGGTGGTGATCATGGCCGCCGGAATGTTGCTGACCAGCGACCCCACACCGATCAGCGCAACTACCAACGACGCGAGGGCCAGATTGGCACCGAGGCGGAGGGCAGTCAGCGCCACCACCGGAAGGACCGCCCCCTCGGCAATGCCGAACATCACGGCGGGTCCGAATGCCGAAACAAGAATGGGACGCAGGCTGAATGCCTCTTCGGTCCCTGAAGCCACGGTCCTCGGCTCTCGTCGGCTGATTTGTCGCTGTGCGTCCAGATTAGTCCGAGCCGCCGCCGAGACCATGGTGTTCTGGCCCACGGCCCACGGTTGGGCCGGATTGCCCCCACGGGCGGCCATAGACTGCCGTGGTGACGACAGCCGGATTTGCGCGCCGATGACCATTCCGTTCCGGAGTCCACGCCGAGCATCGATCCGTCCCAGTCCGGTGTTCCTGGCCGTTCTCGCCGTAGCTGCTCTCGGTGGCTACCTGGCGTGGTCTGCGACCGGGGACACCCGCGGCGCCCGGCTGGGGGTGTTCCTCTTCGTGGTCGCCGGCTGGGTGGTAACGCTGTGTTTCCACGAGTTCGCCCACGCCTTCCTGGCCTGGCGATTCGGTGACGACGAGGTCGAGGCGCGCGGCTACCTGACGCTGAATCCGCTGAAGTACAGCCATCCGGTTCTGTCGATCCTGCTGCCGGTCGTGTTCATCGCTCTCG
>JAVEET010000337.1 GCA_030840295.1 Pseudonocardiales bacterium
CGGATGTCGTTCGCCGCGGCCGAAGACAATTTCACCGCTGGCGCCCGGAACGGGATCAACGCCCAGATCTACTGGCCAGGATTGGGTGAGGTGCCGGCCACCGAACTGGTGTTGCGACGGTTGTTGCCGCTGGCCCACGAGGGTCTCGAGCGATGGGGTGTGGCCGGCGAGGTGCGCGACCGGTTGCTGGGCATCATCGAGCAGCGCTGCATCACACAGGTCAACGGCGCGGAGTGGCAAGTCCGGGAGCTCCACCAGATCGACGTCGAGCAGCAACCGCTGGACCGGCGTGACGCACTGCGCGAGATGTTGCGCCGATACGTCGATCACATGCACTCCAATGAGCCGGTGCACACCTGGCCACAGGCCTGAACCACCCGATCGTGCAACGTACTCCCATGCCTGAGTGGGCCGGTGTACATGATTCGGAAATACCGGCGGACTTCCCCACGTTCAACCGCAGAGCACCTTCATCCAGAGTCAGAGTTTCGCGAACAAGGGAGCTGCCCATGCCACGCGCAGTTTGGAACGGAACGGTCATCGCCGCCAGTGACGACACCGTGATTGTCGAAGGCAACCACTACTTCCCACTGGACTCGGTCGCCGATGGCGTCCTGAGCGAGAGCGACACGCACACGCTCTGTCCCTGGAAGGGTAAAGCCTCCTACTATTCGGTCAAGGTGGACGGTAAGACCAACGCCGACGCCGCCTGGTATTACCCGACGCCCAAGCGGGCCGCGGAGCAGATCACCGGCCGAGTCGCCTTCTGGCACGGCGTCACGGTCGAGGACTGACAATCATTGCTTCGGCCGGACGGCCAGGCTGAGCCGAACCTGCTGGGTCAGCACCGTTCGTCCGTCCGGCCCGCGCCCAGCGGCGAGTAACTCAGCGGCACGGGATCGAATGCCCTCTGCATTGTCACCAACGGCGTCCCACATCGCGCGCTCACCGTGTGAGCGGGCCCAGGCGTGCCATTCACCGACGTCGCTGAAACTGACCGGTTGACTGATTCCGACGGTGCGGGTGGTGTCGAAGCCGGCCGCGCCGAGTAGTGCCGCCATGCCGGCGTCCGAGGAGAACGGGCCGGCGGTCCCGCTGGTGCGGGCATCGAGGAGCTGCTGGGGCAGGTACGGTACGAACAGTTTGTCGATGTCCGTCCAGAGCTGATCCCGCGGCCCGAAGGTGGAGATTCCCAGCCGCCCACCGGGCGCCAGCAACTGCCACCAGGACCGTAACGCCGCGGCGGGGTCGGGCAGGAAGAACAGCACCAGCGATGACGCGATCACGTCGAAAGACGCCGGCTCGAGATCTGGATCGCTGGCGTCCATCACCTTCAACGTCACGTGGCCAAGCCCCGTCGCAGCCAGGTCGGCGCCGGTGGCACGGACCATCTCCGTCGACAGATCGATGCCGGTCACCCGGCCCTCGCCGCCCACCGCGTCGGCCAGCGGCCACAACGCCGCTCCGCGTCCGCACCCGATATCCAGGGCGGACTCGCCGGCTGCTGGCGCGAGTTCATCGACCAGTTGACGCGCTATCGGGGTGAACCACGGCACGCCCACCGAGTCGTAGGTTTCAGCAACTCGATCGAACAAGGCCGCGACCTGACGGCTTCGTTCCGGTACCAGTGGTGGATGCATCTCTAGAACAATGGACTGAAGGTGACCGGTTGCGCTAGTGCCAATATCGCCGCCCGGACGGTGCGAAACTCGCTACCGTGCGATCTGGCGTACCAGATAGCCGAACAATGGTGGGACTCCGGCGGCGAAGGGAACGATGGCCCTGCGCAGGCGGGGTTTTCTCGATGCCCACAACAGCGACTCGGTGATAGTCCGGTACCTGCGTGAGGTCTGCAGCCACTCCCGTTCGTAGCGGGCAGGCTGACCGGCCCGAATGCATCCGATCAGTTGCCGCGCGGACGCGAAGCCGACCGCCAGACCCTCGCCGGTCAATGCATCGACGTAACCGGCTGCGTCCCCGACCAACATCACCCGGCCCTTGACCCGTTGTGTCGACGCCTGTCGCAGCGGACCGGCGCCGCGTACCGGCGAAGATCCGGCATCCTGCAGACGTTCGATTAGCTGCGGAAACGCTTGCAGATGCTCGGCAAACTGGCTGCGGTGCCGGCTGAGAATCGCGACTCCCACCAGGTTCGGACCCAACGGTGTCACGTAGGCCTCCGAACGCTCGGACCAGTGCACCTCGACGAGGTCTGACCAGGGGCTCAGCTCGAAGTGACAGCGCAGACCCCACCTCGGCGCCGTCGAACCGTTGAGCGCGGCGTCCAGCCCGGCCAACCGTCGCACCGGCGAATGCAGTCCGTCGGCTCCCACCAGGTATCTGGCACTGAAGCCGCCGGCCCGTACGGTCTCGCCGTCCTGTTCGACCGAGCTGACCATGTCGTCGATGATGGGAATGCCCTGGCCCTGCACGCGGGCATGCAGGGCCAGGTGCAACTCGGTCCGTTGAACACCTCGACCGTGACCCCCAGCGAACAATGCCTCGGCCTGCGAGTTGCCGTTGGTATAGCGGATACCGCGGAAGTCCACGCCCGGAACATCGACGTCGAGGTCCCGTAGCGCCGCCACCGCGCCGGGCATCAAGCCCTCGCCACAAGCCTTGTCGATCGGCGCCGTTCTCGGCTCGATGACGGCCACATCGAAACCCGCCCGGGTGGCGTACAACGCTGTGGCCAAGCCGACCGGGCCGCCTCCTGCGATGAGGATGTCCTTCATGCCCCGACCAGATCCTCCAGCGCCGCGTTCTCAGCTCGAATGCGCATCCGCAGCAGAAGGGCGTTCAACAACGAGAAGACGACGGCGGTGACCCACGCCGAATGCACCAATGGCAAGGCGATTCCCTCGACGATCACAGCAACATAGTTCGGATGCCTGAGGAAGCGGTACGGACCACCCTCGACCCGCCGGGCGCCTGGCACCACCACGACGCGGGTGTTCCACTGGTGCCCGAGCACGGTGATGCACCACCAGCGCAGGCCCTGGGCTGCTGCCACGACGGCCACCATGAGCCAACCGAGGACCGGCAGGAACGGCCGATGCAGCGCGGCCGCTTCCAGCAGGCATCCCGCCAGCAGCCCGGAATGCAGCACGACCATCGCGGGATAGTGCCCGAAACCCGATTCGACACCACCGCGGGCCAGACTCCAGACGAGATTTCGCTTGGAGACGATGAGCTCTGCCAGCCTTTCCAAGCCGACCGCGGCGATCAAGACGGTGTACCAGAACACGGCCGGCTACCAGCGCAGCAGGACGAGTTCGGAGCAGAAACCCGGACCCATCGCCATCAGGATTCCGGGGCTGCCGGGTGGGAAACTTCGTTTCCGCATGGTGTCCTGCAGCACGTGGAGCACCGAGGCGGAACTGAGATTGCCCACTTCGGCCAACGATCGCCAGGTGATCTCCAATGCGTCCCGCGGCAGACCCAGCTCGGACTCGATGGCTTCGATGACCTTCGGCCCCCCTGGATGACACACCCAGCCGGCCACATCTGCCACCTGATGATCATGCTCGGCGAGAAAAGCGCGGACATCGGTGCCCAGATACTTTTCGACCAGTACCGGCACCTCGGCATCCAGCACGATCTTCAGCCCCGACGCACCGACGTCCCACCCCATGGTGCGTTGTGTGTTCGGGTACAAATGTGCTCGCGAGTCGAGGACCTCTGGGCCCGTCCAGCGATCCGGAGCCGCCGCTGCTCGGTTGCTGCCGACCGCGACGACCGCAGCGGCGCCGTCGCCGAACAGGCCGCTGGCCACCATATTGGCCACCGATCGGTCCTGGTGCTGGACTGTGAGGGAGCACAATTCGACCGAGAGGAGAACCGCGACGCCGTTCGGCCGGCCCAACAGGTAGTCGTGCAGGCGTGCGATACCGGCGGCGCCCGCCACGCACCCCAGCCCGAACAGTGGCATTCGCTTCACATCCGGCCGAAGCCCGATCCGCCCCGCTATCCGGGCGTCCAGCGAGGGCGCCGCCACCCCCGTCACGGTCGTGAAGATGATCAGGTCGACGTCGGCGGGATCGAGACCGGCCTCTTCGAGAGCACCGAGCACAGCAGCGCTGCCGAGTTCGGAGCCGTGCTCGATGAAGGCGTCGTTGGACTGGCCGAAATCGCGCAGATCTCGGTAGCGGTCCAGTGGCAGCACGGTATGGCGGCTCTCGACCTTGGCATTGTCGTGAAAGCGGCTCAGTAGCGCCCGATCACGATCAGTCTCGACGCACCAATCCGCGAAAGCTTCGGTGATGACCCGTTGAGCATGGCGGTGCTCGGGCAGGACTCCGCACACCGCGGCGATGGTCGTCATCGTGCCAGCCTAAGTCGCCCAACCCCGATCCCGCCGGAATCGGCCCGCTTATGCTCAGGCGGTGACCAGCGAGCGGACCCCTCCGGTCGCGTCCTCGCGGTCGCGTCCATCCCCGGCCGCTGCCTTGGCGCTGTCCAGTCATCCGGCCCCGACGGTCGCCGTGACCGTCCTCGCCACGGTGCTCGTCGCGGTGGCCGGCAACAGCTGGTTCACCTGCCTGATCGCGGCGAGTGCACTACTGACCGGCCAGCTCTCGATCGGCTGGTCCAACGATCTGATCGACAGCGACCGGGACGCTGCCAGCCGGCGTACGGACAAGCCGGTCGCGGCCGGGGCGGTGGCCCGCAGCAACCTCGTCTGCGCCATAGCTCTCGCTCTGACCGCGACGGTGCCCCTGTCGCTGGCTCTGGGATGGCGGGCAGGTCTGGCGCATCTGGTCGGCGTCGCGGCAGGCTGGCTGTACAACCTGGGTCTGAAGGGCACCGTCCTCTCGCCGGCGCCCTACCTGATCGCCTTCGGAGCCCTGCCGGCCGTAGCCACCCTCACGACCCCGGGACACCGCTGGCCACCGGCGTGGTCGATGGCTGCGGCCGCATCGATCGGCGTCGCCGCCCACTTCGGCAACGTGCTGCCTGACCTGACCGAGGACCTCCAGGCGGGGGTCCGCGGACTGCCGCACCGCCTCGGAGCAGTGGGCTCCGGCCTCAGCGCCGCCGTCGCGGTGCTCGTCGCGACGCTTCTGATTTTGACCGGGCCCGCCCGCACTCCGTCGCCGTTGGACTGGTCCGGGCTGGGCGTGGTGCTGCTGCTCACGCTGGCCGGTCTCCTCGGCACGCGGCGCAACGCCCGCTCCGAGATCGCGTTCTACGCCACCATGGCGGCGGCGGCGGTCGACGTCGTCCTGATCGCGCTCAGTTCCGGCCTCAACGTGCCGTGAGACCGACCTGCTGCGCGGTGGTCGATCGCAAAGGTGTAGGCAGGAGTTAGCGGAACAGCAGAGCAAGCGGAGTTACCGGAACACTGAAACCCGCACAACCGCTGCGCACGCACAGCAGCGCCCGGGCAGCAGAGTCATCCGAACAGAAGGAGAATCTCGTGGAATACCGCACGCTCGGCACCAGCGGTTGCGTGGTGTCGAACCTCGCCCTCGGCACCATGACCTTTGGTAGCGAGACCCATGAGGCCGGCGCGCATACCCAACTCGACACATTTCTGGACGCGGGCGGGACGCTGGTCGACACGGCGGATGTCTACAGCGCCGGCGTCAGCGAGCAGATCATCGGGAGCTGGCTGGCGTCGCGGTCCGGTTCGCGGGACCGTATCGTGTTGGCGACCAAGGGCCGGTTCCCGATGGGCGATGGGCCCAACGACGTCGGGCTCTCCCGTCGCCACCTGGCAGCTGCCCTGGACGCATCCTTACGCCGGCTCGCAGTGGACTCCATCGACCTGTACCAGGTCCACGCCCACGATCCCCTGACTCCCATCGAGGAGACCCTGCGTTTTCTCGATCATGCCGTCCAAGCCGGCAAGGTGAACTACATCGGCCTGTCCAACTTCACCGGCTGGCAGTTGCAGCGCGCGGTCGACCGGGCAGCTGATCTGGGCCTGGCCGGGCCGGTTACCCTGCAACCGCAGTACAACCTGCTCGTCCGAGAGATCGAGTGGGAGATCGTTCCGGCCGCAGCGGCCAACGGTCTCGGGTTGCTCCCGTGGTCACCGCTCGGCGGCGGGTGGCTGACCGGCAAATACCGTCGCGAGGAACGCCCCACCGGGGCCACGCGGCTCGGCGAAAATCCGGAACGGGGCGTCGAGGCCTACGACCGCCGCTCGACGCGAGAGCGCACCTGGGACGTCGTCGACGCCGTACGCGCCGTGGCGGCCGGCCGGGACGCGTCCATGGCGCAGGTCGCCTTGTCCTGGCTGGCGGACCGGCCCACCGTGTCCTCGGTCATCCTCGGTGCCCGTACCGTCGAGCAACTCGAGGACAACCTCGGTGCTGCGGGCCTGCATCTGTCCGAGTCGGAAACGGCGGCACTGGACGCTGCCAGCGACCCGGAACCAGCCGACTATCCGTACGGGGGCCCCGGTATCGAGCAGCGTTCGCGGGCACTGGCCGGGGGGCGCTAGCTCCAGGACTCTCCGGAGTCCGCTCCGGTCTGCGGAGGGTCGAACCGGACGTCGATGTCTTCGAAGCCCTTGGCGCGCTGCGCCTCGGCCTGATCCCGATAGGTGAACTCGTCGGCCGGTGTCAGATTTACATTGTCCGTGAACGGGGTTAGCAAGGCCCGCGGGTAAAGGCGCAGGGCGCGCACGACGTTGATCTCCACCGCGAACACGATCACGATGGCCTCCAGGTAGATCCAACCGACCAGACCCAGGACCAAGGCGAAAACACCGTTGGTTGCACTGGCATTCTTCAGCACATGGGTCACGTAGACCGCGCCGAAGGTCTGCAGGAGCTGCCAGGCGATGGCGGCCAGCAATGCACCTGGAAGCACGGTTCGAGTCGTCACGGTGCGCGCCGTGGCGACTCGGAAGGTCAGCAGGAAGACACCGAGGTTGATCCCGATGGAGGAGCCGAAAAGCAGGATCTTCAGACCGGCGCCGACCGACGACCCGAAGGCGCGCGCGGACACGCCGAGCCCCGACAGAACGGTCGTGGCGAGCACGGCACCCCCGGCAACGACCAGCAGAAGCAAACCGCGACCGCGGCTCTTCAGGGGATTGGGGCGAGAGTTTCTGGGCACCATCCAGGCCACGTTCATGGCATGCTGGATGGCCTGGCCGACTCCGAGGCCGCCGTAGAGGGTGCCGAGAATTCCGACCGCCAGGCCGACGCCACTGCCGGACACACCGCGTGGATCGCCGAGTTGCTGTCCGATGACGGGGAATTGGCCGAGGGCCGAACTCAGAACCTTCTGTTGCAGGGACGGGTCATTGTGCAAGGCGAAATCAAGCACCGTGCTCAGCAGCAGAAGCAGCGGAAACAGAGATACAAACCCGTAGTAGGTGATCAGGGCCGCCAGGTAGCTACCCTGATCGTCGAAGAATTTGTAGATCACGGCAATCGGAAATGACGCCCAGGGGTGGTTCCGCTGGAATCGGTCGAGTCGATCGGACAGCGACAGTTTCACGCCGGATCTCCGTGCCTCTTCGCCGTCGCCGGTAGTCGGGTTCACATCGAGCGCCGTGCGCCCACCACGGTACGACTGGATTCGCATTGTGCCGAGCACTGCGGAGGGCGCTGCGGCACAATCAGCCCATGGTGGCCAGGTGCAGCGCAGGGATCCTCTTGTTTCGTCGAGGTGAAACAGCTATCGAGGTCTTGCTCGGACACCTGGGAGGCCCATTCTGGCAACGCCGTGATGATTCGGCGTGGTCGATCCCGAAAGGGGAATACGAGCCGGGCGCGGAACTGCCCTTGGAGGCAGCCCGTCGGGAATTTCGTGAGGAACTCGGCGTCGCCGTGCCGGCGGGTGTGTTGATGCCGCTGGGAGAGATCCGCCAGTCCGGCGGCAAGGTGGTCACCGCGTGGGCCCTGGAGGCCGACCTCGATCCGGAGTCCATCGTCCCGGGTTCCTTCCTCCTGGAGTGGCCCCGAGGTTCTGGCACCATGCAAGCGTTTCCTGAACTGGATCGAGTCAGCTGGTTCGGCCTGGAAGCGGCTCGGAGCAAGATCATCGCCGGTCAGCGCGAGCTACTGGATCGCCTGCAGGCCCTGCCGCCGACCCCCCGTTGAGGCCGTCTCCACTCGCTCGACAGGCTCAATCGAGGCGAAACAGGTAAGGTTGCTGCCATCGTGCCCAGCCGAGAAAGCGCCTCCGGCACGAGGAGTGTTCTGCCCCGTGGAGACACGCATGACGGCTTTGGTCAGCTTCGGCAGTCCAACCGATGAAGGTTCTGACGCAATCGGCGCGCCCGACCACTGGATATCCCAGGATTGGTACCTGCAGCTGATCGAGCGGCTGGCGGCAGAATTCGCGCACTTTATGCCGCGGCCGGCACTAAGCGCCATCGCCCACCGGTGCCAGGCTGACCTGTCCGGTACACCCGCTGGCGCGATGCCCGAACTGACGGAACGACTTGCCCGGCACCGGATCTGCGAGCTACTCGCCCACCGGAGGTCGGGGTGACCGCGTTCACCGCTCGCTACGAGGACGTTGCGGTGCCCGCTTCGACACCAAAGGGTGGCCGATGATCGAGACCACCTGGCGGACCCAGGCGACGCCCGAGCAGGTCTGGCGCGTCCTGAGTGACGGCTGGTTGTACGCGAGTTGGGTCGTCGGGGCGTCGCGGATCCGCGAGGTAGACGATCGGTGGCCGGCGGCGGGAAGCAAGATTCACCATTCGGTCGGGGTCTGGCCGCTTCTGCTCGATGATGAGACTCAGGTCCTGACCAGCGAGCCGAACCAACTGCTGCTACTGCAGGCCCGGACGCGGCCGCTCGGGGAGGCTCGTGTACGCATCTCCGTCCGGGACCGGCTGGGTGCCTCCGGTCCGGTTGAGATCGGGATTCGCGAGGATCTGGTCGATGGCCCGGGACGCATCGTCCCGCCTGCGCTTCGTCAGCGGATGCTGGTCCCCAGGAATCGAGAATCGCTGCGCCGGCTGGCCCTGCTCGCCGAGGGTCGTGGAGACGCCTGACCCGCCTGCCGGTTGAGCACGGATTCGGCGTTCGTGGGGCACGCCGCTGCGAAGACGGCATAGGTGACGCGGCTCAGCAGGAGCGAATGGGCCCTCTGGATCTCGGCCAGCTTGGACCGATGTCATCGCTCCAGTAGGGAAATGACCACTGGTCGGGAGCTCGACAACTCCGTCCAGCGTGCCGAACTCGGATACCACTACTTTTCTCATCCGCTGCTCCTTACTCGATTGCCGAGTGACTCAACGACAACACAGGTGGCGCTTGGTGAGACGCGAGGTTCCCCAGTCCTTGTGGCACGATCGTCATGAGCAGCAAGAGCAGTCCACAACGAGTGCGGGTGACCAACGATGAACGACACGTACATCCTCGACGCGGTGCGGACTCCGGTTGGCCGATACGGCGGCGCCCTGGCCGGCGTCCGACCGGATGATCTGGCGGCCGGTGTGATTCGGTCGCTCATCGAGCGGTCCCCCCGACTGGACCCGGCAGACCTGGATGAGGTGTTCTTCGGCGACGCCAACGGTGCCGGCGAGGACAACCGTGATGTGGCCCGGATGGCCAGCCTGCTGGCCGGGTTGCCCACCTCGGTGCCGGGCGTGACGCTGAACCGGCTGTGCGGGTCCGGCATGGAGGCGACCATCGCCGCGAACCGGGCCATTGCCGTCTCCGACGTCAGTCTGGCCATAGCCGGCGGGGTCGAATCGATGAGCCGTGCCCCCTGGGTCTTGCTCAAGCCGGGTAAGGGGTATCCGGCTGGGCCCGAGACCCTGCACTCGACCACGCTGGGCTGGCGGATGGTTAACCCTGCGATGCCCCAGGAGTGGACGGTTTCCCTCGGTGAGGCAACCGAGCAGCTCGCCGAGAAATACGGAATAGCGCGCACCGCGCAGGATGAATTCGCCTTGACCAGTCATCAGAAGGCCGACGCCGGCTGGCGAGCCGGCGCCTTCGCCGATGAGGTCGTTCAGGTCGACGGTGTGGATCTGGTGCGTGACGAAAGCATCCGAGCCGACTCGACGATGGAGAGGCTGGCCGCGCTCAAACCGGCGTTCAGACCGGACGGGACTGTCACGGCGGGCAACGCGTCGCCGTTGAACGACGGGGCAGCGGCTCTGCTGCTCGGCGATGAGACCGGTGCGCAACGCGCCGGCCGGACACCGCTGGCACGAATTGTGTCCCGTGGCGTGGCAGCGGTCGAACCTCAATACTTCGGGATCGGACCCGTCAGGGCCGCGGAACTGGCCCTGACCCGCGCGGGCATCGGCTGGGGCGACGTCGACCTGGTCGAACTCAACGAAGCGTTTGCCGCCCAGTCGCTGGCCTGCCTGGCGGAATGGCCCGAGCTGGATCCAGAGATCGTGAACGTGCACGGCGGTGCCATCGCGATCGGGCACCCCCTCGGCTGTTCCGGGGCGCGAATCCTCAGCCATCTCGCGCACACCCTGCGTGCTCGGCGGGCACGGGACGGCCGGGCCCGTTATGGCCTGGCCGCCATCTGCATCGGAGTCGGGCAGGGCCTCGCGGTCGTCCTCGAGGCAACCTGATGCCCGACCGCGGCGAGCGTACGAAGATGCAACGCGTTGTGGTGTCCGCGGCGGGAATCGACGTAGTGGCCGCCGATATTCCGAACCCCGGCCGCGGCGAAGCCCAGATTCGTGCCGTGCTCGCCGGTGTCTGTGGATCGGACACGCACGCCGCGCACGGCCGGCATCCGTTCATCCGGCTGCCTTATCTTCCCGGCCACGAGGTGGTGGGCGTCGTCGAGCGGATCGGTGCCGACGTGACGTCGGTGCAACCAGGTCAGCGGGTCACCGTCGAGCCGACGCTGCCGTGCTGGACCTGCAAGATGTGCCGCTCGGGCCGGCCGAACCTCTGCGAGAACCTGCAGTTCTTCGGTTGCGGGTGGGATCAGGGCGGTATGGCGGAGTACTTCACCGTCCCAGCCGACCGGTTGCATGTCGTTCCTGCCGACCTGGACGATCGTACTGCCGCCTTGATCGAGCCACTGTCCACTCCTGCTCACGCGATCCGCCTTGCCGGTCCGGTCACCGGCAAGGCAGTAGCCGTGCTGGGCGCCGGCACGATAGGACTGCTGCTGCTTGCGGTCCTCAAGGCGCACGGGGCCAAACGGATTGTGGTGACCGACATTCTCGCCGGCAAACGGCAGCGCGCGCTGGCCCTCGGGGCGGACGCGGTCGTCGATGCTGCTGCCGCGGACGCGGTCGATCAGGTTCGGGCCGCGCTCGGCGAAAGTGCGGACATCGTCTTCGACTGCGTCGCGATCGAATCGAGCGTCGCGCAGGCAATTGCCCTGGCCAGCAAAGGAGGAACGGTGACAGTAGTGGGCGTACCGTCCCGGGACGTGACCATACCGTTGCCCATCATCCAGGACCATCAGATTCGTATCCAGGGAAGTGCTACCTACCTCGCCGAAGACTTCGCCGAGTCGATCGCGCTTCTGCTGCAGGGGGCGGTGCACGCCGATGACATAGTCACGGCGGTACTGCCGATGAGTCAGGTCGCGAAGGCGTTCGAGGAGTCCGCTTCCGGCGAACACGTCAAGGTCCTGGTTCGAATGGAGCCCACGAGCTGACCGGCCGGCGCAGCGGTCGCGATTGGGACCGGGATCGGGATTGGGATCGGGATTGGGATCGGATTCGTCAGGACAGCGCGGCAACGGCGACGCTGAGATCCTGAACGAAATCACGGTAGCCGGCGTCGCGATCTGGCGCCCGCAGGACAGCCGACGGGTGCACCGTGGCAAACACCGCCAGCTCACCAGTTTGCGACTCGGCCGGCCAGTCCAGCCGCGTTCCCCGAGCCTGCGTGAGGCGAAAGTCATCACCCAGCACAGCCTTGGCCGCAATCGCCCCGAGCACGACGGCCACCTCCGGACGGACTACGGCAACCTCGGCCAGTAGCCACGGTCGGCAGGCGCGGACGTGCCGCGCGGCCGGTGTCTGGTGAATCCTGCGGTGGCCGCGGTCGGTAGCCTTCCACCGGAAATGCTTGACCGCATTGGTCAGATACACCGTACGGCGCTCGACACCGAGGTCGGTGAGTGCGCGGAGCAACAGCTTGCCGGCTGGGCCGACGAAGGGTTTGCCCTCCCGGTCCTCGACATCGCCGGGCTGTTCTCCGATCAACATCAGCCGCGCCCGCGCCGGACCTTCACCGAACACCGTCTGGGTGGCATTGCGATACAGGTCGCATCCCTCGCAACTGCGGGCGGCTGCCCTCAGCTGCGACAAGCTGAGCTTGCTGGGCAGGTAGGTCGCGGCACCGGCTTGCCTGCTGTCCTGGACCATCGCCGATCACGCCTGCAGTTCGCTCAGCACGAGCGGAAGTTCATCGAGCAGCTCGCGAGCCAGGAACCCGAGCGCACCCACCCGTGCCGCCAACCGGTCCCCGGCGGCTGCATGCAGGTAGGTGGCCCAGCACGCGGCCTGGTCCAGACCCGCTCCGCGAGCCAGCAGACCGGTCACCGCTCCGGCGAGGACATCGCCGCTGCCGGACGTGCCCAGACCAGGGTGCCCGGCTGGCACGTCGGCGACCCGGCCCTGCGGCGAGACCACGAGGTTGCTACTGCTCACGACAGCACCGTAGCGCTCGGCCACCGCCCGCAGTTCGTCCGCGCCGACGGACTCCGCGTCGTCGTCGGAGGTCGTCGACAGCAGCACCTGAACCTCCCTTGGATTGGGCGTGATCACGAGCCGGCCGGCCAGCGCCTTGCGGGCAGCGTCCGGCAGCGAAGCCAGCGCACCGAGGGCGTAGGCGTCGAGAACGATCGGTACCTCGCCGTGCACCATCGAGATCACCGCTGTCACCAGGTCACCGGCCAGGTCGATGTCATCGAGCCCGGGCCCGACCAACACCGCCTTGGCCGAACTCAGGGGCCGCTCCAGCGCCAACCGCAGTCGGCGTGAGCGGGATTCGCCGTCGCAATCATGAAGATCCTCCGGTATTCCGACCACGCCACCCTCGGGAACTGCTACTGCGACAGCCCCCGCGACGGAGTCGGCCACGGCGAGAGTCAACACGCCGGCACCGACCCGTAACGCCGCCAGACCGGCAAGCATCGCGGCTCCCGGCGTAGAGCGGGCGCCGCCGACGACGAGCAGCCGCCCGCGGCTCGACTTGCCACCACGGGGATGCGGCAACGCCCAGGCGCGCAGGCTCGTCGGGGACACCACCTCGTCAACGGGCGGCATCGAGTTCTCCCGGGTGCTCCGTCGGCTGCACGCCGAACCGCTCTAGGTGCTCGTGATCGTTGAAGGATTCCAGCTGCCACCGGCTGGTTGCCTCCGGACGGACCAGCCTGGTCACCGATGCATTCGTGATGGATCCCTGACGCACTATGTCGAACAGCTCCACCTCGTCGAGTTGCTCGCAGACATAACGAAATAGCAGGATCACAGCGTCATGGGACACGATCAGATGGCGACCCTCGGCGCCACAACGGTCAAGGTCGCTCAAAAAGGACCTGATCCGGAGAACGACGTCCGCCCACGACTCTCCACCGGGTGGGCGGTAATAGAACTTTCCCAGCCACCGGCGCCGTTCGGCTTCGCCGGGAAATCTGGCTCGGACACCGTGGCTGGTGAGCAGGTCGAGCACGCCGAGTTCCCGGTCGCGCAACCGCTCGTCGAGCCGCGGGTCCGGACCGCCGGAGTACTCCCCCAGGGCACGTTCGGCCGTCCGTCTGGCGCGCAGATACGGCGAACACCACACCGCGTTCGGCGGCGAGCCGCCAGCACCCGGTGCCAGCCACCGGCCGAGGGCGGTCGCCTGCTCCTCACCCAAGGGCGAAAGTGGCACGTCCGGATCGCGCATCGACATCACGATCACCTCGGCCCCGCTGCTCTCGGCAGCCTCCCGGGCGACATTGCCGACGCTCTCACCGTGGCGGACCAGGACCAATTCGAGCCGGCTCATCCGCGACTCCGACCTCGGGCTACGAGGGATTCGGGGTGGACCCCGAACGGTCTTGCTCCGAAGACCCGGCGTCATCGCCCGTCAGGGCGCGCTCGACGCCCGATCCGAGTGCGCTACCCGGGCCGCCGACATCGGTCTGCTCGTCCTCGATCTCCTCGTGGTCGACCGTCACCGCTTCGCCCTTGTCGTTGTACTCAGACATCACGTTTGCCCTTCTGATCAGGCCGGATTCATCGGCGCACTGACATCGGCGAGATCATCGGAGCTGCCCGCCGCCCGGGCCGGCCGCACTGCAGCCGACCCGTTTTCCACTGCCTCTGCTGGCGTCAGACCCGGAAGCTCGCCGGTTTCGGTTATCTCGAAAGCGACGTCACGGAGCTTGCGGTGCAACCGCTGGCTGGCTGCTCTGAGCAGGTTGAAGGCTTGCTGCTCGGTGATCTTGTGGTGAGCCATCAGCACGCCCATGGCCATGCCGATCTGCCGATTGCTCTGCAGGGCCAGTTCAAGGTGCTGCCGTTCGTCCTCGATAGCGGTGAGCACGACCAATCCTGTCGCGTTGGCCGCCAGGATCGAGGCGTCTGACACGGCCTCGTCGTCGAAGGCGTCCGGCTCAGCGCCGTACAGATTCAACGCTGCCGACTCGCCACCGAGCAGTCGAATGGCCAACACGCAGCGGACCGGCGTATCGGCCGCGGCCTGCGCAGCGAAATTCGGCCACCTTGGTTCGTCGATCACGTCGAACAGCAGGTAGTTGTTGTCCTCGGCCGCAGACTGCATACACGGGCCTTCGCCGAGCGCATGCTGAATGGCGTCGACCTGCGCGGCGAGCGGATCCGAGGTACACAGGCTCCGCCCGACACCATTGTGAATCTCGGTGATGCTGGCCCAGTTGCAGCCGTCCACATATTTCACGGTCAATTCGGCGACCCGCTGCAAGGCTGAGGCGTTGTCTCCATCGCCATGAACTGCGCTGGCAAGCTGCGCGAACTCCGCCGCCAGGTCTGCCATCTCCGGTGCGTCCACGCCGCTCCCCCGCACATCACATACCCGCCGCGGCTTTCGTCCAAACCGAGGGTCCACCGATGATACCTAGGCACGCGAGTCCCCAAAGGGATCACACGCAGCCCTCACTCCGTCGTCGCGACCTCGCGGTAGCCAACCGGGTGATTCTTGCCAAGTTCAATGAAATGCTCGTTAAGGGCTTGAGCGATCAGATTGTGCTGGTAGGAATCGGCGGACAGCAACCCGAGAACGTAGGCCTCCACCTCGAGTTCCGCCGCCGTTCCGCCCACCGCGACCTGCCGCAGCCAAAGCTCGCCATAGGTCATTCCAGACAGCACCATGCCTTCGTGCAGGCCCATGCTCGGCTCCAGCCAAGTCATGACGTGTGCCTGCGGTCGGGGCCGGCGTCGGCGTCGGGGCCGGGGCCGGGGTCGGGGCCGGCGTCGGCGTCCGGGAGCAGGGCGCGGGCAACCGCGAAGATGCTGCCGTTCTCGCTGCGTGCCTGCTGAGCAAGGCGCAGAAACGCCTCAGGTCGGCTGAGGTGTTCACCGCTCATCAGGACGTCCTCTGCCTTGCCTACCATCCGCCCACTCGAGCGGGCTGCCGCCAACTCCTCGGACGCTGCAGCCTGGTCCGAGCGGGAGGCGAGGTCGGCACCGCCTTGCAGGAGGGCGGCAATGACACGGGCCAGCAGCTTCGCTACATTCTGTGGCCGCTCGGCCTCGAAGGCACCGGGGGGAGTCCCATAGATGTTGATGGCCGCCCGCCTTGCGGTACCAATCAGCGGCAGCGAAAACGAGCTGCGCACTCCGCGTTCGACGGCCGCCAGGGCGAACTCCGGATACCTCAGGTCAACTGCCATGTCGTCCACCCGCTGGCCCGAACCGTCTCGGGCGGCCACGATACAAGGCCCGTGTCCGGCGTCGTACTGAGCCTGATCCAGGTCGAGGGCGAGGGGACCGGAGGTGATCGGTGTGTGATATCCGGCATCGGTGATCTCGGTGATACTGCATGCCACCGTTCCGGGAGCCACGTCCAACCCAAGGCGAACAGCGTCCACCAACAGTGAATTGTCGCTTGGGCGGCTGCGCGACGTGGACGCCGCGCGTAACAGCTGCGCCCAGCGGTGATCGGTATTCATGCGACAACCTCGACATGCATCCTCGGCGACGGTCCTCTCGACCAGTCCACATGCTACCGACGGAGCCGGCTAAGAGCGACCTGAAACATCTTACGTTTGATCTTCCGATGAGCTCCGGATGGCAGATCCGACCGTTGCCCGCTCAGCTCACCACCAATGGCATCGACGTGCCGACCTGTCCGTCCGCCGCCACCACGGTCAGGACGGCGATGGCGCCGGCCTGGGTGTACGAGTGCACGCTCTGCGCATCGGTCGGACGGTGCGCATCGTCGCCGCTGACGTAACTGCCGTCCCCGTAGTCGAGGGTCCAACTGGTCCAGGCGCAGCCGGTCCCCTCTGTCATCGTGAACCGCTGACCACCGGCGTCGGGAACGGGCGCCAGCTCGGGATCCGGCGTCGGTGCCGTCGGAGCCGTTGCGGGCAGTTGAATCGGGTGCGTCCAGACCGCGGGACCGTCGGCGGCCGAGCCTGGCGCCTGAGGTAACCGAAGCGAGATGACGAACCCACCGGAGCCGGTGTAGGTGTGGGTCCACGAGCGGTTGTTCGGGTCGCCAAGAGGTGGAGTCGCAAGGTCGAGCACCGTGCCGTCGCCCCAATCGAATCGGCCGGTACTGAGGACGTCACCGGTCGCGCGCAAGCCTTCGATACTGACTTGGGTTCCGAGTCCGGCGGAATTGTCGAAGCGGATAGCCGTGACCTCGACGACGCCATCCGGCGTATTCGTTGCCGTCATCGGCTGCGGTGCTGGCGTCGTAGTCGAAGGGGTGCCGGCCGGTGACCGCTCCGGCACCGTACTGGTGCGGGGTACCGAATGGGTCGGCCCGGCGCTCGGCGCGAGGTCGGCCGTAATGCCGAGGACCCGGCCGAGCGGCGATGGGGGTGGTGCCGAAATCGTCTTCGTCGGCCGGGGTCGGGCCGGGGACACTGAACCAGGTCCGGAAACACTCGGTGCAGGGGCACCGATCGACGGGCTGGCTGCCGATGAGGGCACGGGGTCCCCCGACAGGGATCGCGTTGGCGCCGACTCAGCCACGTGACGGCCTACCGTGATCGGGAAGTTCGGAAAGCGGCTC
>JAVEET010000045.1 GCA_030840295.1 Pseudonocardiales bacterium
CGCCCAGGTGGCCGAGACCCACCCGGTACGCATGCCACGACGTGCTTCGCGATCCTTGACCGCGTAGGTGATGTGGCCGACTACCAGCGCACCGAGCGCGAGGGCGAACCAGTCGTGCACGAACGTCGCCCCGGTGCGCCAGGACAGCCGCGCCAGACCTGGGAAGTACATGATGAGTCCGCTACCAAACAGGACCAGCACTGCACCCGCAGTCAAGGATGCGTTCAGCTTCTGCCCGGCGTTGAACTTGCCGACGCGAATCAAGCCGTCCCGCCGCTTCCGGGAACGCAGCCACCGCCAGTCGGACGGATTGAACCGGTTCATCCTCGACAGGTCTGCCCGGTAGGCGGCAGAGACGAGTCCGAACAACATCGGGGCCGGCAGCGCGAAGCCGGCGCAGACATGGATGAGTTCGACGACGTGGCGGTGCCCCACGCTGATCGAGAGGGATCCGTTGTAGAGGATCGCTGCAGTGAGGATGCAGACGAACATCAGTGCCGCGATCGTCCAGTGCACCGCCCGTTCGCCGCGACTGAATCGGTGCAGGTCTGGCCGAGCCTGCTCGGTGGGAAGCGTCATCGCGGCATCAACTGCTAGTCCTTGATCGTGCCATCGAGGGCATAGCCGCGATGTTCCCAGTAGCCGGGGATTTCACCTTGGGTGAGCTCGATCCCGGAAAGCCACTTAGTGCTCTTGTAGCCATACATCGATGCGGCATATATCCGGACCGGGCCACCGTGGTCGTGGGTGACCGGCCCGCCGAGCATCCGCAGCGCCACGATGACGTCCGACCGGCGTGCCTGCGACAAGGTCATGCTCTCGGTATAGGTGCCATCGAAGGAACGAAACCGAACCGCGGTTGCGGCGGCAGAAGGTTCAGCAAGATCCAGCAATGCCGACAGCGTTACCCCCGCCCAGTTCACCTCCAACACCCGCCACCCGGTGACGCATTGGAAATCCCGCACCAAGGTGGTCTGCGGCATCGACTGCAGATCCGCAAGCGTGTACGTGGCCGGACGGGCGACCAGACCGGACACGGTCAACCGGTAAGTAGCAGCGGTCTGCCTGGGCACCGAACCGGTGACCGAGTAGAACCGGAACGCATCCCCCAGCGGAAGCAGGGCTACCAGGCCGGTGGGATCCCGCGTCTCGATCGGGGCCAGTAGTCGAGACAGGCCGTTCTGGACCCAGCTACCGCCGACGACCCCAGCAGCACCCAAGGCAAGCAGGCCCATTACGGTCCGCCGACCTACCGGTGCACCGGCGGGCTCGCCGCCCTCGACCTTCATCCCGAATGCTGCATCTCAAGTGCCACGGTCACGGCACTTGGCCCCGAATGCCGAAACCGGCCAGCGCCAGCCCGGCAACGATGATCACCGGGCCGGCAACCGCCCAGAAGGCCGTGCCGCTCATCGCGCTCCCCTTGATGACGCCGACACCCTGCAGGGTGAACAGCAACCCAAGTAGCGCGACGATGGCACCGGCAATCACCCATCCTGGTTTCCGCATACTGCCAATCTTCCTCATTTAACGCGTGCGAGTTGTTACAGCATGCTTACGGGTTGGGGCTCAGTAGCTGGCAGGCGGTCTCCCGCTGACCTCGGGCCGCGACCAAGCCAATCGGGATGCAGGCAGGTCGCTCGGCTGATTCCGCAGATCAGGCCCGGGCCATGCCCGGGGCCACGGCGACCTGGGCAACCGCCGCCTGCCCCAACGCTGGACCACCTTCAACCTGCGGGCAACCGACCCGAGTTGTCCTAAGCCACGCTTGTCGCTGAGTCAGGACACCAGGGGCTAGGCCGTCGACTCGGTGAGGATCGTGGGTAGCGGAGAAGCCGACCGATTCCTTCTCGATCTGGGGCCGAAAAGGCGCTGGTAGTAGCGGCGAATTACCTCTGGGGTCATTCGAAAGCTGACGAGCAGCCGTCGCTCGATCTCGCCGGCGAGCCGCGGTAGCTCAACGAACCGTCCCCTGCAGCGGATCGCTAGGCCGCGGCGGCGGATCTGGTGGTCCGGAGGCAGCCATCAGCGGCGAACACTACGAGGTTTCGCCACGTCGTTGCGGTCGACGGCGGCTTGTATAGGTCAGGGCCAAGCCGAGGACCAGCAGCAGGGTGCCCAAGGCCAGGGCCGGTGTTGAAGCTGCGCCGGTATTGGCCAACTGCAAGGGTTTGCTGCTGGCGACCGTTGGTGCCGGAGACGTCCGGGTCGGCGCCGACGCGGCGACTACTGGAGCCAGGATTGCTTGGACGGGGACTGACGTGAGATCACAGTTCAGGTTCGGGCAGTTCAGGTCTGCGGCGGTCGAGATTGCCAACAGTCCCACTCTGGTCGTCCCGACCGTGCGCGCCCTGATGTTCAGCACAGCGCTGACTGAGTGACCGGCAGGGATGTCGCCGACGAACCAAAACACCCCGTTCATGGTGGGCGGGATGGCGCCGGTTGGAACGCCCCCGGTGAGTGACGAAGGCGGTGTGGTGTTCCCGGTGAAGCTGGTGATGTCGAAGTTGTTGCCGACCAGGACGCCGAACGCGATTGTTTCGTTGGCTGGCTGCGGGCCGGCGTTGTGCACCGTCAGCTTGACGCTGGTCTGCTGACCGAGGGCGACTTTGGTCTTGGCGGGAGTGATGGTGTAGCTGAGTCGCGCCGAGCCGGTGAACTGGAACTGCGCCGTGACGGAATCGTTGGCCGGCGCGGTGTCCGTACCCTCACCGGCATTCGGCGAGGCCGAGACAGTGATAGTGGCAACCTGGCCGATAGGCTCTGCGCCCGAGGTCGTGAGGTCGATGTCGAGTGTCGGGTTGTTGGACCCGGCGTGGCTCAGATTGCCCAGATCGCACACGATGCGTTGCGGCGTCGCGCCCGGCTGGCAGGTCAATGAGCTTCCGTCGGCCTCACTAATGACGCCGTCCGCTCCCAGGGCGGTGCCAGCGGGCAAGTCGATGGTCAACGAACTGCGGGGTGTGCCGTAGCCGAGATTCGCGACGTCGACGGCGAGGATCAGATCCTGGCCGGTGCCGAGGAAGCCGAGCTGGTCCTCGCCGCTACCGGGGGTGAGGATCACCGCGATGTCGGGCTGGTTAACCAACACGACAACCGGGGCAGAGGTTACTGCGCCGGGGATGGCGGATTCGGTGAAGGCCAGCGTCGCTGATGAGGAGGTCATAGCCGACGGACCGGCACTGACATCCGCTGTAAACGTGAAGACGTGGGGCCCGCTGAGCAGACCATCGGTGGTCGCCGGTCCGGTCTGTACCGCGATGTCAACCGAGTCTGGGCGCGAGATCTGGCCTGCTGGAACCGTTGCTCCATCCAGGGTCACCGCGGTGATCAGCGCAGGAAGGGCTGCAGGCTGATGCGTGGTCAGCACGGCCGAGTCGATGTTGAACGCCAGGTTGATCGAGTAGCTGAAGGTGACCGCCCCCGGGCCGTGCACAGCTGACGGCGCGGAGCCCGCGAGCGTCAGCGGCGCCACAGCATCGGCAGATCCCATTTGCGAAACAGTTCCGGGGACGAGGAGGAGCAGGCTTGCGGTCAACAATGCGGCCCAACGTCGTGTATTGCGCATGACCTCTTCTTAACTGTTTCCTGGTATCGGCCAGTCGCACGGTACACACCACCTCGCCCTATATCAAGTCTGCGTTAAGAACATCCCCGCCGGCGCTGCCCCACACTTTCCCGACGCAACTGTCTCGATTGGCTTGCCGCGTCGAGGGCGCAATTCGCGCGGGTTACTCCCCGACCTCTGCTCCGGCCAGCTCGGCGATGACGTCGAGGTGGCCCAGATGGCGGGCATACTCCTGAACCAAGTGGAAGAGGATGCGTTCGAGTGTCGGGGGCGCGGCGCCGTCCCAGCGTGGGCCGGGTTTGCCTAGCTCGCTGAGATCACGAGCCTCGACGATCGCTCGGCTGCGTTGGGCTTGCGCCCGAAGTGCCGCAACCAGGTGGTCCAGTGGCTCCTCGGCCGGAACGTACCAGCGCTCGTCGCGGCTGTCGCCCCACGGATCGGTCACCGAACGGCCCTCGAATCCCCAGTCAAGCCACCGCAACTCGACGTAGGTCAGGTGGTTGAGCAGCTCGATCGGTGTCCAGCCGGAAGGCAATCGGCTCTGTCTCAAGTCGTTCTCGGACAGCGCCTCGATCTTGTCGATGGCTCTGCTGCGAAAGTAATCGAGATATCCAAGGAACAGCTCGGTGCGTGACTCCACAGGACGGGTCGGTGCGGGAAACGGAATTGTCATGAAACGAAGGATGCACCACAGCCAGAAGTCAAGGGCGCCGCAGCCTCGTCCTCGCAGCCGATTACAACTTCGACAATTGACCGCGAGCGCAGCGCAGGAACCAGCCGGCACCAGGCCTGTGCCTGGTGCCGGCCGGCTCTTCAGCGCGTGCCGTGGTTACTTGCCGTCGGGGTCCTTCTTCGGGGTGGCTGCGGCACCCGGAACCTGGTCAGGCATCAGCACCTTGGCGTCACCGGGGTAGGGCTTGGTGAAGTTGTTCGAGGAGTACCAGACGTCGCGGTTCCCCTGCGCCATGTTCACCATGTCCTCAGTGGTCCAGTTCTGCTTGGCCGACCATTGCGCCCATGCCGCCTGCACCGGGCTGGTGCTGGTTGTGACCGCCGGGTTCGTCTCGGTCAGTGAAACCTGGTTGGGCAGGTAGGTGTATGGCGTGAAGTCCGGCTTGTTGGTGAAGGTGTTGTACATCGGTTCCACGGCCAAATCCTGCTGGTTCATCGGGGGCAGGCCGAGGATCTGCTCGATCGTCCTGTCGACGTTGAGCTGGCTGTAGTAGGTGTGATCCACCGTGCCACGCTTGGCGTATGGGCTGATCACCAGGGTCGGGCTGCGGTGACCATCAACGTGGTCGACACCATTCTGCGAATCGTCCTCGACGACGAAGATCGCGCTGTCCTTCCAGTCCTTGCTGTGCGTGATGGTGTCCACGATGCGCCCGACCGCGAGGTCGTTGTCGGCGACGTGGGCCTCCGGGCTGATGCCGCCCGCCGAGGTGCCGTTGGTGTGATCGCTCATCACCCACATCAGGTTCAGCGCCGGCAGGCTGTTGGTCTTCTCCAGCGCCGCGAAGTCGTTTCCGAACATTGCTGCGCGGTACTGGTCCGGGATGTTGAGGTCGAAGTTCGGGAAGTTGGGCTTGCTGATCTTCTGCAGTGACGGGATATCGGTCTTGGCCTGGTAGGAACCCAGCGGGTAGTTCAGCGGCCCGGGTGCCGTCCCGTCGAGCACCTGTGAATCGTGCAGCCAGTTCGTCCAACTGTTGGACGCCGTGCCTTTGCCGTTGGCATCGACGTAGCTGCTGATCTGCTCACCCCAGTTGGTGACGGACTTGCCGTGCGAGGTGGCGTTGTCCCAGATCCAGCCGGTCTTCACGTTCGACATCGGGTCACCTGTTTGGTAAGAGCGGGTGTAGCTGCCGTACATCTGCTGCATGTAGTTGTTGACGAACGCCTGATCGAGCCAGTGGTGCCCCTCCGCCGAGTTTGTGCCGTCGGAGTAGAGGTTGTCGATCAGCGGGAAGGTCTTCGCCAGCGCATGGGTGTTCGGCGTGATCTTGCCGCCGAACTGCGCCAGGCTCGGGTCGCCGTTGCCGCGCGTATCGTCGCCAAGTATCTGGTCGTACGTGCGGTTCTCCTTGACGATCAGGAAGACGTGTTTGATCGTCGAGGGGCTGCCGGTACGCAATGGCACGGCGACCGGCGCGACCTTGCTGTTGCCCTTCTGATTACGCGACTGCAGGTCATTCCATTGATTGTTCTTGAACACCTGCTGCGTCCACGTCGCCATGTCGTGGGGCGTGGGTGCAGCGACGGTCTGCACCGTGCCGACGAAGTTGTAGCCGAGGTGCGAGGTGGCGGGGTTCGTCCCCACCCCCTCGTTGGTTGTGCCGTTCGGGCCGATCGAGCCGATGCCCTGCTCGCTGCCGATCACGAGTCGGTGCAGCTGAGCGTCCTGCGCCAGACCGCTCGGGTAGGAACCGGTGGGGATCAGTCCCTCGAAGGCCGGCTGGCTGTAGGCGTTTTGGTAGTCGTACACGGCCACGGCGTTGTCCCGTCCGAGGCTCACCGCGAGATGCGTTTTGTCCAGCATGGCCAAGCCGTTGGGCGACGCGCCGAACGGGGCGCCCGGCGCAGGGTTCGCCACAAACGTGCGGCCCACCTGTTGCTTGGCGGTGTCGATACTGGTCACGGTGTCATCGTCGGAATTCGTCACCACGAGGGTGCGGCCGACCGCGAGCAGCGCGCTGGGCGCGAGCCCGACGTTGAACGTCTTCACCTGCGTGCCGGTGGCCAGGTCGACCTCGGACACAGTTCCGGTAGAGGGCACCGCCTGGTCGTTGTTCGTGACGATCGACGTGCCGTAGGAGTCGTCGGTCTTGTCGCCGGGCAGCGCTGGGCGGCCGCCCTGATTGCTTACGTAGGCCTTGCCGTCAATAACGACGACACTGTTCGGCACGTTGCCGACCGGGATCTGCTTGGTCAGCGTATTCGTCGTCGTGTCGATCACGCCGAGTGTGTTGTTGGCGCTGAGGGTCACGAGCAGGTCGGTCCCGTTCGGCGCCCAGTTGAGCCCGGCCGGAACGGGCTGGCGACCGGAGACGCCTGGAAGCTTCACCACGGCCTGGTTGGACAATGTGCCGTCTGCTGCGACGTCGAAGCGCGCCACAGCGCCCGGTTGCGCCGCCCACAGATGCTTACCGTCCGGCGCGTAAACGATGCCGCCATTTGCCTTGCCGCCGGTCCCGGTCTGTTGCAGCAGCTTGTGCCCTACGAGGTCGAAGACTGACACCATCCCGGTCGTGGCGCCCCCATTGTTCAATGCGGCAGCAGTCTTGCCGTCGGGGTTCAGCGCCAGGCCGAAGGGACGGCCAGTCTCCTGGATGACGTCACCCACGGGGGTAACGAACTGGTTGGTTTGGGTGAGGTACGAGCCGTCAGCTTGCTTACCGACAGTCTTGTTTCCGAGCTTCTTGTCGCCGAACAGCCCTCCGGCGTTGGCCACGGCAACGCCGGCAGCGACGACGACGACAGCTGCCGTCACCGCTACTGCCGGCCTGCGAAGAATTCTCTTCCGCATGGGATTGAGACCTTTCCAATACACGTCCGGCCGCTTCGCTGAGCCGCGAGCGGCCCCAAGGGGTTGACGGTGGAAACGGTAGGGAACGGACACTTCGATCACACGACTTAGGAATGGCCAAATGGTGAACAATCGGACTTAACGTCATCTTTACGACAGTCCTCGCCGTGAAGGAAAAGTCGTGCACGCGCCGGTGCTAGCCGCCGCCGGCCATCCCTGCGATTTGACCGGACGTGGGCGGCTCGTAACCCGACTTCTCTTTGCCGCAGCGCCGGCACAGGTAGTAGATCCCGGCCGTGCCGCTCGCTTCAGGGTTGACCCGCTTTTCGAACCTATGCCGCCCAACTGCGCACAGCAGCTTTCCGATCATGGTCACCTCGCACTGCTCAGGTGCGTTCGAGCCCGTCCCGCTCAGCAGTTTCCTCGCGGCTCCGTTCGCATGTCAATCCGTTGCCGTGTGCTCGGCAAACAGGCGGGGTCCGTGATCGGCACGAACCCGCGTCCGCCATGCTGAGGTCATGATCGTGCGCCGGCGTACCGATGAAGACATCCTGGGCTGCGTACGAGCGCTCGAGTTGGTGCACGCCTCGGACGGCTACCCGACGCGGTGGCCCGCGAACCCTGCCGCGTGGCTCAGCCCGGACGGGTACGAGGCGGCCTGGATCGCTGCGGACATGCAGAAACCCGACACGATCATCGGGCACGCGTGCGTGATATGTGGCGTCGATGATCCGGTGGTGGCCTCCCTCGCCGGCGTATCCCCGGACCAATTGGCCAGCGTTTCCAGGCTGTTCGTCGCTCCTGCTGCGCGAGGGCGAGGTTTGGGGGCAACGCTGTTGGCGGCGCTGTCGTCATGGAGCACGGAGCGGGGGTTTCAATTGATGCTCGATGTCGTCGACGACGGAGGACCGGCCGTCGCGTTGTACGAGCGGCTAGGGTGGCGACTGGTTGACCAGCGACTCTCCGACTGGGTTACCGCCCACGGCGAACGCCTACCGATGCGCATCTACCTCGCACCTGACGATGCGCGCGAGCCGGGACGACCAGTCTCCGCAAGTGGATAGACTCAATCACACGGTTAGGGTGCACTCGATTCAGCGAGTACGCGCTGCCGGACGAGTTGAGTTCGGGCTTGACCGCTTCCGCATACCTCATCAGGGCAAACGATCAGCATCCCGCAGCGGCAGCACCGACCAGGTGACGGCGAGGGGCTGGTCAGCGGCGGCGGGCTCGGTAGGCAGCGACGTTAGCCCGGTTCCCGCAGGTCGAGGAGCAAAATCGGCGAGAGCGGTTCTTCGAAAGGTCGATGAATACGTCCTCACAGTCCGTGTCCGCACATACCTGCAAGCGCCCTAGTTCATTCATGCGGACCACATCGCCCATTGCCATGGCGGCTTCGACGGCCATCCGCTCGGCCAGCGGTGTATCCGAGGTAGTCGCGTGGATGTGGTAGTTCCACTCGTCGTGCTTGACCAGTTGCGGCAATGCGTGGGATTCGCGAAGCACCCGGTTGACGATCGCTACCGCGGTGTCCTCATCGGCTTCCCAGAGCTTCGCGAGCGTCGGCCGCAAGGCTTTGACGGCGGCGAGCTCAGCGAGGTCTCGTTTGCGTGCGCCTGTCCATTGCCATACGCCGACGAACTCATCAAGATCACCAATTGTGCTGAGCTCATCGTCGTCAGTGCGACAGGTATTCACCAAGGCCGCAGCTGCCGCCAGCGCAACTTCTGTGTCATGAGCGAAAACCATGTTGACTCCTTACGGCCCCCGAGACTAACGTCGCGTCAGTAATGAGCATAGTTTGAATGACCGCTTACATCGAGAGGATATGACGGCTGTTATGAACACCGTTCGCGGGCAGCAGACCGGCCTCGGAGTTGCGGTATTGTCGGCTGCCGCATTCGGCACGTCTGGGTCTTTCGCGACGGCCCTGATCCAGTCAGGCTGGACTCCCGCCGCCGCCGTGACAACTCGTATCGCGGTCGCCGCGGCCGTACTGACCATCCCCTGCCTCGTCATCCTTCGCGGCCGTTATCTGGCACTCGCTCTTGCCTGGCGAAACATCACCGGCTACGGAGTGGTGGCAGTAGCCGGCGCTCAACTCTGCTACTTCAACGCCGTGCAGCGACTGTCCGTCGGCGTCGCCCTTTTGCTCGAATATCTCGGCATCCTGCTCGTCGTCGGCTGGCTTTGGCTCAGACACGGTCATCGTCCCAGACGGCTGACCGTGGTCGGCGCCGGCGCCGCAATTGTCGGGCTCGCCCTCGTCCTCGACGTCACCGGCAGCCACCACCTCGACCCCATCGGCGTGCTGTGGGGACTCGGTGCCGCCGTAGGGCTCGCGGTGTATTTCGTCCTGTCGGCCAAGGCGGACATCGGTCTGCCACCGATCGCGATGGCATGGGCCGGTATGGCGGTCGGCAGTGTCTGCCTGGCGGCACTTGGATTCGCCGGTGCACTACGGATGCACGCCCCCAGGCATGGCGTCCTCTTCCTGCACCATCGGACAAGTTGGCTTGTCCCTGTCCTGGGACTGTCCTTGATCGCAGCGGTATTCGCGTATGCCGTCGGCATCACGGCCGCTCGGACGCTCGGAGCGAAGCTCGCCTCGTTCGTCGGCCTGAGTGAGGTCCTGTTCGCGGTGCTCTTCGCGTGGCTGCTACTGGGCCAGCTCCCTGGCGTGATACAACTCGTCGGCGGGGTATTCATCGTCGGCGGTGTCGCGCTCGTACACATTGACGAGTTGCGCACAACATCGCCTACGGTGCCGTCACCCGATCCCGTGCACCCCTACGCGGTCAGCGACGTGTAGGTCGGCTCCGAGCCCAACGCGATCGCGGTGGGCCTCGGGCTGCAACGGTTCGGGTGGTCCGCAACGTCTTGGTAGTGACAGCTCTGCCAGCTGGCGATGGTCCAAAAGGAGGGATTGCTTGATTCGGTCTCAGGCTAGAAGCGGCGGCGTCGTCCTGGTCAGCGCGTTGCTCGTAGCTGGCTGTACCCACGCGGGCAGCTCGACGCGTGGGTCATCGGACGAACCATCCGTACTGCAAGCCTCGTTCCGGCCGATCAATGGCCGGATTCTCAGCCCGGTCGACCGACCATCGGTCCGGGGGCCGATCGTGGCAAGCACCGACGGCCTGTTCCGGGCAGCTCGTGGAGGTCCCGGAGCGCTGCTCATCATCACGTTCGGCAGTGGATATGGTGCCTGCGCACCGACGCCGACCACCATTGCGGTCATCTCGCCAACGCTCGTGAAACTCACCGTTCGGCCAATTGGCGACATGTTTTGTTCTGGGGCACCCGCGTTCGCGACTACCGGTGTCACGGCTCCTGAAATCAGCGAACGGTCAACTGTAACCGTCGAGATAGGCCACGGAACGCTCACGCTCCCTTGATCAGGATCAGTTACCCCTGACTTGCGCCAGAGCATTCGGCCGGTCGGACTTTCAGGAACTCGATCGGCGCTACGTCGCGGAGATCACCGACAGCCTCGTGCCCGAACTCCAGCCTCGCGGGCTGCTGCGCCCGTCGCATACCCATGAGCTAATCGCGAACACCTCTTGGAGTTCTGCCCTTGAGGTGGCGATGTAACAATATTGCGTGCGCTCTATGAACTTCCGCTGGTCCGGTATCACGGTTGACTGTGCCCAGCCGCTCCTCGTGGCCCAATTCTGGGCCGCCCTGCTCGACCGGGAATTGAGCGTACCGCTACCGGCTGGCTGCGTCTTGGCACGCTCGGCGAGACGGAGCCCGTGATCAACTTCCAACCTGTGCCCGACCCAAGCGTGACAAGACAAGAATTCATTTCGATGTCGTAGTCGATGACCTCGAGCAAGGGGTTGAGCTTGTCATACGGTTGGGGGGTAGGTCGCTGCACCAGCGCCACGACTATGACGAGGGGGACGGTGTTCTTGATGGCAGACATCGAAGGTAACGAATTCTGCCTTGTGCGCTACGTCTGACGAAGCAGTGGCGTCCGCTCGCTGATCTGACTAGGGGCGACGCAGTAGGGCCTGTTGGTGCAGGATGATGGGGTGGGCACGGACGAGATACGAGACAGCGTTCAGCTGACGAACCTCGATCAACCGTTGTTCGCCGGCGCGGGTGCGACGAAGCGTGATCTCGTGGACTACCTCGACGCCGTCTGCGACAAGATGATCCCGGAGCTGCGGGACCGGCCGCTGTCGGTGGTGCGGGTACTGCGCGGCCAGGCGGCGTTCATGCAGAAAAACGTCCCCAAGTACACCCCGGAGTGGGTGCCGACCCAGCAGATGTGGGCGGAATCTTCGAAGCGTGCGGTGTCCTATGCGCTGTGCAACGACCGGAGAACGCTGCTGTGGTTCGCCAATCAACGGGCCGTGGAGTACCACCCGACGCTCTTCCGAGTCGATCAGCTGGATCACCCGACGCACCTCGTGCTCGACATCGATCCGCCGGAGGGCGCTGCGTTTCGGCTGGCCGTCCAAGCTGCTCAGCTGGTTCACCAGGCGCTCGCCGATGCGGGGTTGGCGGGAGCGGTAAAGACCAGCGGGGCAAAGGGTGTTCATGTCTTCGTGCCGATCGCGTCAGCGACGACGGAGGAGGTAGCAGCGGCGACCCGGGCCCTCGCTGTGCGAGCCGAGCGAATGGATCCTGCGCTCGCCACCACGGCATTCGTCCGTGAGGACCGTGACGGAAAGGTGTTTCTGGACTCGACGCGGGCCGGCGGCGCCACGGTGGTGGCGACGTACAGTCCACGTCAGCGGCCCGGAGTGCCGGTGTCCTTTCCGCTGGCTTGGGACGAACTCGACAGCGTCGTACCCGGTGACTTCACAGTGCACACAGCGCCCGACCTGATCGCGCGGGGCAATCCGTGGGCAGACCGAATGCCAGAGCCCCAACTGTTGCCGGCAGACCTCCTCGAGGAAGGTCGGCTGGTCCCCATCGCACGCGTGCAAGCCATGCACGAAGGCAAACGGCGGGCCCGCGCTCGTCGCGATGCAGCTCCGGCAGGTCCGCCAGATCCGGCGCGTCCGCCAGATCCGGCGGATCCGGAAAGAAGGGGTTCGTAGTGGCTTCGTGGCCGGGTGGCATTTCTGCCATCACTCTGTTCGTCGAGGATCTGGACGCTACCAAGAAGTTCTATCTGGAGGTGTTCGGCCTGCCAGTATCGTTCGAGGACGACGACTCAGCGGTGTTCAAGTTCGGGAATACGCTAGTCAACCTGTTGAAGGCCACGGCGGCGCCGGAACTCATCGAGCCGGCTGTGGTAGCACCTCGCGAAGCCGGAGCACGCCTGCAATTCACCGTCTCGGTCGATGACGTCGATGCCAGGTGCGCAGAGCTGGCCGCCCGTGGGGTGGAATTGCTCAACGGTCCCCTGGACCGGCCCCGGGGTGTGCGAACGGCCAGCTTCATGGATCCGGGCGGCCACATCTGGGAAATCGCGAAGTAGTCACTTTCCGCGGTCTCCAGGCGGCCGCGGCGTCTGCAGCCGGCAGGCGAACTGGTTCGCGGAGGAGGTCTTGTGACGGCGCAACATTCGTTTCCGGAGCTTCGGCAGGTCGTGTTGGACTGCCCGGATGCGCGCGTTCTGGCGGAGTTCTATCGTCGGTTGTTAGGCCTGCGATATCGCCCAGGGGATGAGTGGCCGCCCGACGGCGAGCTGGACAGCAGGGGTCAGGATTGGCTGGTGCTGCAGGACGCGACCGGAACGGCTCGCCTCGCCTTTCAACAGGTGGCTGCCCTGTCGAGGGTGAGCTGGCCGGAAGGTCCGGTCCCGCAGCAAATGCATCTGGATCTGACGGTGCCGACGACCGCGGACCTCAACACTCAACACGACCGGGCCGTCGGCCTCGGTGCCCGCTTGCTCCGTGACCGCTCCGCCGACCAGGACGAGCCGCTCCGTGTTTTCGCCGACCCGGCAGGACATCCGTTCTGCATCTTCGTGGCCAACGCAATCGCGACCTGATTGCGCGAAACGGTAACACGTAAGACATCACTAATATCCCTATTAGTCATATTTACGGCTTAGTGTCCTTAATATGACACTCCCGGCACCCCGCACACGGTCCGTCCCGAGCGGCCTGCCGCGCGCCTGCATGCGGTACATCCGTCGATCCGTTGACGGCGTGCTGTGATCACCACAATTGACCGCTACCCCCTACGTCCTGGGCTACTGACGGAGTGGACGCTGCATCCGACCGCCTCCGCCGAAGCGATTGAGGACTTCAGGACGCCGTCCTACCTGCAGGAGGAGCACTTCCGCGCCGAGGCCATGCTGCGGCTGAGTGGCAGATCTGACGGTTCGTGGCTGGGCACGGCATTCGATCTGCCCGGCAATGTCGACGTCGACGCGATGGAATCGGTATTACTCACCGTCATCGACCGCCACGACAGTCTACGAAGCGCATTCCGCTTCACCGGACAGCGGTTGTCGCGCTTCACCTACGCCGGAACCGAGGTCGAACTGCGAGCGAAGGTGGTCGGCGAGTTCGCCACGGGGGATGAGATCGCCGCGTACCTCGAGCCCCGCTTCGACGAAGCCACCGACCCATTGGACAGCGCGCTGCCCTCGGTATTCGCGACGGTGACCCGGCAGGACTGCACCACCGTCTTGCTCGCCTCCGATCACAGCCGAACCGATGGGTACTCCCTGTTCCTGGCGCCGTATGAGATCCACGAAATCTACGCCGCACGACTGCAGGGAAGGCTCCCGGATCGGCTCGACGAGGTGGGCAGCCATGCTGACTTCAGCCACGCGGAACGAACGAAGGCCGCCGCGATCGGGCCGCAGCATCCCGGCGTCGTGGTCTGGCAGCAATTCCTCGATTCCTGCGGAGGAGCCCTACCCGAGTTTCCGCTCGAACGCGGCGTACGACAGGGTCAGCTACCTGAGTGGGGTGGGCTGCATGAGCCGATCCTGACCGCCACCGAGGCCGAATCGTTTGACGCGGCCAGCAAACTCGCAGGCGGCCAGTTCCTCACCGGACTTGTCGCCGCAGCGGCTATCGCCGTCTACGAACTCGGCGGACCCTCGGAGTTCCACACGACGATTCCGGTGCACACCCGCACACACCGACGTTGGGCGACATCATTGGGCTGGTATGTGAACTCCCTGCCGGTCAGCATCGAGACGGCCGACGCGGACGACTTCACCGACGTCATCCGGGCCGCTCGCCAAGCGCTACGCAAAGCCTTGCCTGCCCTGAAAGTCCCCTGCTCGCGGGCATGGGAACTGACCGGCGTCGTCCCCCTGCTCCGGAACATGGTCTCGTTCATGGACCTGCGGGCAACGCCGGGCAGCGAGCACTGGAACGACTGGAACGTGTCCGGCGTGGGCAAACCACCGCCCGGTGACCACGTCTTCTTCTGGTTTCTGCGCACCCACGACGGCGTCTCCATCACGGCGGTATATCCCGACACTGTCATCAGCCAGGACAACATCCCGCGCTTCAGCAAACGCATCGCTGAGATCATGTCCGCCGTCGCCACAGCCGGCACCTACGCCATCAACGCGCCTGAGCGTCCACTACTTCGAAGTACGGGCTGAAGTGGTGAGCGGAGCCGCATCCCCATTCGCGGTGCGAGTGTTCGTGTGAACCGCTCAGCCCATTCCCTGGCCGGCCTGATCGGTGCATGCTGGGGCGATGTTTCGCTCTAAACCGCCGCAGTCGGAACTCGCCGAGAAGGCATACACCGAGGACCGCCGCAGCGACGGCAACCCGTGAGCGGTGACGACGGCGCGCTGACGTTTCGCACCACGCCCGAGGCGTACGACAGCCATGTCGGGCGCTACGGTGCCGACCTCGCCCGTGAGCTGATCGGCCTGGCCACGGTGGCCGCGGGTGATCGCGCTCTGGACGTGGGCTGTGGCACCGGCCTGTTGACCGCCGAACTGGCTGCGGTTCTTGGTGCCTCCAACGTCGCGGCGATAGATCCGTCCGCTCCCTTCGCTGCCTCGTGCCAGGCGCGGGTCGCCGGAGCCGATGTCCGGGTGGGTAGAGCGGAGGACCTTCCGTTCGACGACGAGATCTTCGATGCGGTCTTCTCGCAACTGGCGCTCAACTTCATGAGCGATCCAGTCGCCGGGGTGACGGAAATGCGCAGGGTGGCTCGACCGGGCGGGATGATCGCCGCCTGCGTGTGGGACTACGCCGGCGAGATGGCGCTGCTACGAACCTTTTGGGATGCCGCGCGAACCGTCGATCCCGCCAGCGTCGTCCTCGACGAAGGCGTCACCATGCCGCACTGCACCCCAGCGGAGCTGTCGGCGCTGTGGACGGGTGCTGGATTACATGACGTCGAGGTAGCGGTCTTGATGCCGTCGGTCAGTTATTCGAGTTTCGACAGTTTGTGGCAGCCCTTCCTGGCCGGCGTCGCACCATCGGGTGCATACGCTGCCGGTCTGGATGAGGGCAACCGGGCTGCACTTCGAGACGAATTCTTCCGCCAACTGGGCAGCCCGCACGGGTCGCTCGTGCTGACTGCGCGTGCGTGGGCCGTTGTCGGCAGGCGCTGATACCAGAGATCCGACCGTCGAACGTTAGGTCCCAAAAGCGCTGAAGCGGAGATCGCCCAGGGTGAGCTGACCGACGAAGGAGCCGCCGAGGGAATACGTGGCCGCGCGAGAGGTGATGGTGTAGCTGACCGGTCCGGCGCAGCTCACGCGGACGCTAATCTGCTGCGGCACACCATCTGACAACGAGGGATCCAGCCAGTCTCGGCGAGTCTCGGAGGGATCGGCGCAGGTCGGCTGTCTGACGGTCAGCCGCATGCCAATCTTTGAGAACAGGGTGTTGAACACGCCGGAATAGGTGTAGTCGAGTACCAGCAACCCCGGTGACGGAACGTCCATCGTGCCTACCCATTGATGCTGCGCCGAGCTGCCGCCGTCGCCGACGAAGGAATTGCCGTTGATCATCGCCGGCCCAGTCGTCGTACAGGTCAATACGCCTAGCGGCTGGTCACCGCCGCAACCGAACACATCCGCGCTCGCTGGTGCGGAGAACAGGACGACAAGACCTGCTGCCAGGACGGCTACGAGTGCCCGGCCCGCTGTAAATCCGCTAATACGCATGACGATCCTCCAAGACCGGTCCCTGCGCTCTGCTGTGCGGCTGCCTAGGTTACCCGCGCCGCATCGACTTGACCAGACCGCGATAGCGGGTGCTCCTGCCGATGGCAAGGCAGCTCAAGCGCGAGTCGATCGCGCCGCTGCCGGGTCGAGCCGTCACCGGCGGTCCGACCTGACCGGTCACAGACCCGCAACGAGGTCTACGCCTTGCGTCCGACAGCTCTCGTGAGATTCCCTACCTCGCTGACTGTCAGTGGCAGTTCACCGTTCCGCTATCGGTAAAGGTGGAATTCTCCGGCATGAACTGGTAGTCCGCGCTCGAGGAGTGCAGGGTCAACTTCAGAACGCCGAAGAGGTTGGACTTGTGGACGACGCTGTTGGCCAGCACGGTGCCGAATCCTGTGTAGAAGGAGCCACCCGTACCCACGACCAGCTGCGTGATTCCCTTGCTCGTATCCACAGCGCCGGAGGGGTTCTGCGGCTTGAATCGCTCATACGCATGGGAATGGCCTGACGCGTAGATATCTACTGTCGGGTACATGTCCGCGATCAGCGGTGCGATGTCCGCACTTGCGAAGCTGTTAGAACTCCACCGGGGGCGGTGGCCGAAGACCAGCGTGCAGGCATTGTTGTGGGAGCCCAGGTCGGCCTTCAGCCATTGCTCCTGGGCGGACCCCGTCGCACATCCCGTACCGCTGTTGATCCGGGTGCACTCGGTGTTGATAGCGACGAGGTGCCATGTTCCGACGTCGAAGCTGTAATAGCCGCCGCAGCCTGAACTGCAGGCACTTCCGCCCCCGGTCGCCGCCTTGCCGAAGTACTGGAAGTAGCCGCCCGCGCCGCTCGTGCCGTACTCGTGGTTGCCCACCGCTGGATGGGTGATCGTCAGCAGCGAACTGGCGCCCCAGGATTGCGCGTAAGACGTTCTGAAGTCGGTGAGATTGCCGCTGTTGTACTGCTCATCACCGAGTGGCAGAAGAGCCGCCGGATTGACACCCGCGATCTGGCTCGCGGTCTTCTTCATGTGACAGGCGGTGGCGATGCCATTGCCACCATTGTAGTTCGGGTCGGCCACAGCGCATGCAATGTCACCCCCGACCACGATCAC
>JAVEET010000361.1 GCA_030840295.1 Pseudonocardiales bacterium
GTGGGCAGCCAGCGCCGGTTGGTCATGCGGCCACCGCCGGGATGGACGCCAGCACGGTGGCCAGGTCCGCCCACGCCGACTCTGCTGTGGACCGTTCAGCCATGTCCTGTTGGAGGAATGCCTCCAGAGCCGGCCACAATGCCAGGGCACGGTCAGCCCGTGCGTTGGTCCCGCTGACGTAGGCGCCGATCTCGACCAACTCCTTGACATCGCGGCGCGCGGCGAGCAACTGACGGATTTGCCGCGCCAGCTGCTGCTGATCAGGACGAGTTACCGACGAGGACACCCGCGATACCGAGTCCAGGACCTCGATGCTCGGAAAATGGCCGGCGGTGGCCAGCCGCCGATCGAGGACGATGTGCCCGTCAAGGATGGAACGTGCGGTGTCCGCGACGGGTTCGTTGTGATCCTCGCCCTCGACCAGGACGGTGTAGAGACCGGTGATGGTTCCGGCCTGCCCGCCACCGGCTCGTTCCAGCAGCCGGGGCATCATCGCGAACACCGACGGCGGGTACCCACGCGACGCCGGTGGCTCTCCCGCTGACAGGCCGATCTCGCGTTGGGCGGTGGCCAGCCGGGTCACCGAATCCATCAGTAGCAACACGTCCTGGCCCGCATCGCGGAACCATTCGGCGATGCGGGTGGCCACGAACGCCGCGCGCAGCCGGACCATCGGCGGTTGATCCGAGGTCGCGACGACGACGACGGCGTTGCGCAGGCCCTCGGCACCGAGATCCTTGTCCAGGAACTCCCTTACCTCCCGGCCTCGTTCGCCGATCAGGGCCACCACGGTTAGCTGGGCCGAGGTGCCGCGGGTGATCATCGACAGCAGGCTCGATTTACCGACGCCCGACCCGGCGAAGATGCCCAGCCGCTGACCGCGTCCGACCGGGGTCAGGGTGTCGATGGCACGAACCCCCACTGACAACGGGCGGTCGACCGGGAGCCGCAACATTGCCGGTGGTGGCGGCTGCTCCACGGTGACCTCGGTCAAGCCGGCCGGGAGCTTGGAACCGTCCAGCGGGCGGCCAAGTCCGTCGAGTACCCGGCCGCGCAGTCCTGCGCCGACCCGGATACGGAGCGGGGCACCGGTGCTCGTGGCGGTAACACCGGTGCCGATGCCGTTGAGTTCGCCCAATGGCAGGCAGGTGGCAACCGGACCGTCGACGGCCACCACCTCTGCCATCGTGGGCGCGCCGTCGGTCGAAGCGTCGCCCCCGAGTTCGATCAGTTCACCGATCCGGCAGCTCAGTCCCGAGACGGTGACCGAGAGCCCGACCACTTTGGATACTTGCCCGTACCGGCGGGGCTGGCCGATAGCGGCGAGCTCGGCGATCCTGGCGGTCACGCTCATGTGGTCAACCGTTCCCGGACGCGGCGCAAGCCCTCGGACAGCCGCGCATCGATCGTGCTCGCTCCGCTGCGCGTGACGGCGTCCCCGATAGCCAAGGTGGCGTCGGGTTCGAACGTGACGCTGCGGCCGCTTGCTTCGGCTACCGAGCGGAGTAGCTCCTGGAGACCGTCCGCGGCGAGTCCGGCGTAGACCTCGGCGTTCAGCCAGACCGTCAGTGGCCGATCCTCGGGAGCGAGCCGCAGTGCCCGGGCCAACGCGTTCTGGGTGGCGGCGTCGACATCTCGCAGCTCGCGTCCCAGCAGTCCCTCAGCGAGGTCCACTGCTGCCCGCACGATGGTGTCTTCGGCCAGTTGAGCGGCCTCGCCGGTTGCAGATTCCAGCTGCCCCGCGGCGGCGCACAGCGTTTCCAGCACCGACCTCAGGGCGGCTTGCGCGTCCTGGCGCGCCTCGGCAGCCGACTTCAGCGCCTCGGCGTCGAGAGCTGCCATGGCCTGCCGCGCGTCATGAACCCCCTGCGCCCAGCCGCGGGCGTAGCCGACCGCCGCGGCCGACGATCGGGTCAGGTCGAGGTAGTCGGAGGGAATCGAACTGGGTGTCAGCAGATCGAAGTCGATTGACTCAGGCAACGAACTCGTCCTCCTGGCCACGGCGAACGATGATCTGGCCCTCTTCCTCCAGCAGGCGGATCACCCGGACGACCTCGGTCTGGGCTTCGTCCACGGTCTGGACCCGGACCGGGCCGAGCAGCTCGATCTCCTCGCCCAACGTCACCGCTGCCCGCTCGGACATGTTGGTCATGACCTTCGAACGCACCGCGTTGCTCACGCCCTTGAGGGCGATAGCGAGGTTGGCCACTTCGACCTGGCGCAGTACAAGTTGCACGGCGCGATCATCGAGATTGATCAGGTCCTCGAAGACGAACATCCGGCTGCGCACCTCGTCGGCCAGTTCCGGGTCGCGTTGCTCCAAGCCCTCCAGGATCAACTTCTCGGTACCCCGGTCGGCGCGATTGATGATCTCCACAAGGGGCTGGACGCCGCCGACCGCTGACAGGTCCGCGGGCACCAGCATGCTCGACATCCGCCGTTCCAGGCCGGCCTCGACCGTCCGGATGACCTCGGGCGAGGTACGGTCCATGGTCGCGATCCGGTGGGCGACGTCGGCCTGCAGGTCAGCGCCCAGTCCGGCCAGCACCTTCGAGGCCAGTGGTGCCGGAACGTGCGCCAGGACCAGGGCAATCGTCTGCGGGTGTTCGTCGGACAGAAAGCTAAGGAGCTGGCGGGCATCGGCGTTCTGCAGGAATTTGAAGGGCAAGTCGAGGACTGTGGTGGCCAGCTTGCCCATGATCTCGGCGGCCCGGCCTTCACCCACCGCGGCGATCAGCAGCTCGCGGGTCTGGTCCAGGCCGCCGTGCAGGCTGGACCCACCTCCGGAGGCCAGCACGCCGAATTCGCGAAGTACCGCCGCGGACATGACCGGAGTGATCTCGCCTAACCGGGCGATCTCGGCGGACAGGTCCTCCAGCTCCGACTCGCGCAGCTGGGCCAGGACTTTCGCCGATGCTCGCCGGTCGAGTTGTAGTAGCAGGACGGCGGCCTTGCGCCGCCCGGTCATGCTGCGCAACAGCTCCGCCGGCCCGGCGGCGGCCGCCTCCGCGAGCGCCGATGTCGGCATCACGGTGTTGTCCAAGGTGATCAGCCGTCCTTCGCGTTGAGCCAGCTGCGCAGCAACCGGGCGAGTTCCTGAGGGTTGGATTCGGCGAGTTCGGCCAATTGCTGCTGCCGGGCCGCACTTGCCTGAGCCTCGCGGGACTGTGGGGGCACGATGTCCAGTGGAGGCGGTGGCAGGGAGTTCGGATCGTCCTGCAACGTCGACAGGAAGAGGTCCAGGTCATCCGGGGGCTGCGCCTTCTGACGGCGCTTGCTGGCGATCAAGGTGATGACGACGAATGCGATCACGACCAGCGCCAGCCCACCGGTCTTGAGCAGCGAGATGAGTTGGGCGCTCTGCTTCGCCGCCGCCGCTGCCTTGGCTGCCTTGGCCGCCAGGGCATTTTCTGTCTGGGCGGCCGAGGTGTCGAAGTTTTCGGTGCTGACTGCGATGACGTCGCCGCGCTTGGGATCCAGACCGACAGCCGCGGCGATCTGCGACTTCACGTTCGCCAGGTCGAGGGAACCGGCTTTCTGCTGGTTGAGGACGACCGATACGGTCAGGCGTTTCACGTCGCCCGGAGCGTTCGTTCGTACCTCGGTGGTGGTGTTCACCGCGTTGTTCCTGGTGTCGGTGTTGTGGATGTAACCGCCGCTGGAAGACACCGATGGGCTGGCGCTCGGCACCACGGTATTGGCCCCGATTGCCGCCGCGCCCGCGCTGCCGCTGGGATTGCCACCGTAGGTCTCGCCGGTGCTCGCCTCGGCGAGGGCGGGCAGGCTGCTCGGGTAGCTATAGGTGGTCGAGGTGGCATTGCTCTTGCCGAAGTCGAGGTCGGCGTTCGTGGTCACTACCGCATTGCCCGGGCCGACAATTTTGTCGAGAATGGCCTGTGCAGAACTGGATAAACGCTGCTGAAAGGCTTGGGTGGCCGCGGCCCGGGTGTCGCTGGCGGTGGCACTGTCGGCCTGACCGGCCGCCGCTAGCACTCTGCCGTTGGCGTCGGAGACACTGACCTGTCCTGGGACCAGGCCAGGGACGCTGGAGGACACCAGATTGATCACCGATTGCACCTGGCCGCTGGTCAGCGTGGTGCCGGGCAAGGTGGTCAGCAATACCGAGGCCGTCGGCTTCTGGCTGCCGTCATCGAAGACGGTCTGTTGTGGAATGGCGAGGTGGACCGATGCGTCGGCCACGCCATTCAGGGCCTTGATGGTCTTGCTCAGTTCACCCTCGAGGGCGCGCTGATAGTCCACATGCTGTTTGAATTCGGAGGTGGTGATGCCCTCCTTGTCCAGCAGGCTGTATCCGGTGCTGCCGGCCGACGGAAGGCCGGACGAACTCATGGCCAATCGGAGTTGATAGACGTCCTTGTCGGCGACCATGATCTCGGTACCGTTGGCCGTCAGCTTGTAAGGCGTCTTGTTCGCATTCAGCTTGTCGATGATGGCGCTGGCGTCGGCCGGAGCCAGGTTGGTGAACAGCGGCGCGTAGCTCGGCGTGGACGCCCACGTGGAGAACAGCCAGCCGCCAGCGCCGAGCGCGAACACGGCCGCAACCGCGACGACCTTCTGGCCGGGGGTGAAAGCGAGGAAGCCCCGCCAGAATCGCTGCAGCTGGGCCAGGAACTGATCCTTCATCTCAGCCCTGCATTCCCATGATCTGGTTGAAGGCGTCAACGCCCTTCGTCCGGATGGTGGTAGCCAGTTCGGTCAGCAGTGACGCCTGCGTCGCGGCAATGGTGTAGTCGGAGATGTCGGTCAGATCCCCGGTGGCCGCCTGTACTGCCAGCGTGTCGGCCTTGTTCTGCGCCTGGGACACCGCGTCGAGTCCCTTGCCGAGTACCGATGCGAAATCCGCTCCAGGGGTCGTCGTACTGATTGCGGCGGATCCGGTTGTGGACGGCGTCACCGGACTTGCCGCGCCGGTAGCGAGATTCGACAGTGCGGCCAACGGGGAGCCGACGGCCGGGATGGCGGGAATGGTCATGTTTAGCGGTTCTTGCCGATGTTGATGGCGTCCTGGTAGGTAGACCGCGCGCGATCGATCACGGCCGCGTTGGCCTGGAAGCCGCGCTGGGCCATGATCAGGTTCCCCATCTGCTCGCTCAGGTCGATGTCGGGCGTCCGGACGTATCCATTGGCGTCGGCCAGCGGGTTGTCAGGCTGATAGCTGAGCACGCCTTTGGCGTTGCCTTCGGTGCGGGCGATTCCCTGGACGCCACCACCGCTGCCATCGACTGCGCCGCCGAGTTCCTGTGCCTGGATGTACGTGGCCTGGAAGGCGTTTCCCGAGGTGGGTTTGACGGTGTTGATGTTGGCGATGTTGTTGGCGAGTGCGTCGACCCAGGTCCGGAAGGTGGTGAGACCGCTGCCGGAAATGGTGAAAGCCGAGAAGATGGACATCGCTCAGCCCTTCAGGACGGTCTCGAGGAGCCCGAACTTCGAGGTCAGCGCACCGCTGAGCAGTTGGTACTGCAGCTGCGTCTTCTCATCGGTGACTGTCTCGGTATCGAGGCTGACGTTGTTTCCGTTCACGCTGACCGGACCGCTCTGTGAACCCTGCGACAGCGCGGCCGAGCTCGGATCACCAGCCCTGACTGCGGCCCGCAGGCTGTCCTCGAAGGACACTTGGCTCGCCTTGAAATTCGGTGTCTCGATGTTGGCTATGTTGTTGGCTGAGACCCGCTGTCGCGCCGCGAGTCCGGACAGCGCGGTCGCCAGGGTGACCGATGTGATGTCGTCGAGCACGAAACGAAACCTCCCGTAGCGGGGTTTCGCCAATCCATGGCG
>JAVEET010000375.1 GCA_030840295.1 Pseudonocardiales bacterium
CGAAGGCCTCCCACTCCTGCGGGAAGACGCGCCCCATGTCGCGGGTGATCCACTCGGACTCCCGTCTGTTGCCAGACGTCACTGCTCCCAGCACCATCGCGATCACCCGCTCAGGGTGGGCCTGCGCATAAACCAACGCCAGCGTGACACCCCAGGAGACGCCGAAGACCACCCACCGATCGATACCCAGATGCTCGCGCAGCGCCTCGATGTCGGCGACCAGGTGGGCGGTGGTGTTCGTCGCAAGCTCCACCTGCGGGTTGTCGGCCAGCGGACGGCTTCGGCCGCAGCCGCGCTGGTCGAACAGCACGGCGCGGTAGGCCGTCGGATCGAAATGCCGGCGGGGTCCCGGACCGCAGCCACCACCCGGCCCACCGTGCAGGTACACCGCAGGAGTGCCACCGGGATTGCCGACGGTTTCCCAATAGAGGACGTTCCCGTCGCCTACTTCGAGAACCCCGGTCTCGTACGGCTCCACCGGTGGATAGCGATCGATCATGGCCTCAGTATCGACGAACCCGGGCGCGGTCCGTCCATTTCGCGCCATTTCACGGGAAAATGCGCGCATCCCACTCGATCGTGTAACAACCGGCATCCCTGCGTTGCCGAGTGTTACACGATCGGCCAGCTTGCGCGTAACTGGCCTAGCGTGATTCGCGCGGCACACCCAGGCGAGGTACGCCTCCCAGGCCCCGGTTGTACCGCACATCGTCGGAGTACTCGGCCAGCTTCTTCCACAGGGCCGCATGGGCCGGCCACGGGACCGGGTTGTCGCCGTCAAGCCAGCTGTCACCGAAGGTAATCCAGACCACAGTCCAGTCGGCCGCAATGGCCCACCGACCGTTGCTCCAGTCGATCAGGGCGCGGCGGATCTGCATCGCGGCCTGTGGCGCGTCAGCGAACGTGTGCGTGGAGTGCACGGCCCAGACCCGGAAGTCATCGGCCATCAGATCGAGCTCGAGGTCATCGAGCACAGCCGGATGAACCAGCACCGTTGCCATGTTCTCGAAGCCTGGCCCTCTCATTACTCGATTATTACCGGTGTAGACGGTGTGTTGGCTACCCAGGTAGCCGGGATTCGTCTGTTCCGGACCGTGGTTCGTGCCTGAACCGCGGTTCCATTGACGCGCAGGCGGCCCAGTGGGATCGTCGTCCCACAGCCCCATTGCCTCAATCCAGATTGTTGATCAGTCATGGGTGCAGACGCATCGGTCGATGTCCGCCGCTCCGACGCGCTTGCCGGCGCCAATCCGACGGGCCTCGAACCTCCCCTGGCTGGCTCATGAATCCCCTGGATCTGGTCGCGCTAACGCCGCTCATGGAACGCACGAGTGGTCGGTCCGAGATTGCCGTCGGGCTCATCGACGGGCCAGTTTCAATCACCGAAGCCCATCTCACGGGTGCCAATCTTGGCGAGGTTCCCGGTGCCATGCGTGGCACCTGCTCCGTGGCCTCGAGCGTCGCCTGTATGCACGGGACTTTCGTCGCCGCAATGTTGGCAACGCCCCGGGAGTCCGCGGCCCCGGCGATGTGCCCAGACTGCACCCTGCTGATCCGGCCGATTTTCCTGGAATCGGGTACCGATGATCTCCAGATGCCCAGTGCCACTCCGGTCGAGCTGGCCCGCGCCATCGTAGAGACCGTGGACGCCGGAGCCTGGATCCTCAACGTCAGCGCCGCGCTGGTCCAGTCGTCGGCCGCGGACGCGCACGAACTGCAGTCCGCCCTGGACTACGCGGCCGCGCGGCAGGTCATCGTGGTGGCCGCTGCCGGCAATCAGGCGGCCGTCGGAAGCACCACAATCACCGGCCACCCCTGGGTCATTCCCGTCATCGCCTGCGATGAGCACGGCCGGCCCCTCGACTACGCCAATCTCGGCAGATCCATCGGGCAACGCGGGCTCAGCGCTCCGGGCGACGACATCGTCAGCCTGGGAACCAGCGGCCAGCCCACCACCCTCAGTGGCACGAGCGCCGCCGCGCCGTTCGTCACGGGCGCCATCGCGCTGCTGTGGTCGCTGGTCCCGGACGCCCGAGCACACGACATCAGAACGGCCGTCCTGCAGAACTCGGGGGTCCGGCGCGGAGCCATCGTGCCACCTCTGCTCAACGGGTGGGCGGCGTATCAGAGTCTCGCATTGTCCGTGGAGGTCGTGAGATGAAAGACGAAAGTCGTGAGATGAAAGACGAAGAGGGCGCTGAACAGAAAATCGGAGACGGGCAGCCGCATCGTGTGCGCCTGCCCGGATTCATCACCGATGACGAGGTCGGACTCGGTGACGTGATCAAACACGCCACCCGTGCAGTGGGAATCCGCCCGTGTGGCGACTGCACCCGACGCGCCGCGAAACTCAATCAGTGGATGGTCTTTTCTGGACGGCCTTCGACGAGGAAGTAACCGATCTGGCAGGAGGCGTCAATGGACGCGAACGATTCAACCGAACCACCGGCAGCGGGACAGGCGAGCGAAGCCCCGGCTTTCGTCGCGGAACCACCGGCTTCCCGCCGATCACCAGGAATCATCCCGTCCCAGGCCACGGCGGGGACCTGCACCACCTGCGGAAGTCAGCCCGCGCCCAGTTCCGGCAACAGCACCACGTATCCCTACGTCTACGCGATCGGAGGAGTTCAGCACAGCTTTCCCTCCCTCGGCGACGAGAAGGAATTCGCCCAAGTCACCGGGCGCTCGGACACCACGGGAATGACCGACCAGCAGGCGCGCTACCAGGCACTCAGCCAGCACCGCTACCTAGCCCGCCGCGGTTGCTACGTGCTGACCATCGGCGGGATGGAGACCTACATCCTGCAACCACGCGACCCGATGGATCTCGACCTTCTCGTCGAAGCCGTCCGGCCGAAGCCCAGCCCCATGGACCTGGACGCCATCGTCGGTGTGCGCGGGCCGATCGCCCCACCAGAGATGTGCAACGGGCTGATGGTGCCCATCGTGATGTTCGATCAGCTCTATTCCTTCGACCGAGCATCCTTGCAAAAGAACATCCCCCGGCCGAAAAACATCCCGCAGGCACAGTTCCTGGACACGGCCGAAGCGCTGCTCGACCGGATCCTGCAGATCGCCGACAACGCCGGCGCCACCAACGAGGATCGCGCACTCAACTATCTGGCGATGCGGTACGAGCGTATCTACTCCGCCACCGCCGAAGCCTACGGCCGCAATGCGTCGCTCACGAGCATCGACGTGCGCCCGTCGGCACTCTCCGGCACTCGAGAGCTGATGGACGTGATCTTTTCATACACCGACCGCACCATCGACGTCGTCGACAAGTTGGCCGTCCGGGTGGACGTCACCGAGGAATTCCCGTTCCTCGTTACCAAGCTTTCGCCGTACGTGGACCGGTGAATCACACACGGAGGTAACCGAAAATGAG
>JAVEET010000075.1 GCA_030840295.1 Pseudonocardiales bacterium
CGGCGCAATCGCACGGCCTGATCGGCTGCGCTGAACAACTGACGTCCGGACAGCTCCTGCATCAGATGTCGGCGCGAGTCTCCCGAGTCGGTGAACGGTTTCGTCGGACCTCGGCGTTAGCGTGCGGTACGTGACCAGGATGAAGAGCCAGGGGCTGAGCCAGCACTCCTACCAGCTGCACCCCGCCCAGGTCGGACGGCGGGCGGCCGAAAGCCGGCCGACCGGGCCGACCGGGCCGACCGGCGCAGTCTTCCTCCAGCTGAACTTTGACGAATTGGATGAGCCACTGCGCACCACCACCTTCGTGGTGGTCGATCTGGAGACCACCGGCGGCGCAGCCGGGGCCGATTCCATCACCGAGATCGGTGCAGTGAAGGTATGCAACGGCGAGGTCATCGGGGAGTTCGCCACCCTGGTCGACCCGGGCGCACCCATCTCGCCCTTCATCAGCGTGCTCACCGGCATCACCGACCGAATGGTCTCGCAGGCGCCGAGAATTTCGGCCGTCCTGCCATCCTTTCTCGAGTTCGCGGCAGGTTCTGTGCTGGTTGCTCACAATGCACCGTTCGATGTCGGATTCCTCAAAGCGGCCTGCGCGGCACACGTCACCCGCTGGCCGAACTTCGCCGTGGTGGACACCGCCGTGCTGGCTCGGCGGGTGCTCACTCGCGATGAAGTCCCCAACTGCAAGCTGGCGACGTTGGCCGGTTTCTTCGCTGCGACCACCACACCGAACCATCGGGCCCTGTCCGACGCCCGGGCCACCGTCGATGTGCTGCACGGTTTGATCAGTCGACTCGGCACGCTCGGTGTTCATTCGTTACCGGAACTGCGAGCATTCACCGCGCAGGTCACCGATGCGCAGCGGCGCAAGCGCCATCTCGCCGACGGCCTGCCGCACGCCCCAGGCGTGTACGTGTTCTCCGACGCAACCGGCACCCCGCTGTACGTCGGTACCAGCAAGGATCTGCGCAACCGGGTCCGCCAGTACTTCGTCGCCTCCGAAACTCGGTCCCGGATGGGCGAGATGATCGGCCTGGCGGAGTCGGTTGACACCATCGTCTGCGCCCACGCCCTCGAGGCGCAGGTGCGCGAATTGCGAATGATCACGGCTCTCAAGCCCCGCTACAACCGCCGATCGAAGAACAGCGACCGGACGATCTGGCTGAAACTCACCCGCGAGGCTTTCCCGCGGTTGTCGGTCGTCCGTGAGATCAAGGCAGACGGCGCGGACTATCTGGGTCCACTGCGCTCCAACCGGCAGGCCGAGCAACTTCGAGATGCCATTCACGATGCCATCCCGCTTCGGCAATGCACCGACCGGTTGCTCCCCGGACGAGCGGTCCGCACCGCCTGCACCTTGGCGGGCATCGGCAAGTGCAGCGCGCCGTGCGAGGACGAAGTCACGCCGGGCTATTACGGCCAACTGGTCAGTCGGCTGTTGGAGGCCTGGCGCGCGGACGTCAGCACCCTGATCGCCCCGCTTCGGGACCGCCTGACCGGCCTGTCGGCGGCTCAGCGTTACGAAGAGGCGGCGTTGCTGCGCGACCGGATCGCCACCCTCGTCCGAAGCTGTGCCCGGACCCAGGCCCTGAGCGCCATCACGGCGATCGACGAACTGGTAGCCGCCAAGCCGGACGGTTCGGGCGGCTGGGAACTCGCGGTCATCCGCCGTGGCCGATTGGTCGGCGCCGAGGTAGCTCCACGCGGCGTGCCTCCAATGCCCGTCATCGAGTCGATGGTGTCCACCGCGGAGGCGTTGGCCGACGATGCCGGACCCGCGCTCGTCGCGGTGGTGGAAGAGACCGAACTGCTGCTGCGCTGGCTCAGCGAACCGGGCATTCGACTGGTCCGCAGTACCCATCCCTGGGCCTTACCTGCAGCGGGCGCCGCGCGGCAGCGTAGCTGGCTGGCGTCGGCGAGTTCCCACGGTGCGCCGGCCGATCCATTCGCCGACCGCAGGCGTCTTGCCATGACGGCACGGCCCGCACGACCCAGGCTCTGATCGCCGGTCCCATGCGTGACACCGGTTCACCGATCGGTTCGACGGTTGCACCGCCGGCGGCATCGGTCACCCTACGATGGGGCGGTGATTACCTCCATCGTGATGATCAGTGTGGAAGCGAGTCGGATTCCCGAGGTCGCCCAGGAGATTGCCGATATCGACGGCGTGAGCGAGGTCTACAGCGTCGCTGGCGACGTAGATCTGATCGCGGTGATCCGAGTACGGGAATTCGATCAGATTGCCGAGGTCATCGCCGGAAGGTTGAGCAAGGTGGACGGGGTCCTGCACACCGACACCCACGTGGCCTTCCGCGCGTATTCGCAGCATGATCTGGATGCGGCGTTCTCGATCGGTTACACCGACCCAGCGTGAACCGGTGCAAACGAGGGTGACCGGATAGGCGGTAGTTGTGACGTGAGCTCGATTTTCGAACGAGCCCTCGGTCGGCAGTTCAGTCAGCTTCATCCCCGGCTTCAACGCCGTCTGAGCATGACCGGCGACGACGGTCTGGCTCAGGTCGGCGTCGGTGTCATGAGCGAGATGACTCGCAGCAGGCTCGCTGGGGTGGCGGTCGTCGCGCTTGGGCGGATGCGGCGGCTCGAACTGCCCGCAGCCGGACGGGAGGTTCGGTACCACCTGGCCAACTACGCGTACCGTGACACGTTCGGACGGGAAACGTTCGCATACTCACGTCGATTTCTGCTCGGTCACCGGGTGAACCGGTTCGACGACACGATGGTCTTCAGCGAGCGGCGCGGCTGCATCGTCAATTACCTCGGATCGCATCAGGACATCGCGGCCGAACTGCATCTGGAGCCCACCGAAGGCGGCGGGGTGCGGATGCGCGGCGGCAATCAGCGGATCTACCTGGGCCGGCTCGGACTGAAGCTGTCTGGCGCGCTGGCCGCGAAGGCAGAGGTAGTAGAGACCTTCGACGAGGAAACCGAACGATTCACAATTACGGTGGGTATCGCTGCGGCCGGCCGCAGACTCTTCGGTTATCGCGGGTGGTTCCAGCTGACCGAAGTCCCGTTGACGGCCGAAGGGATCCCGCACGGTATCCGACCGGACCGCGAGCGCCGCCAGGATTGATACCCGCGGCTGCTCCGCTGTTCGGCCACTGTGCCGCTCAGCGACCCTGCTGTTCAGCGACCCTGCTGTTCAGCGACCCTGCTGTCAGCGACCTTGCTGCTCCGCCGCCACGCGCTGGCTCGATTCGACCCAGGCCTGCAGCAACTTGGCTGCGGAACCGGAATCTATCGACTCGGCCGCGACGGGCAGGCCGTGGGCCACCGCGTGGTCAGCGGAGGAGATCACCTCGTCGAAGGCGGCGATTGCGGCAGCCGCGTTGAGCAGGACCGCATCCCGCACCGGTCCAGGCTCACCGGAGAGCACCCGATGGACCACCTCGGCGTTGTAGTCAGCGTCGCCGCCGCGCAACGCGTCCAAGGCCGCCGGTTCGAGCTGGAAGGCGGCCGGGTCCAGCCTGTCGGCACTGACCTTGCCGCCGGACACCAGCCAGACCCGAGAGGTCGTCGTGGTAGTCAGCTCATCCAGGCCGTCGTCGCCCCGGAAGACCAGAGCGGTGTCACCGCGCTCGGCGAAGACCTCGGCCATCACCGGAGCCATCCGAAGGTCGGCACAGCCGATCGCCGCCGCCGCGGGCCGAGCCGGGTTGGTCAGCGGACCCAGCACATTGAAGGCCGTCGGAACACCGATTTCCCGCCGCGTCGGTCCGGCGTGCCGCATGCCCGAATGAAACACCGGTGCGAAGCAGAAGCCGATACCGACCTCCGCCACGGTGGCCGCCACTCCCTCGGGACCGAGATCGATGGCAACACCCAGGCGCTCCAGCACATCAGCCGAACCACACAGCGAGGACGCACTGCGGTTACCGTGCTTGACCAGTTGGCGGCCCGAGCCGGCCACTACCAGCGCGGCCATCGTGGTGATGTTGACCGTATGCGCGCCGTCGCCCCCGGTACCGACCAGGTCCACCGAGCGGCCATCGACGAGAACCGGCCGGGCGCGTTGCAACATGGCCCTGACCAGTCCCGATAGTTCCGCGGCGGTCTCGCCTTTGGCCCTCAGCAATACCGCGAACGCTGCAAGCTGAGCTGGGGTGGCCTCACCGGCCATGATTTCGTTCATGGCCCACGCCGTTTGCTCCGCGGTCAACGAACCGGCGCCCAGCAGGACACTCAGCAGCGCCGGCCAACTCGGGTGCGCCGTCGGTCCGGTGCCGTCAGCCATCGGGCGCAACCGTCGGCAGGGCGCGGCAGATCAGCGGATCACCGGGATCGCCGCGGCGTGTGCCCGCAGCGTCTCGGCGATGGTCGCGGACGCGGCAACTGGGTCGATCGGACGGACGATCACGCCATCGGCCAGCGACCAGGACGCGAGCCAACGATCGACCTCCCGCAGGATGAGCACGACGATCGGCGGGCAGTCGGTGATCTCGTTCTTGAACTGGCGGCACAGCCCGATGCCGCCGGTGGGCTGGGCGTCGCCGTCGAAGATCGCCAGATCGATGTCGCCGGAATCGAGCTGGTCCTTGACCTGGCTGTAGTTGGCGCATTCGACCCAGTCGATGCGACCGAGGCCCCCAGCGGCGCGCCGCCCAACCGCGGTCCGGACCGAGCTTCGAACCTCCGCCAACTGGCTGTAGACCAGGATGGACAGGTTGGTGGAGTTGGCTGGGGTACCGATCATGGGGGCATCGTATCCGGCGACCAGATCGGGGTGACCAACCCTCGCACTGAGTAAAGAAATCGTGACGGCGCGCGGTACCTACCCCGAACCAGCCAGGCGGTTGCGTTCAGGCAATAATGCGGTGGTGACCTCGACTGCACCGGCGGCTTCCGCAGAGCGCTTCCCCTCGTCCAGGGTTCATTCCCTGACGCGACCGAACCTGGTGAGCGTCGGCACGATCATCTGGCTGTCCAGCGAGCTGATGTTCTTCGCCGGGCTGTTCGCGATGTACTTCACGGTACGGGCGAACAATCTCAACCACTGGCCGGTCACGCAGCTCAACGTCTGGTACGCCACGCCCTTCACGATCCTGCTGGTGGCATCATCGGTGACTTGTCAGCTCGGTGTTTTCGACGCCGAACGCGGCAACGTCTACGGACTGCGTCGCTGGTTCGTGATCACCTTCATCATGGGTTTTGTCTTCGTCCTGGGCCAGGCAAACGAGTACCGGATGAACGTCAGCGAGTACCACCACCTCGTCAACGGTGTTCACGAGTCCGGCATGACGCTGTCCTCGTCCGGCTACGGCTCGGTCTTCTACCTGACGACCGGCTTCCACGGTCTGCACGTGATCGGCGGTCTGATCGCGTTCGTATTCTTCCTCGCACGTACCGCCCTGGGCCGGTTCACTCCGGCTCAGGCCACCGCCGCGATCGTCGTGTCCTATTACTGGCACTTCGTCGACATAGTCTGGATCGGGCTGTTCGCCACGATCTACCTCATTCAATAGTGCGGTGCCCTCGGATCGGACCCGATCGATTTGTCACGGAAGGTACGGCGATCACGAAAGGATGTCCATGAACGACGATCATGTCGACGCGGACAGCGGGTTCGGCTTCGAGCCAGCCGTTAGCGATGGCGGCGGCCCATCGTCGGATGGTCTGTCCCGGCCGGCCGCCAAAACCGGCTCGAGCGGCGGCTGGACGAAGCGCCCGAGTCGCCGCAGGAGCGGTCTTGCCCGCAAACTCACCAGCGCTGCGGTCCTGGTTGGCGCCCTGGCTGCAGTAGGCGGCGGATACGCACTGCTTGCGCCATCCTCGGGCGCGGCCGACACCGCCCTCAGCGCGCAGGATGTCGAGAAGGGCCGCCAGCTCTTCGAGACCAGCTGCATCACCTGTCATGGTGCCAACCTTCAGGGAGTGCAGGGCCGCGGGCCTAGCCTCATCGGTGTCGGGTCGGCGTCGGCATACTTCCAGGTGAGCACCGGTCGGATGCCGGCCGCCGGCCAAGGCGCGAACAACCTGCGCAAGACCGCCGCCTACAACGAGCAGGAAACCCTGCAGATCGCGGCTTACGTCCAATCGGTCGGGGGCGGGCCCCAGGTTCCGACCGGTGACCTAAAGGGTGATCCCAAGAACATCTCCCAGGGCGGCGAGCTGTTCCGGTTGAACTGCG
>JAVEET010000008.1 GCA_030840295.1 Pseudonocardiales bacterium
TCGCCGAAACATCGAGAATCACCAGTACGTCGGGCGTGCCCTGTGCGCGCAGCTGTTTCCGCAGAATTCTGCTCGTCCCGTTCACAGGGAGACCCGATGGCCCTCACCGACGACTGCGATCTCTTCCTCGGCCTGCACGAGAACGGCATCAACCGCGTCTTCGATCACGTCAGGCGCCAACGTCCGGCGCTGTTCAACTATGCAACCGCAGAGATTGCCGGCAATCGCGAGTTGTGGTGCGCCGATGTCGTATTCACGCCCGACGTGCTGCAACACAACAATCCGCTCTTCACCGTCATGAATCCGCTACCCGTCTTCGGCGCCGATTCACCTCCGGTCGGAATCGGCTTCTGCGCGCAGGTGACGAAGACCCGAGTCGACTTCCATCCCGGCAACGCCATCGCTCTGCCGGCTGAAATGCACCCGCCGCTGGCCGAGCAACATTTCTCAGTAGTGCTCAGGATCTGTGCGGCAATCGCCTGCCCAGATCCCCGGATCATCGACCGGATACCTCCTCCCGACAAAGCCTTCGCCGGCAACCTGACCTACGACGCGCCGCGCGACAAGCCACCAACCCCGATCGTCCTACCTGGTCGGACCAACTGCTTCTGTCTTGATGTCTTCGCGATCGGCCATGTCCAGCGACAATTCATCTCCGGACGCGAGAGCCTGCTCGTCAAGGTCGACGAGGTCGACATCGTCGACCTGGCGCCACCGGGACTCAAGCAGAACCTTATCTGTTACCTCAAGACCTCCCTCAATGTCGTCCTGCGGGAGAAAATGGCGATCGCCTTGCAGACACTGATGTTCAGCTTCCCCTTGTTCGGTTTCGGCACGGTCAACCTCTTCCCGACGCCGAACCCACCGCTGCCGAACAACCCCGCCATCTCCGACGACGAACTCAAGGTCTTCATCACGATGAAAGTCATCTGAGGAGCAGCACCCATGAGCGATATCACGATCGCCGCGTCCGCGAATGCCTTCACGGAACTGTTCAACGATCTCCGAGATAAGTTCACCTTCATCCACGGTGACTCCCGGTCGTTTGCGGTATTCACCGCCAGCTATGCCGTGGCCCTGCACCTCGAGGGCGGAAGTATCGCTCTCAACAATGACAACACCGTCGAGGTGACCGATGTCGATGTCGTCTGGGACACCCTCAACCTGACCGTCTGCTTCGACCTACCCGGTTGGTGTCTCGGTGGCTTCTGCATCGTGCCCGACCCGTGGAACGGCTGCCTGGTCAGTTTTCCCGGGTTCTGTGTCGGCGGTCCGATCTGCGCGCCGTTGGACCTGAGCGGACTGGTCTCCAAGATTGCGGACGTGAAGGCTCGACTGGTGCCCGCGTACTTCGTCGACCCGGCCCGGCTGCCGGCCTGGTCGGACCTGGACGCGGAGATTGCCGGGCACCCGAACAAGTGGCGGATCTTCGTTGACCCCGAATGGGTGCACGTGGACCCGATAGACCTTCCCGCCTCACTGCCCAACCTTTTCGAGAATGCTGTCAAGAAGGCGATCAACGAGAGCATTCCGTCCTGGGTACCCAATTGGGCCAAGGACATACTGTGGACGGTCCTCGGGCCCATCCTCGACTTCGTCGCCGGCTTGCTGGGCATCGTCGGCGATATCGCGGACTTCCTGACGGGGCTGCTGAGCGATGCCCTGCCGGGTGGGTTCGACCTGCTCGGACTGATCGAGACCGCTGTCGCTGACTATTTCGCCGCCAGGAATCCGATCTGGGAGTTCGAAGATCCCTATCCCCTGACCGACGGTGGCCCAGGGATGCACCCGATCCCGGTGAAGATTCCCCTTCGTGATCTGACCGCTTTGATCGACTCCAACGAGATGGTCGTCCGCGCGGACGTCGGAGCGTAGCCATGACTGCAATGTTCGATCGCCACCTTTTCACTCAGATCGGCCTGGACAGCGGTGCCCTGACCATGCTCGGCTCGATCGTGCACAGCTTCGGCGAGCCCGGCGAATACCGGGCAACCGTGCGATCGGGTGAGCTGCCGGAGGCAACCTTCTACATCTCGGTGGACAAAGCCTGCGCGGTCGCGCACGTGAACATCGACCTAGCCGCCTTGGTCAATCCCGACCCGGATACCAGCGGCTGCCCACCAACGGCTGACCGCCACTTTGTCGTGCATCCGAAGGGGTATGCGGTATTCCATGTGTCCGGCGGCCCCGGCGGCTACTCGGTGAATGTGCGCCGGGCCGAGGAGGATCCCGAACTCAAGGCCTACGACAGTCGCCGGCTCGAGCCCGGTGACATCTTCTCGGCCATCCTGTTCAGGCCGGGCAGGTACTCGGTCCGAAACCTGCTGTCGGAGGGCCAGTCCCAGGGCCAGTCCCAGGGCGAGGCGAGCGTGACGGTCGCATACCCGGTTCCTGGCGACACCGCATACCGACCACCGCCGGCCGCCGTGGCCGACTGCGGAGAGCGGATAGAGCCCGGCCATATCGATCTGCTGCCGATGCAGGGACTGAATTTTCACCTGCGCGTGCCGGGAAGAATCCGAATTGACCTGGTCGAAGCCGACGACGGCCCGAAGTCGGGCGACTCGGCCCCGGACCGGTAGCGCCCGACGTTGGACGCCGTCGACTCGCTCTATGACCACGTCCGACAGCAGATCACGGCGCTTTTGCCGGCCTATGGGCTCTCAACTGCGGCCAGCACTGTCGCCGCCGCATACGAGCTGCTGTGCAAGGAATCGCTGGCACTACCGCGGGTACCGGCTCTGCCCGGCAGATCACGATTGAACGCCGACGGCAGCCCGTTCCAGTTCGCCCTGACATTGCCGCATCGCGTACCAGCTTTGCAGTTCCTGACCGAAACCGGTTCCCCGGACGCCACCACCGCGGCTGGACTGGCGGACGCTCACGACAAGGTTCGCCGACTGCTGACGCTGTTCGGAGCGCCTGACCAGGTCGCCCAGACAACCGCGTGGCTCGAGGACGTCGCACCCCGACGTGACGTCGACCTGCTCGGTGCCGAGGGAGGCGCGATCTGGCTCGGCGCGGCCTTCGCGCCCGAGCACTCCCCCAAACTCAAGATCTACCTGAATGCCAAATGGGGACAGGTCGCTGCACGTTGGAGCAGGACCGCGAGTTTCGCCGCGCACCTCGGTGGAGCGCAGGGATGGAAACTGATTCAGACGCAGGCCTTCGCCGAGCTCGAACCGCTGGGAATCGCACTGGTACTCGGCGCCGGTTCGGCTCCGAGGGGCCGTATCTATCTCAGCGGTTACGGCAAGCCGACCGCCTACTACGAGGAGCTCGCCGCCCGATGCGGCTGGCCGACGTTCGGCGTCCAGCTGCAAAGCTACTTCCGAGCGATGCTTCGTGACGATTGTCGATACCCCACCCGATCGGCCGTCTGCTCGTTCGGGATTCGCGGCGGGGTGGTCGTGGACATGAAGGTGGAACTTTGTGCCCACTGCGCCTTCGACAGTGATGTCGACGTGCGCGATCGAAGCCTGTGCTGGCTTCGTGAGGCCGGTACGGAGCAGGCTCGCTACCTTCAGATGCTGGACCTGCTGACCGGCGGAACCGCAGATTCAAGGGCTGCCGGCGTGCACGCCTACCTGGGACTGGGTTCACAGCACGGCCAGCAGATCACAACCTTTTACTTCAATCCAGCAGCCGCCGGCGGGCCTGGCGTATGACCTCCGAGATTCCCGGCCTGCCACGCGCCATCGAGAGCTGCATCGGCTTTCTCCGCCATCACCAGTCAGCCGACGGTTCGTGGTCGGACTGGGATCTCAGCCCGGGTGCGTCCGACAGCTGGACGACCGCCTACCTAGGCTGCCAGCTCGTGGCGGTAACCGCGCCGTGGCGGGAACGGACCGTGCCCTGCACGCGCAGCGCGGCAGGCTGGCTGAAATCGCACGAGCTGGAGACCGGCGGGTGGGGATACAACCCGAGGGTGGGAGCCGACGCCGATTCGACCGCACTGGCCATCCGCCTGCAATCCCTCGAAGGTGCGCCGATCCGGGCGGCGAGCTGGCGCCGCCTGCGGGAATTTCAGCAGCCCGACGGTGGCTTCGCCACATACTCAGCCGACGACGGCCTGGGCTCCTGGGGCGCCTCAACCGCCGATGTCAGCGCGAGCGCAGGCTATGCACTGCTGGGCGCCAACGAGAAGGCCGACGCTCAGACCGACGACCACGCCGATTGGGACACCGACAACCACGCCGATGGCGACACCGGATCAGCACTCGCGCGCACTGTCGGCTACCTGATGACGCAACGACGTCCGGACGGACTGTGGAACTCGTTCTGGTGGTCGTCGCCGTTGTATGCGACCCGGGCCGCTCTGGCGTTGCTCGTCGCGGTTCGCGGGCGGCTCGATCTCACCCGCACCCGTCACACCTTGCTCGGCGTCCAAGCCAGGAATGCCTTCGACGGCGCGCTGCTGCTGGACTGCCTCGAGCTGTTGACGACCGGCGGCCCGCGGTGCACGACCGTCGCGTCGCTGGCGGAAACGCTCATCGCAACGCAGCTGTCCGACGGCAGTTGGACGAGCGTCCCGGTCCTCCGGCTCACCGATCGCGATTGCCTGAGGCCATGGGATCGCCTTCAGGCAGGACCGCTGTATGCCGACCCCCAGCGGCTGTTCACCTCGGCTACCGTCGTGGCTGCATTGTCCAGGTTGTGGCCGGAGTCGGCGTAACATCCCCGGTGGCTGTCCACTTCAACTGCCGGACTGGCCGAGGGTCCTGCTGGCATTGCTGGGCCGGCCTGGCATGCTCGTCAGGTGTGTTGCCGACTCTGCCGGGTGTGCAGCTCAGTTGTGTTGGCCCGCGTCGTTGGTAAAGCGGCCGCCGAACACTCGGCTGGTCGGAACGGATGAGAATCTCTGGGTTGAGGAGGGTGACACTGAGGCCCCCGTCATCGGTGCGCCGCTGGGCTGGCCGCCGCCTGCTGTCGACGTCCGCAGGTCGGCGGTCCGGGCTGTCCGGGGTATCGGTCATGCCGAAGAAGCTCACGATGCCGCTGCGCCGCGATGGACTGGATCCGCTGCCCGCGCTTGGAAACCTCCGGGAAGCTGACCCGGTGAGCAAGTTGAGCCGGGTTTTCGGAATGAACGTGTGGCTCGTGACCGGTTACGAGCATGCGCGGGTAGTACTGAACGACATGTCGAGCTACAGCACCGATATCAGGGCGCTGCTGGGTAGCGGGGCGCCAGCATCGATTGGCGGTCTGGGATTCACCGATCCCCCCGACCACACCCGGCTGCGTAGATTTCTGACGCCGGAGTTCACCGGCCGCCGCCTCGCCGCGATGCTGCCGAGAATCGAGCAGATCGTCCAAGACCGGCTCGACGCCTTGGAATCAGGCGACGCCGTGCTCGATCTGGTGCCGCAGTTCGCATTTCCGATCCCCTTCCTGGTGATCTGTGAGCTCCTCGGACTGCCGGTCGAGGATCGCGAACGGTTCCGACAACTCGGCCATGCGCGGTTCGACGTGACCGGGGGCGGCGCGGGAACCTTCGGTGCGATGTCGGAGTCTCGCGAGTTCCTGTTGGAGGCGGTCCGCAACCAACGCGACAGCCCCGGGGACGGGCTCATCGGCGCGATCATCCGTGATCACGGCGACGAGATCGACGACCTGGAACTTGCGGGCCTGGCCGACGGGGTTTTCACCGGAGGCTACGAAACGTCGGCGAGCATGCTCGCCCTGGGCACGTTGGCCTTGCTGCGAGACTCCGACGCCTTCGCCCTGGTCGGCAAGGACGACACAGCGGTCGACGGCATCGTCGATGAACTGCTGCGCTACCTCAGTATCGTGCAGATCTCGTTCCCGCGCTTTGCTCGACACGATCTGGACCTGTTCGGACGAAGCGTCAGCGCCGGCGACGTCGTCGTATGCTCGCTGAGCGGCGCCAACCGCGATGAGGCCCTCGGCGCCTCGGCCGATCGCTTCGACCCGCGTCGAGCCGGCCGATCGCACCTGGCCTTCGGCCACGGCTTTCATCGTTGCATCGGGTCCGAACTCGCGCGGATGGAGTTGCGCGTGGCATTCCGAGGCCTAGCGCGGCGCTTCCCCGACATGGAGTTGGCCGTCGATCCGAGCGTTTTGCAGTTCCGCGACCTGTCCATCGTGTACGGCCTCGACTCCTTGCCGGTAAGACTGAATGTTGCCGCCTCGAGGTCCGAGGGCCAAACGTGAGGATCGTTCACGCGGCCGACTCGTTCGCCCCCGACATCGGCGGTATTGAGCGTCAGGTCGAGGCTTTAGCACTCCTTCAGCGCGATCTCGGGCATGACGTCACGGTCATCACGGCGGTCAACGACCCGGCAGACGTCGATCTGAAAGTGGCCCGCGCCCTCCCCGGACGGTGGCTCACGGTGGCGTTTCCGTGGCGTAACTACAAGATGGTTGCCGACGTCCTGGACGCCGGGCCGGTCGATGTGGTGCACGCCCATTTCACCGTCGTCTCCCCGCTCGCCATCTACGTGACGCGCGCCGCGAGCCGACGTGGCATCCCGGTCGCCGTGACCGTCCACTCGTTGTGGTGGAAGGTCGCTTTCGCCACCCGGGCCTCCATGCTGCCGTTCGGACTGGGGCGCATGAGAGCAGCCTGGTCGGCCGTGAGCAACGTGGCAGCCGGGCACGTCCGCCGCACGCTGCGCCGGGTGGGCGAGATCTCGGTGCTGCCCAACCTGGTGGACACCCAATGGTGGGAGCAGCACGAGCCAGTTCGGGAAACCGGTACGGAGGAGCTCAGGTTGATCCTGGTCGGCCGCCTGAAGAAGCGTAAACACGTCGGCGAGTTCATCGACGTGCTGGCCCAGGCGCGCTCGCGCATCTCAGCCGATACGAAGGTGAAGGTCAGCATCGTCGGCGACGGCCCGCGGCGCGGTGACCTGCAGCGGCAGGTGACCGAACTCGGCCTGTCCGACTGGGTCACCTTGCTCGGACACCGGGAGCCCACTGAGATCAGGGCGCTGCTGCACCAGTCCGATCTGTTCATCGCCTCGTCCCGCCAGGAGTCCTTCGGTATCGCCGCGCTCGAGGCCCGGGCAGCAGGCGTGCCGGTGATGGGGTACCGCGG
>JAVEET010000009.1 GCA_030840295.1 Pseudonocardiales bacterium
TCCACGGTGTGATCAGGGCGCAGACACCCAACGGTTCATAGACGATTCGGCTGACGGAGTCGGCCCGGCCGGTGTCGATGACACGACCGGCATCGGTGCCCGCGATGCCGGCGTAGTAGCGAAAGCATGAGACCACATCGTCGAGGTCGTAATAGGCCTCGACCAGCCGCTTACCGGTGTCCAGTGATTCGGCACGCGCGAAGGCGATTCGGTCACGGGCGATGAGGTCCGCGACCGTGGACACCACGGTCCCTCGCTCGCTCTCCGACAGCGCGGGCCAGGGCCCGCGGTCGAAAGCCTCGCGAGCGGCGCTGACAGCGTCGGCCACGTCAGCGGCGCACCCCTCGTCCACCTCGGCGACCAGTGAGCCGTCCGCGGGGCAGCGAACAGTGCGCCGGGCGCCGCCTTGCGACGTGCGCCACCCGCCAGCGATATATAGCTCAGGCATCAGGCTCCGACGTTGCGTATTGTGCAATAGCGTTCATGTTCTGCAACAGCGTGTTCGCTGACCGCGAGTGTGTCAAGGCCTTGTCGCTGGTCGTTACATGTTGCTTACGTGCGTGCCCGATGCCGACCGACCGGCCGCAGTGTCCCGGTCGGTCACCCTTGACGGCCACGATACCGGGCCCGATCCTGGTTGCATCATGAGATAGCTAGTGCGCTATACGCAACGGGTACCCGGGATCAGAACCGCTAAGACCGGATCGTGTAACAACCGGCAGCGTGGGCATGCCGGTTGTTACACGATCGGGTCTTGAACCGGTTAGCTACGCCTTGCGGTGGCGGTAGAACGAGGCCGCCGAGGGGGTCAGCGGGGTGTTGCCGAGGATCAGGTCGGCCGCCTTCTCGGCAACCATCATGACCGGCGCGTAGATGTTGCCGTTGGTCACGTACGGCATCACCGAGGCATCCACCACACGCAGGCCCTCCAGCCCGTGCACCGCCATGGTCTGCGGATCGGTGACCGCCATGTCGTCGCAACCCATCTTCGCCGTGCAGGACGGGTGGAGCGCGGTCTCGCCGTCCTTGCGGACCCAGTCCAGGATGTCTGCGTCGGTGGTCACCGCGGAGCCCGGTGAGAGTTCGCCCCCGTTGTACGCCGACATGGCGTCCTGGTTGAGGATGTCCCGGGCGATCCGGACCGATTCCACCCACTCCCGCCGGTCCTGCTCGGTCGACAGGTAGTTGAACCGCAGGGCCGGGTGCCGACGTGGATCCGTTGTGGTTATCTTCACCGAACCCCTGGAATCGGAATACATCGGACCGATGTGCACCTGGTACCCCTCGCCGCCCTCAGGCGCCGAACCGTCGTAGCGCACCGCGATCGGAAGGAAGTGGAACATCAGATTGGGGTAGTCGACCTGGTCGTTGCTGCGGACGAAACCGCCACCCTCGAAATGATTGGTAGCGCCGGGGCCATTGCGCAGGAACAACCATTGCGCACCGATCAGGGGCTTGTAACGGTGCTTGAGATAGCGCTGCATGGTCACCGGTTGCTTGGACGCGTACTGGATGTACACCTCGAGGTGGTCCTGCAGGTTCTCCCCCACCCCGGGCAGGTCATCCACCACCTCGACGCCCAGGGCGGACAGTTCAGCGGCGTTGCCGACGCCGGACAGTTGCAGTAGTTGCGGCGTGTTGATGGCGCCGCCGCACAGCACGACCGTATGGGCGTACACCTGCTCGATCCGACCTCGGCCACCCGCGACTTCGACCCCGACGGCCCGGGTGCCTTCGAACAGCACCTTCGCGACGAACGCCCTGGTGCGGACCTTGAGGTTGGGCCGGTCCAGCACCGGATGCAGGTACGCCCGAGCAGCGGACAGCCGGCGGCCGCGGAAGATATTGCGATCGAACCGGGCGAAGCCCTCCTGCCGGACACCGTTGACGTCGTCGGTACGGGGGTAGCCGGCCTGCTCGGCCGCGCGGAAGAACGCCTCGAAGAGCGGGTTGACAGCCGGCCCGCGCTCCAGGGTCAACGGGCCGCTGTGACCGCGGAGTTCGTCACCCGGATCGGCGGCCAGAGCGTTCTCCATCTTGGTGAAGTACGGCAGGCAATGCGCGTAGTCCCAGCTCTGCATTCCCGGGTCGGCTGCCCACCGCTCGTAATCCAGGGGATTGCCGCGTTGGAAGATCATGCCGTTGATGGAAGACGATCCGCCCAACACCTTGCCGCGAGCGTGGTAGATCCGGCGGTTGTTCATGAAGGGCTCGGGTTCGGATTCGTACTTCCAGTCGTAGAACCGGTTGCCGATCGGCATCGTCAACGCCGCGGGCATCTGGATCAGGACATCCCAGCGGGCATCGGTGCGTCCGGCTTCGAGCACCAGCACCTTGTTGGCGGGATCGGCCGAGAGCCGGTTGGCGAGTGCGCAGCCGGCCGAACCACCACCGACGATGAGGAAGTCATACTGGGTGGACACGGTTCCTCCACGGTGGGCGGCGCAACGATCCGGCGGATGCGACGACGGTCTGCCGATCCTAGCCGAGAAGTATCACATCGCGCAGCAGGTTTCGCTATACGCAACGGATTGCAACCCCTATAGTTGCGCCATGAGCAACGCCAAGCCGATCAACGCCGAGCCGATCAAGGCCAAGCCGATCAACGCCGAGCCGGCCAAGGCCAAGCCGAGCAACGCCAAGCCGACCAACGCCGAGCCGGCCAAGGCCAAGCCGATCAACGCCAAGCCGACCACCGCCAAGCCGATCAAGGCGCAGCCGACCGAGTCAGCCGGTGGTGTTCAATCTGTCGATCGTGCCGTAAGCGTGCTCGAGATCCTCGCGCGCCGAGGCGGAGCGGGCGTAAGTGAGGTGGCCGTCGAGATCGGTGTCCACAAGTCCACCGCATTCCGGCTGCTCAGCGCGCTGGAGGACCGCGGCCTGGTCCAGCAGGCCAGTGACCGCGGCAAATATCAGCTCGGATTCGGAATCCTGCGATTGGCCAGCGCCGTCCCCGGTCGCCTCGACCTGGTTCGCCAGGGCCGACCGGTGCTCGACGAGCTCGCCACCACCATCGGCGAGACCGTCAACCTGGCGGTGATCAGGTCGCATTTCGCGGTGAATCTGGATCAGGCTCGTGGCACCGCGGCGGTGGCGGCGCAGAACTGGACAGGGCAGTTGACACCGCTGCACGCAACCTCGAGTGGCAAGATGCTGCTTGCCCACCAAACCACCGCCGGCCGCAAGCAATTACTGGACGCCGCCGGCCTGGCCCGGTTCACCAGGCACACCATCACCACCCGCAGGGCATTGCAGGCCCAACTCGACCAGGCACTCGAGGACGGCTACGCGACCACCTTCGAGGAGTACGAGGACGGCCTGAACGCCGTCGCGGTGGCTGTCCACGATCACACCGGCGCGGTGGTCGCTTCGGTGAGCGTGTCCGGGCCGGCCTACCGGCTGGACACGAGCCGGATCTCCGACGTGGTGGCCGATCTGGTGGCCGGCGCCGACCGGATCTCCTACCGGATGGGTTTCCTCAGGTGACGTCGGACAGCTGAGCGCGCACCCAGTCGTGAAACGCTCCGATGTGATGCTCGCTCGGCACCAGCACGCCACCGCTGGCGTACACCCGTGAGCTCATCGCCGGCTGGCACCGCTCGCAAGCATCGAAGTCCTGCCGGTTCACCCGGTCGAACAGCTCGACCGAAAGGCTGACGTCCTGGCCGGATTCCACCACCGCGGGCAGGTACAGCCAGTCACACTCGACGATCGTGTGGTCGGGCGCCACTGGGTACATCCGGTGCAGGATGACGTGATCGGGCACCAGGTTTATGAACACCTGGGGCTTGATCGTGATCGCGTAGTAGCGCCGATCCTGCTCGTCGCTGATACCGGGAATGCGGTCCATACCCGGCGAGCCGTCGATCGTGAAGCCCTCGATCTGCTGACCGAATTCGGCCCCGTGCCCGACGAAGTACTGAGCGGCATAGCCGTCGCTGAATTCCGGCAGCACTTCGGTGAGCTCGGGGTGGATGGTGGCGCAGTGGTAGCACTCCATGAAGTTCTCGACGATCAGTTTCCAGTTGGCCTTCACGTCATAGACGATGCGGCGCCCGACGCTGAGGTGTTCGAGGTCATAGTGTTCGATCGACTCCAGGTCGCCGAGCCGGTCGGCGACGGTCTGCATCACGGCCTGGTCAAATGACGGCGGCTCGTCGGCGAGGCACAGCCAGACGTAGCCGAGCCATTCGCGAACGGCTACCTTCATCAGGCCGAACTCGGTGCGGTCCACGTCGGGCATCTTGGTCAGGTTTGGCGCCGCGATCAATGCACCGTCCAGGTCGTAGGTCCAGGCGTGGTAGGCACATTGGAACGCCCGCTTGATCTCGCCGCTGCCCTCGGTGCACAGTTTGGCGCCGCGATGCCGGCAGACGTTGTAGAACGCACGGATCGCACCCGCCCGGTTCCGCGAGACGATGACGCTCTCCCGTCCGATCTGAACGGTTTTGAACGATCCCGGGCCAGCGAGATCGCTCGAGCGAGCGGCGCAGAACCACAGCTGCTCGAAGATGCGCTCCTGTTCCAGGGCGAAGATGGCCTCGTCCGTGTAATAGATCCCCGGCAGCGTCGAGATGAGGCTTTCGGGAAGGCTGGTCGTTGACACGGGCTACTCCTGTTGTGCTCACTCAGCGGCTGAGAGCGGACGGTGGAACCGATACTGCACGCCGGGCGAGCTGCTTGCGCCAGCGCATGAAAGAACGACTGTGGCCGAGAGCGACTACCGCGACCGGCTCACCGCCGCGACGGTATACGGCCAGGAAGTCCCGGTCCTGCACCGAGCCCTCCTCAACGGTGGCCGATTCCGCGCCGCTGGTATGTCCGGCGACCTGCAGCGTGCAGCCGTACTGATCCGACCAGAAGTACGGCGGCCGGCCTTCGACCCGCACAGTGCCACCGGACAGCAGCGAACTGACGGCGATAGCGCCACGTTCCCGTGCCGCAGTCCAGTGCTCGATCCGGTGATAAGCGCCCAGTTCCCGGTCGTACCAGGTGGCACAGTCACCCACCGCGACCACGTTGGGAATCCCGGTCGCACCGTAGCTGTCGCATTGCACCCCGCCCGTCAAGGGCAATCCGGAGCCGGTCAGCCATTCGACGTTGGGTTGGACGCCCACGCCGAGCAGCACCGCGTCGGCGGCCACCGTGCGGCCGTCGGTCAGTTCGACCCCTTCGATCTGCGCCGCACCGACCAGGCCGGCCACGCCCACACCGGACAGCAACCGCACACCGTGATCGGCGTGCAGGGCCGATACCACGGCGCCTATGTCGATCCCGAGCGGGCCACTCAAGGGCGTCGGCGCGGCTTCGATCACCGTGACCTCGACGCCGAGTCCGTGCGCGGTGGATGCCACCTCGGCGCCGATGAAGCCCGCCCCGACCACCACCAGCCTGGCACCGGGAACCAACCGCGCGCGCAATCCGAGGGCATCGTCGAGGGTGCGCAAGACATCCACACCGGCCGGCATCCGCGGCCAGGGCCGTCGCGGACGGGCGCCCGTCGCGATGACCAAGCCGTCCACTGCAAGCGCTGTCCCGTCGGAGAGTTCGACTCGGCGCCCCCTCGGATCCAGACGGGTCGCGGTGACACCGGTTCGCCAGGCCGCACCGAGATCTTCGCCATCACCCAGCAACGCGATCTCCCCCTCGGTGGTGGCCCCCGCCAGAAAGGACTTCGACAGCGGGGGACGGTCGTAGGGCGGCCTGGTCTCGTCGCTGACGATGGTGACCGAGCCGTCGAAACCCTGCTTTCGCAAGGCCCGAGCCGCGGACAGCCCAGCGAGTGACCCGCCAACGACGGCCACGGCCTTCACGGGCCGGCCTCGACGTCTACCCCGGCTGGCGCGTTCGGCTGCTCGGACGCAATCGTCAGGTAGATGTCACCGTCTGTGATGGTGACCTGGTGGGTCCGTACCGGGCGCTTGGCCGGCGGGGCGTCCACCTGGCCGGTACGCAGATCGAACTTCGACGAATGCAGCGGACACTCCACCTCACAACCCTCCAGCCAGCCATCGGCCAGGGATGCGTCCTGATGCGTGCAGGTGTCGTCGATGGCGAGGACTTCGCCGTCTTCGGTGTGGAAGATGGCGACGGCCGGGTCCAGGTCGAGCCGCTTTGCCTCGCCACGGGCAAGGTCGGCCAGCGGACAGACTCGGATCATCTCGGCCACCTCGGATTGCTCGAAGCATCGACTACGCACCAAACACGAGCCTAGAACGATAATTGCGTAAAGCACAACACAGCGCGTAATACGCAACACCACACAACGCGACCCTCGGCGGGACGGATCGACGTTCCAGGCGATGGCCTAGGAGAGTTGCCCTACGAGAGTTGCCCTACGAGAGTTGCCCTAGGAAAGTTGCCCTCGGAAAGTTGCCCTAGGAGAGTTGCGAGGTCAAAAAGGCGATAGTGGCTGGCATGGCCCGCTGGGCATAGCTGGTGCCGTGCGCGCTACCCGGATACACCGTGAGCCGATAGGGCACTCGGTCGGCGCCGAGCCTCTCGGCGGTCTGGCGGACCTGAGCCAGCGGGACGGCCTCGTCGGCGGAGTTGAACATCGCGATCGGGGTATCGCCCTTGGAGACGTAGTTCATCGGCGAGGCCGCGACCAGCTTGGCGGTGCAGGCAGTATGGCAACCCACGTAGAAGTCCGCCGGCCCGGAGAGCCAGGGTTGAACAGTGAGGTCGAGTGGGGCCGACCAGATCACGGCAGCCTTGATGCGAGCACCGGAGGTCAGTGGCCCGGCGCCGTCGAACGCGAGCATTGCCACGAGATTCGCACCGGAAGACGATCCCAGCGCTCCGACCCGCGCCGGGTCGACGTGCCAGGCCCGCGCATTGCCGCGGATCCAGGTCACGGCCTGTTCGAGTTCCTCCACCTGATTGGGGAATCCTGGATAGGTCGCGGTGGCTTCCCGGTAGTCGATGGCCACGACGAGGAACCCGGCTGCGGCAAGTTGCATCGACAGGTCCCGCCACGATTCCTTGTTCCCGCTGCGCCAGCCACCGCCATGGACGACCACCAGCGCTGCGGACGACCGGGCCGTCCATCGCGGCCGATAGACGTCGGCCCGCTGGTCGGCGTGGCGGCCGTACTTGAGATCTCCCAGGATGGGCCGCGCCGGCTGCGGTTGGAAAACCGAAGGTTCGGCGCTGGCCGGGCGGACGGTTGAGCGGGCGCTTGCCGGGGCGCTGTCCCGTGCCGTGCCGAACCCGGCCGCTAGCCAAAACATCGCGGCCAGCAGGACCGTGCCGCACCGTCGACTGCCGATCATGCTGCTTCTCCCAGGTCGAAGGAACCCTGGCTACTCTAAGTATTTAGTGTGGCTACGATGTGTAGTCATCATGGACACCAGGTAACACCGAGGCCCAAACTCTTACCTGGCGATACCGCTGCGCCGCGCGGATGACCTCGCAGCGCTGCAGTCCGTTGCGTCAATGGCGCGATCGAACCGCGGTCCGGCCGTTGACCGGAGTCAGCCAGCTGTTGCGCCGCGCCTCGGAAACGGCTGCGAGTTGCGACCCGACCCCAAGCTTCACCAGCAGACCCCGGACGTGCGATCGGACGGTCGCCTCGGAAACGACCCAAACCTTGGCGATCTCACAGACGGACTGCCCGTCACCCAAGGCGTGCAGGGTGTCACGCTCCCGTTCCGTCAGCCGCCGGTAGGACTCATCGACTCGTTCCTGGGCCTCGCGTGCCTGGGCGAGCTCCTCGAGCAGCTCAGCACGTCCGTCTGGATCGAGGATGGCTGACCCCCTCAACTCCGTCGGCGTTCCGGACATGGTCAACGCCCCTGCCACACTCAACGCCCCTGCCACACTCAACGCCACCGACGCACTCGCGACGAGGGCGTCGAAGCCGGCCACCTTCGACTGATAGCCGATCGCGCCCTGTTCGAGAGCGGCCGCGATACCGAGCCGGTCGGTCGTCCCGGTGACCACCAGCACGGGCACGCCAGCCGCCTTGAGCGGAGCCACCAGGGGCGTGCTGTCGCCGAACCTGCCGAGATCGAGGTCAAGCAGAAGGAGATCCGGGCGGGCGGTCAGCAACGTGTCCAACAGCGCCGCATGCTCCCGCGGTGGGTACACCGTGGCGTCGATACCGCAAAGGCGCAGGGCGGCGCTCAGTGTCTCGGCGAGGAGCAGATGGTCCTCGACCAGTGCGACCGTCGGCAGTCTCACGACGCCCGAGCCGAGCTCAGACAGGACTCAGCCATCGGCATGGTGAGCAGAACCCGAGTTCCGCCGCCGAGACGATCGGTGAGACGCAGCGAGCCGGACTGACCGATCATCGTCTGCGCAGCGGTATACAGCCCGAGCCCGCTGCCCGGCCCGGCCGCCGAACCCTGGACGCCGCGTCGAAACACCTGCGCGCGCTCGCGTCGGGGGATGCCTGGCCCGTCGTCCTCGACCGTGAGCACAACGGTCGCGCCCTGCCTCTCGGCGCGGATCTCGACCCGGGCGCCGGGCGCATGGTTGCGTACGTTGGCCAGGAGGTTAGCCAGCGCCGCCGCCGTCGCCAGCGGCCGGCCGACGACCCGCGTTCGTCCAAAATCGGCTCCGGCGAACCCGCCGGCGAGCCGGTGGCTGAGAACCACAGGCTCGAGCGTCTCAGCGAGCTGGAAGTCAGTGATCGGCTCCGCGACGTCGGTCTCGACCAGCGATTGCTGCAAGCGGTGCAACTCCGACTGCATGAGGCCGCGCAGTCGCGCCGCGTCGATGCCACCGGCGGGTTCGGCCAACAGCCGAGCCGCGCCGAGCACGCCGGCGACGGCTGAACGGGCGTCGTGGATCCGTTCCTGCCGCAACTCTGCACGGTCCAGTCGCAGCTGGGTGGCCGCCAAGGCGACGGTGAGATCGTCGGTCCGCTCAGCGTCGGCGTCGAACGCGCCGCGTAACTCATTGCCGGCCACGGCGACGGCGATCGCCGCCACGATCAACTGCAAACTGATCGCAAGGAGCAACGAGCTGGGGTGGTGGTTGAGGGTCCACGCCCGCAACGCTTCGCCTACGCCCATCAGCAGCAGGCCAATCGCGATCCAACCGCAGGCCGGACGCCGGCCCACCCCGTCTCGCCACCACGTCCGGACGGCCAGCGCGGCCCACACGACAGCGGCGAGGCACTCGGCAACCTGCCACACCGCGGGCGTCTCCAGCACCGATCGCTCGGAAGACAGCCTGAGCCCCGCGATGGCGAGGCTCACCGCAACCCACCCGGCAAAAAGCGCAACAGCCAGCAGCAGGGGACGTTCGCGAACGCCCCAGACGGGCCGCGTCTCGGTCGTGAGTAACACGAGTACCGGCACGACGAACATCAAGCGCGCAGCCGGCGCGGAGTGAACCAGCGATGGCGAGTGCTGAACCAACGGCCCGACGAGTGGCAGGGATGCCAATGCTGCGCCGATGACGGTCAGCGCAGTCGCGCCTCGGGCGGCGTGGGCGTCGCCCGTCAGCCGCCACCGGGCCAGCCGCAGGACGGCCGCCATGAGAAACAATCCGACCGAGAGTGCGCGAATGACTCCCGGCAAGGCGGTGGCAGCGGACGTCGGCAGCAGGGACGCCAGACGGCTGAACCCGTAGCACGCCGCAAGCGCCGTAGCGAGCAGCACCGCAGCGTGCCGGAAACGGAGGTCGGCAGCGCCAGGCCGCTCTACCCCATACCCGGCAGCTGGCTTCCCCAAAGCCATGCTTCCCCCGAAGCCGCAAGTCCCGAGGTCGGCAAAGGGCCGACCTTGATCATCGCTCGTTCACTGGAAGCTAGCTGGCAACCCCATGCACCGTCAAGCGCGTGTGAGGCGAAGTTGGCGTGTCGCGCGATCGTCGCCCGCTCGGTGCGCCCCACGGCCCGCGGGCCTCTTGTCCGGGCCGTGCTGGTCTGGACGTTGTGGGAAAAAGAGAGTCCACAGAAGCAGCAACCCGAACACGGCGCTCGCGATAGACAGGATGCCCGCTGGTTGCTTGAGGAACACCAGAAAATAGCCCACCCTCCTGGCGCCGAGGATCGCGCTGCCCTGCACCTGTTCTGGCCGGATTTCCCATACGTCAGCGGTGCTGTTCGCGTCACCCTTGGTGTGGATCAGGCCGGCGGGAGTGATTTCGGTGATGCGGTGGGTCACCACGTCCGCGGCCCGGTCGGTGTGCAGGAAGGTAATGACCTCACCCGGGCGATAGTGCTGCTGGGGCGGACGGTCGATGACCAGGTCACCGGGCCGATAGGTCGGGGTCATCGAGCCGGTGTGGATCACGTACATGCCGTAGCCCTCGGCGTGCAACACCGCACCGGCCGCGCTGACTCCGAGGATCGCAAGGATGACCATTGTCCACACGATGCGGCGTGCCATACCCATTCCTGTCCCCCTCGAAATCCCAGAGGTGGCCCCGCGGTGGTGAGCAGGAACTCCTACCACCGCCGCGAGGCCACCACGTCGGGCGCTACCAGCCTCGGTCAGTCGATCAGCTGGGGTTGTTCACGTCCATCGGACTGATGCCCGCCTGGGTGGCGACGATCTTGAACTGTGCCACCGGGGCCAGCGGCGCACCCTGGCCGCTCTTGAGGACCTTGGTGAAGCCGAAGGTCACATGGGCCGTTCCACCCTGTCCGTAGGTGAGCCCGCTGCCGAGCAGGATGGCGCCGGGAACCGGGCAGTACGGCACATAGCTACCGGGGTCGCTGTTCTTGGTGCTGGTGGCCTGCTGGTTGCTTCCGCCGTGACCGTTGGCGTCGGTACCGCAGGAGGCCGCTGAGCCGGCGCCTGCCGGATCAGTCGACAGGTTGTAGGACGAGAAGTCGCCGGACGGACTGGAAACGGCTACGTGGCCGTAGCGTCCGAGTGCAGCCGACGCGCCACCCGCGCCGTTGAAGGCAACCGCGGTGCCGTCCGTAGGCAGCACGAGCCAGATGTCCTCAGCTCCGGTGCCGGCTGCGGTGAAGTTGATGTCGTTGGTCTTGAACTCGCCCGGCAGCAGGTCCTGGAAGTTCAGGGTCAGATCCGAGACGTTGACCTTGACCGCGCCGGTCGAGGCGTTGACGACACCGTTGTGGCTGTCGGTGAAGTAGGCACCGGTGCCTTGGGCGGCAGCGCCGACGAGCGCGGCGGACACACAGAGTGCACCGACGAACCCTGTGATCCGGACAGCCTTTGCTTTGCGCATAAACAATTCCCCCTAGGAATTCAGCCGGCATGCCCCCGCGGCGTGCAGCCCAGGTCAGCCTGACGGCCACCGGTCCGGGGGACCATCATCAATATTGATGAACCTTGACGCTGCTTTCTCGACGATCATGTCGATGGCCGAGTCGGAGGATCTCAGCGGTCAGGGTGCGTCGACACGGGCCAGGTCGGCGTCCACCATCTCGGCCACCATCTCCTCGAACGTCAGCGACGGGCGCCAGCCCAGGACCTCGCGCGCCTTGCTGGCATCGCCGCGTTGCTCGGCAGTATCGACCGGCCGGACGAAGTCCGGATCCAGCTCGACGCGCTGACGCCAGTCGGTGATGCCGACCCTTGCGAACGCGGCCGCGACGAAGTCGCCGACCGACCGGCTCTGGCCGCTGGCTATCACGAAATCATCCGGGATCGGGTGCTGGGCTATGAGGTACAGGGCACCCACGTAGTCGCCGGCAAATCCCCAGTCACGGCGCGAATCGAGGCTGCCGATGCTGAGTCGTTCGGCCTTACCCCTCGCGATCATGGCGACCTGGCGGGTGATGCGTCGGCTCACGAACGTATCCGGACGCCTAGGCGATTCGTGGTTGTAGAGGACGCCGGTCGAGATGAACAGACCCGCACGGCGGTACACCTTTGCGCTGTGGTGGGCGAAAGCCTTGGCCGCCCCGTAGGGGGTAACGGGGGCGATCGGGGTGTTCTCGTTCTGTGGCGCCGGGGCGTCACCGAAGATCTCGGCGCTCGAGGCTTGAATCAGCCGGACGTTCGGGGTTTCGCGGCCGTACGCCTGCCGAACAGCGTGTATCAGCCGCAGCAGACCCAAGCCGGTCACGTTGGCCGTCGGCAGCGGTTGTTCCCAGGACATCCCGACCGACGACAACGCACCAAGGTTGTAGATCTCGGTGGGCCGGCTGGTGGCAATGGCCTGCGCAATGCTGTCGGAGTCCGCGAGGTCCCCGGTCAGAACGGTGACGCCGTCCGGGATCTCGGCAGCGTCGCCATCCCGCACGAGACCACTCACCTGGTAGCCCTTGTCACGAAGCAACTGCGACAGATACCAGCCGTCCTGCCCGGACACGCCGGTTACCAGCGCACGCTTCGCTGTGGTCATAGGCTTGCTGTGAGAGCTGCCAGGTCAGACTCGACCATCATCTGAACCAACTCACCGAACGTCACGGTCGGTGCCCAGTCCAGCGTCGACTTCGCTTTGGTGGCATCGCCGATAAGCATGTCGACCTCGGCCGGGCGCAGGAAACGGTCGTCATGTTCGACATACTTCTCCCATTCAGGTATGTCCACTGCCGAAAAGGCCGCAGCGAGCAGATCCCGGATGGAGTGGGTTACCCCGGTGGCCACGACATAGTCGCCGCCCTCCGGTTGCTGGAGCATGCGCCACATCGCGTCGACGTAGTCACCGGCAAAGCCCCAGTCCCGGCGCGCCTCCAGGTTTCCCATGACCAGTTTCTCCTGCAGGCCCAACTTGATCGCCGCTACTCCAAGGGAGACCTTTCGTGTCACGAACTCCGGTCCCCGGCGTGGTGATTCGTGATTGAACAGGATTCCGCTCGATGCATGCATTCCATAGGACTCGCGGTAATTGATCGTCATGTAGTGGCCGAAGGTCTTGGCAACTCCGTAGGGCGAACGCGGCCAGAGCAGCGTCGACTCGGACTGCGGGACGTGCTGCACCTTGCCGAACATCTCCGAGCTCGATGCCTGGTAGAAGCGGACTCCGGAGAGATCTGACCCTGCGTACAAGCGGATTGCCTCCAGGATGTTGAGAACACCCTTGGCGGTCACATCTGTGGTCAGGGAGGCCTGCTCCCAGGAGTAGGCGACGAAGCTGATCGCGCCCAGGTTGTAGACCTCGTCAGGTTGCGAGGTGTTGAGTGCGCGAAGCAGGCTCGAAAGGTCGGTGAGATCACCCGCCAAAACCCGCACATCCGGCACCGTGCGCGCCACGAGCTCGGCTTTGGGGTTGTTCTGCCCACGGATGAGCCCGAAGACGTCATAGCCCTTGTCGAGCAGCAATTCAGCGAGGTACAGGCCGTCCTGGCCGGTGATACCCGTTATCAGCGCGCGAGGCACGTCACTCCTTCGTCTGTGTGCAACCGACTATTGGTCGGTATTGCCGGCCTGATTGCCTTCGGATCCTTGACGGCCGGCCGGGCGGCAGGGCACGTACGGATATGTCCTCGCAATCCCTCGCAAATACCAGAGGATACCTTCACGCATCGAGATTCAGCAGCACCATCAGCTCGCGGCCCATCGCCTCCTCGCTGTAGAGCTCCCGTGCCCGACGCTGGAATCGGATACCCAGTTGCCGCAGTTCGTCCCGGTCGGCCGGTAACCCGTTCAGTTGCTCGGTCCAAGCGTCCGCATCTCCGGACCGGATCAAGATGCCGGTTTCGCCGTCGTCAACCGCGTCCCGCAAGCCTTCGATATCCGCCGCGAGCACCACGTTGCCCCGCATCGCGGCTTCCACCGTGACAAGGCCGAACCCTTCGATATCGCCGGGGACCGCGATATTGGGCTGCACGAAGACATCGGCGCCCCCCATCAACTCCTCGAACTCGGCGTCGGTTACCCGACCGAGCTGGTGCACCCGGTCCGTCACCCCAGCCCGTTCGGCGGCCGCACGGATACCACCCTCGTCCGGGCCATCCCCAGCCACCAGGTAGTGGACGTGCGGCGCCAAACCCGGCATCACGAATTCACAGAACCAACGAACGCCCTTGCGCCGGACGAGGCGGCCCAGAGTCAGCAGGAGTAGGTCCTCATTGCCAAGCCCGAGTCGGCGTCGCAGCGCGTTGGTATCCGCGTCACGATCAGTGCCCGTCGGCGGGGTCCTGACGCCCAGACGCAGCACCGAGATACGCTCGGGCGGAACCCCGGACTCCCGCGCGCGATCGGCGGTGGCCGCGCTGATCGCGATCACGGCCGGTGCGGCACGCAGCGGTGTTCGCACAATCGCCTGGTAGAGCCGGTTCTCATAGGTGACGTCCAGCCCGAGAATCATGGTCGCGCTCGGCACCCGGAACACCCACAACAACGGCCTGACAACGGCGTAGGTGAGCGCGTCCCCGGTGAGCACGAAGCTCATCCGTCGCGAGACGATGAGCAGTGCGAGGCGGACGATGCTCAGCGGAAACCACCAGACCAGGTCCCGGTTCTTGCCTCCGTGTGAGATCTTGCGGGCGCCCGGGCGAACCGTGAGCAATGAACGCCAGACGCCGGCCGCCAGCGTCTCCATTCCGCCGATCGAGGGCGGGAATTTTCGGGTCAGAAAGACTGGCTGGGATGGCACGCGAGGATCCTAAGCGACCAAAGATGTGGTTTTGGCCTAATCGGCGGATCTCAGTCAGCTCATAGCTGCTGGATAGCTAGGCGGCATGGTCTTCCACCGATTCAGGCCCCGCAACTGGCTCGTCGCGATGAGAACGTCGACTGCTATGAGCAGTACTCGGGAGACCAGGGCGATGGCCAGCGCGGCATCCACCGAAAGCACCGGAGCCAAAACCGCGACGAGGACGGCCTCGCGCGCACCGGCCCCCGCAGGGGCAAAGATCACGATCACTCCGACGCTGGACGCCAGTGAGTACGCACAGACCGCGAGCACGAAGCCGCGCACGCTCGTCTCGCCGAGACCGATGCCTAGCAGGTAGATGTGTAGGCCGAACAGCAGGTTGCCCAGTGCCGCCCACGCTGCGGACCGACCGATACCGGCCCAGGAGTAACCCGAGGCCACCTCGCCCCGGCGCAGCACCCGGGCCGCGACCGAAATGAGCCGGTTGAGAACGGCCGGGATCAGCACCAGGACCATCGGTATAGCGACCAGCGGCACCCACCAGAAGACCCGGACGGCCCGGTGTCCTGAGAAGGGCAAGAACAGCCCGCCCATGACGAGGCCGACGTCAACACTCACAGCCAACGCCAACAATGCCCCGGAGGCCATCCGAAGCGGCGAGATCCCCCGCCGGCGACCGAGCTGGGTCTGGGTGAGCACCGGCCACACCGACCCGGGCAGGTACTTGCCGATCTGCCCCACGCCGTAGATTTGCAGGCCGGCCCGCACCGGCAGGGACACCCCGCCGTCGGTTACCGCAGCCAGCCAGGAGCCGAACAACGCCAGAACCGCCAGCATTCCGCACCCGAAAGAGCCCGCGATCGCGATGAGGTTCATCCGTTGCACCGCGGCGGTCAACTCGTCACGCCGGCTGGCGATCACCCACACCGCCGCGCCGATGCCTGCGGCGAAAAACAGGTAACTGAGCAGTTTCCTTGCGTTCGGCAGTTTCACCAGCGTCAGTGCGCATCTCCGGCTGAGGAGGCCAACAGGGTCGGATCCTGCCGCGTCGCCGGGCCCGCCGGCCGACGGCGGCCGGGCGTGCCTATCCAGATGAACGTCGGCATGATCGGAGCGAAGGCCCGCCAAAGCATGGGAGGAAGCCCGGCCAGCCTGGCCGGCACCATGTCGGTGGCGTTGAATCCGGTCGAATCCGACAGCACGGTGTAGGTGTAGTCCCAAACCGACAGCCCCTGGCACAACCGCAGCAGACCGGCCTTGGTGTCGAAATGCTCGTAGTAGTCATCGGCCCGGTGGAAGGCCGATACGTAACGGTCGGCCGCCCGCCGGGGCAGCCAGGACAGGAACGGCAGGCGGTAGTGCGGTTCGATGATGGCCCGCTTGTTCCCGAGACCCAGGTAGACGACTCCGTCGTCGGCGAGAACGCGGCGGATTTCCTTCATGACCGCAGCCGGGTCGACGACATGCTCATAGATGTGGTTGAAGACCACGATGTCAACGGACTTGTCCGGTAGGCCGAGTTGTGAGCCGTCCGCCACGACGAATTCGGCCCGATCCCCGAACAACGCCTTGGCGTGTTCGATGCCTGGGACGTCGATATCGAAGCCGGTGACCGTTGCCCCACTGGCCTGAAGGGTGTCCACGGTGTAGCCGGTCGAACAACCGATGTCGATTGCGCTCAAGCCGTTCAAGTCCTGCCGCCCCAGAAAGTGCTCCAGCACCGAGACGATCTTCACGGCCTTGCGGCGACGCTTGCGCTCGTCGTGGGTCTTGTACTGCAATTCCGAGTACGCCAACTGAGGCTTGCGCTGACTCTCGTCCACGGCAGATCTGTCCCTCCTGGGTCGTCTAGGCACAGCACCACCTGGATACAGCCCCAGCCATGCCGACAGCGTCAGCTAGCCACGGCAGCCGGCCCCAGCACATGATAGGCGAGCCGAGCCCTGCCGCCGGCCGTTTTCATTAGTACTACCCGCCGGTTGGGGACTTCCTGACCCTGCCGTCCGAGCCGTGGGAGGCTTCGCCACGATCAGCGGTTGAGCGAGGAGAGGTTGAGTTAGCCCCGACGGCCCAGCTCACGAACCGTCGCACCAGCTCGCGATGCGTCGGGCTCCGGTAACCGGAGGTGTCATGACCCAGGCCGAGGTAGCCGATCGGTGCCGCCGTCGCCGCACCCTCCGACCGCACCCAAGCCAGCGGATGTGGCCGGCCGGCCTCGTCGTGCTCGGCCACGACGTTTCGCGGCCCGATGAGTCCCAGGTCGGTGTACCGCTCGTCGTCGGTGTTGAAGTCGCCCAGGCCGTCGGCGATACCGCCGCCCGAACCCGCCAAGATCCGGATCGAGGCCGTCGCCTTCGGCGGGTGGCCGGAGACGTCCGGCAACCAATGTGCGCCGATAATCTCACCCCAGCGCGGCCACGCCGGGAAGCTCATGACAGCCGAATGAACCGCCAGGATCGCTCCCCCGGCGGCAACGTGTGCTTCCAGGCCCGCGACGGACGCCGGTGCCAGCGCAGTACCGGCACCAGTACCAGCACCAGGCTCGGTGCCGCCCAAGGAGGTGTTGAAGACGAGAAGATCGACGGGGGGTGCCGTGGCAAGGGCAGCCTGGACGTCGTTGCGAACAACCACATGGTGGCCGTCACCAGCCACGATTCGGCTGAGGATGGCCGACGTCGCCGCTAGATCGTGCCAGCGGTCGCCGAATTCCTGGTCTCCGCTGAGGATCATCACCCGTGGCATGACCGTCATTCTGCTGCGGAAAGCCGATTCGCACAGCCGGCGTGTGCAGGCAATCGGTCATCCGACGATCGGCTTACGCACCGTCGACGCGCCGGGACCCCCGGAAATGTTCGGTATCAGTTGCCAGGCGGGACGAAACCGGCCGGCGGGACGAAGCCGGCCGGCGGTCCGTTGCCTGCACCGCCGCCGGGACCGACTCGGGTGGTGGTCGCGGTACTGGAGTTGGCGGGCAGGCTGGTCTTCTTGTTCGCCAGCACAATCGTGTCTCCCACGCCGAGTCCGCTCACGATTTGAGTCAGTGCTGAGCCGGTGACGCCGGTCTGCACGACTTTCGTACTTGTCTTGTTACCGGCCAGGACCGTCACCCGTGCGGTGGTCGTGCTGGTTTTGGCAAGGGCGCTGTTGGGAACCACGACGGCGGACCGAACCGTCTTGATGACGATGCGGGCCTGGGCCCGGGAACCGGATGCCAAGGCCTCGCCATTGGCCACCAGGATCGTCACCGGGTACGTCGTCGTGCTGCTGGTGCTGGTGGATACGTTGGGGAGAAGCCCGATCGCGTGCACCGTGCCCGCCACGGTTCTGGTACTGCCGGCGGGCGTGACCGCCACCGACTCCCCGACCTTGACGTCCTTGTGGTTGGTGCTGGAGACGTTCACCGTCACCGTCGCAGGTCCCGGCTTGGTGATGGTGATGGTGTCAGTGGTGGTGGCGGTCGCGCCCTTGACAATCGCCAGACCGGACACGATGCCGTCGATCGGTGCCCTGAGGATTGCCCGGCCGAGGTTCGCGTTTGCGTCGTCAAGCGCGACCTGAGCGGCCTGCACGGCCGCCTTGTCCGTGATCAGCCGGCTTGCCGCGGAGATACTGGAGGCACCCGAGTTGCCCGCCCCACCAGCAGTTGCGGACTGCGACGTTGCTCCGGTCTGGGCCGTCGCGGTGGCGGTTTTGCTCGACGCAGTTACGGTGGCTGGCGTGGTCCCAGCTGTGGCCGATCCGCTAGCCGACCCACCCGCAGATCCACCCGCAGATCCACTGTTGGCACCACTGCCGGTAGCGGTACTCGTGGCGGCGCTGGCGGCGACCGCCTTCGCGTATTCGCCGGCGAGCTGCGTCACTTTGACCTGGGCGGCGCTGGTCTTCTGCTGCGCGTCCAGAACGGCCTGGATAGCACCGAGGCAGGCCGCGTCTGCTGATCCAGCCGAAGGTGTGACGGTGGGCGAACTCGTGGTGCCCGACGGTCCGGCCGAACTCGACGTCGCGCTGGACACCGACGGCGTAGTCGAGGGCACCGGACTCGAGGTTGGGGTGGTCGCGGTGCTGTCGCACTGCTGGGTGGCACTGTGCAACGCCTGCGAAGCAGCCTTCAGCGCAGCTTGCGCGGTCCGCTGGGCGGCTTTGAGCTGGGTAGCAAGCCTGGTGACCGATGCCGAGGCACCACCGCCCGCCGCGCCACCCTTTCCGGCGCCCTTCGATGACGTGGCCGCCGCGGAGGTTGTGCCCGTTTGCGTGGG
>JAVEET010000011.1 GCA_030840295.1 Pseudonocardiales bacterium
GGCTGGGGCGCCGCTTTGGCCGCGCTGCACCGATGGCCGACCAGGTTCGGGTCACCGCCATCGGCCGTGCGGCCCTGGATCCTGGAAGCGGCCGGCCGAGAGGAATCAACCGCTCAGCGGACCGAGAACTGCCGGTTCCGAGCCGCCGTCGCCGAGGTCTGCGTCGATCGGTCGATCGGTGCGGCATTGGCCGAAGCCGGTGAGAGCTGGGCGCCCACCCATTGGACGCACGGCGATATGACCACCTCGAACGTGGTCACCAGACGTACCGGGCATCATCGGTGGAGCTTAGCGCTGATCGGGCTGCAGGCCGCTGGGGTCGGTGATCCTAGCTGGGATCTGGCCACCGCCTATGACTCGCTGGTACTGCACCGGGCCTGCCTCGGACCACGGCTGCGTCCGTTGTTGCGAGCCCTGCTGGACGGATACCGCACCGCAGCCGGTCCGGCTCGGTTGACCCGGGCGAATGTGATAGCCCGGGCCGCGCTCAGTCGGGTCCAGCTGCTGGCAGCTACCGATAGCCCGAAGCGCGACCCGTCCTTGCCGTCATCGCGATGGCCGGTCGGGCCCGCTGGCCGACCACGGCCGGCCCTGCGGCAGCCGGCCTGAGGCTCGGCCGTCGAGGCTCAGCCGTTCGGGTCCTCGAGCAGGTTACGGGTGCGGTTGGTGTCAACTGGGATACCGGGACCCATGGTGGTCGCGAAGACAACCTTCTTGAGGTACTTGCCCTTGGACGAGGACGGCTTGGCTCGAAGGATCTCGTCCAGCGCAGCGCCGTAGTTCTCCACGAGTTGCTCGGCGGTGAACGATGCCTTGCCGATGATGAGGTGCAGGTTCGACTGCTTGTCCACGCGGAAGGTGATCTTGCCGCCCTTGATGTCATTGACGGCCTTGGCCACGTCTGGCGTCACCGTGCCGGTCTTGGGGTTGGGCATCAAGCCGCGCGGGCCGAGGATGCGGGCGATCCGGCCGACCTTGGCCATCTGGTCCGGCGTAGCGATCGCGGCGTCGAAGTCGAGGTAGCCGTCGGTGATCTCCTGGATCAGGTCATCGCTGCCGACCTTGTCCGCACCGGCCGCGGTGGCCGCGGCGGCCTGCTCGCCGGTCGCGAAGACGATGACGCGGGCGGTCTTGCCGGTGCCGTTCGGCAGGCTGACCGTGCCACGAACCATCTGGTCGGCCTTGCGCGGGTCGACGCCGAGGCGCATGGCGACCTCGACCGTACCGTCGAACTTGGTCGGTGACGTCTGGACGGCGAGCTTGGCGGCATCCAGCGGGCTGTAGATCGTTTCGGCGTCGATGAGCTTGGCGGCGGCCTCGTAGGCCTTGCTGCGCTTGGTCATGGTGTGGCTCCTGTTTCTGTTGTGGTCAGGCGGGCGCCGACCATCGGCGTCCTCCCACGGGGACTTACGGCGATCGTGTAACGCTCGGCATGTATGGGCTGCCCGGTGTTACACGATCGGGTATTAATCGGTGACGGTGATGCCCATCGAGCGGGCGGTACCGGCGATGATCTTGGCAGCCTGATCGATGTCGTTGGCGTTCAGGTCTTCCTTCTTGGTCTCGGCGATCTCGCGCACCTGAGCCATGGTGACCTTCGCCACCTTGGTCTTGTGCGGTTCACCCGAACCCTTGGGTACGCCGGCGGCAGCGAGCAGCAGCCGTGCGGCCGGCGGGGTCTTGGTCACGAAGGTGAACGAGCGGTCTTCGTACACGGAGATCTCGACAGGCACGATCTGGCCGCGCTGGGACTCGGTCGCGGCGTTGTAAGCCTTGCAGAACTCCATGATGTTCACGCCGTGCTGGCCGAGCGCCGGACCGACCGGCGGCGCCGGGTTGGCCGCGCCGGCTTGGATCTGCAGCTTGATGATCGCCGTGAGCTTCTTCTTGGGAGGCATTTTTTCTCTTCTTCTTGGTTGCTGGATTTGCTGGACTGTCGCCGGCACCGGCCACGAGCGGCCGCTGCCCGGGTTAGATCTTCGAAACCTGGCTGAAGGACAGCTCGACCGGAGTCTCGCGTCCGAAGATCGAAACCAGCACCTTTAGCTTGGCGTGCAGTGCGTCGATCTCATTGATGGTGGCGGGCAGGGTCGCGAACGGGCCGTCCATGACGGTGACCGATTCTCCGACCTCGAAGTCGATGACCTCGGGCATGGCCTGGGCGCCACCCTCGGCAGCTCCACCGCCCTTGGGTAGCGCGGCCGCCTTCTGGCTGGCCGGAGCCAGGATCTTGATGACCTCGTCCATCGAGAGCGGGGACGGCTTGGAGGTCGCGCCGACGAATCCGGTCACGCCCGGAGTGTTCCGGACGGCGCCCCAGGAGTCGTCGGTGAGGTCCATGCGCACCAGGATGTAGCCGGGGAAGACCTTGCGGTTGACCTGCTGGCGCTTGCCGTTCTTGATCTCGACGACCTCTTCGGTCGGAACCTCCACCTGGTAGATGTAGTCCTCCATGTCAAGCGAGGAGATCCGGCTCTCGAGGTTGGTCTTCACCTTGTTCTCGTAACCGGCATAGGAGTGCACCACGAACCAGTCACCAGGTGCGCGGCGCAGTTCGGCGCGCAGTTCCTCGACCGGATCGAGCTCGACCGGCTCACCGGCTACCTCAGCGGCATCGTCAGCTTCCAGCTCCGCCTCGACCTCAGCGGCGGCTTCTCGCCACGCGGCGTCGGCGCTCTGCTCGGCGTTCTCGTTGAACTTCTCTTCGGGACTGACGCCGTACACCTCGTCCTCGACGTCCAGCGAAGGCAGGACGACGGACTCGGCCGGCTGATCATCAGCGGCGGTCTTCGCGTCGGCGTCCGGACGGGCGTCGTTGTCGAACTCGGTCACAGGCTCTCTTCCTTGCTGTCGGATCGTACGAGGTATTCGGTCAGGGTCTCGATCTAGGTATGGGCGGTACTAGCCGAAGACGGCGAGCACCACCTTCGCGAGGCCGAGGTCCAAACCAGCCACCAGCGCCACCATGACCGATACGAAAATCACGACCACGATCGTGTACGTGGTCATCTCCTTGCGGGACGGCCAGAGCACTTTGCGCATCTCAGCGACGGTCTCGCGGGTACGCCGACGCAAGGCAAGGACGAGCATGGGCAGCCAGTACCACAGGATGCGCAGGCCACCGCCGCCCGAACCCTTGTCGGGGCGCGAGGACGGGGCAGGTGCTTCCTGCGTCTCGGTCACGTGTGCTTCCTTTCGTTGACTGCCGGCCGACTGGCCGCGACCTGCCCCGAGGCGGGCCGGACGGCACTGCCGACAATGACGGCGCAGGGGCGGCAGGACTCGAACCTGCAACCGCCGGTTTTGGAGACCGGTGCTCTACCAATTGAGCCACGCCCCTACGGCAGGTCAGCCGGAGCCGAATCTGCCGAGGGTGGGTCCGCACCCGCCGGCTCAGCACGATCACCCGCGCCTGAACAGCGAGATGCGCGCATGCTTGCGCACGGCCAACTTGGACCCGAGGAGTAAGTGTAGGGGGTCAGTGCAAAGACTCCAAAGTCGTAGCCGCCGCCCGCCGCGGTTCGGTTGGCTATCTCCAGGACCGGGCGATCGAACGGCCGGTGACCCCCGGACGCGGTGAGCCGACGGCTGGGCGAGCCCATAACGGGGTCGGAAGCGGCCGTAGCGGACCGGATAGCCTGGTGACATGAGCACCGTTCCGACCCGCACCGATGCCCGCCAGCAAACGCCCGCGATCCCTGAGGCCGGCGATTCCGAGCAGGCACCCGAGGCGCGCGAGGCACACACGCCGTACGAGGCATATAAGGCATACATGGCATACAAGGCGAAGGGGCTGAGGCTGAACATGCAACGGGGCCAGCCGTCGGACTCGGATTTCGACCTGGCCGCGGATCTGCTGCTCTCAGTCGGCCCGGAGGATGTGCGCACGCCGAGCGGCGTGGACGTGCGCAACTACCCGGGCGGCATCGCCGGACTGGCCGAAGCGCGCGCGCTCTTCGCCGACTACCTCGACGTCACGCCGGCCCAGTTGCTCGTATGGAACAACGCGAGTTTGGAAGTGCAGGCTCACGTCCTGACGATGATGCTGCTCCGCGGCCCGCGCGGTGGTCAGCCTTGGGTCGGCGGCCAGCCGACGATCATCGTGGCGACGCCGGGATACGACCGCCACTTCACCTTGCTAGAAGGCCTGGGGTTCGCACTGGCCACCGTCGACATGCAGTCTGACGGGCCCGACGTCGACGCGATCGCAGCCCTGGCGGCCAACGATCCGAAAATCCGTGGCCTGTTGTTCGTCCCGACCTATTCCAACCCCGGTGGCGAGACCATCTCCGCCGCCAAGGCGCAGCGCCTGGTCGCGATGAAGACGGCGAACCCGGACTTCACGATTTTCGCCGACGACGCCTACCGCGCGCACCATCTGTCGGCCGACCAGCGCGATGAGCCGGTGAACTTCGTACGGCTGGCCGAGCAGGCCGGCAATCCGGATCGGGCCTTCGTCTTCGCCTCGACCAGCAAGATCACCTTCGCGGGCGGCGGTCTCGGCTTCGTGGCCAGCAGCCAGGACAACATCACCGCTTTCGGTTCCTACCTGTCCAACCTCTCGATCGGGCCCAACAAGGTCGAGCAGCTCCGGCATGTGCGCTTCCTGGAGTCCTATCCGGGTGGCGTACAGGGCCTGATGGCGGCGCACGCGAGGCTCATCGCCCCGAAGTTCGCCGCGGTGCGCGACGTGTTGCACCAGGAACTGGGCGACAGCGGCCTGGCCACCTGGACCGAACCGCGCGGTGGCTACTTCATCAGCCTCGACACGGCCTTGCCGATCGCCGATCGGGTGATCGAACTGGCCGGCCAAGCCGGCGTCAGCCTGACTCCGGCGGGAGCGACCTACCCCGGTGGCAGGGACCCGCACAACACCAACATCCGGCTCGCGCCCACCCGCCCGGAGCTGGCAGAGGTCACGCTGGCCATGCAGGTCGTGGCGACGTGCATCCGGCTCGCCAGCGAAGAACACGCCGCGGCCGGGCAGGCCTAGCCGGCCAGTCCAGCTTCGTCGCGCAGGCGGTCAGGGGCAGATGCCGACTACGAGTGCTGGCTGACCAGCTCGGCGTATTCGGGGTTGCGTTTGATGAATACGGCGACGAACGGGCATGCCGGGTTCACCTTCTTGCGCTGTTCGGCGATGTCGTCGAGAGCGAACTGGACCAGCCGGCTGGCCAGACCCCGTCCGCCGAAATCCGGCAGGGTCTCGGTGTGCGGAATGACGACAACGCCGCCACGCTCGTAGTAATCGACCAGGCCGACCCGGATATCGCCAAGCCAGATCTCATAGCGTTCGTCGGCGGCGTTCTTGAACATCTTGACGTCGGTATCGGCGGAGTCGCCAGAAAGACCGTCAGGCATTGGCCAGCCGAACCGTCACGCGGGCCTTGGCCAGCACCGTCTCGCCGTTCACCGAGGCGATCAGGTCCACGACGGCCGTCCCGTTCTCGGCGTCCACCGACCGGATCTTGCCCGCGACCTCAAGGGTTGCGCCAATGTCCTCGGGCACCACGACCGGACGGGTGAAGCGGACGCCGTAGTCGATGACCGCACCGGGGTCCCCGAGCCAATCGGTGACCACCCGCATCGCGACGGCCATGGTCAGCATGCCGTGCGCGATCACGTTGGGAAGGCCGACGCGCTTGGCGACGCTCTCACTCCAGTGAATGGTGTTGAAATCCCCCGAGGCGCCGGCGTAGCGAACCATGCTCACCCGCTGGATGTCGAAACGCTGGGCGGGTAACTCAGTTCCCACCTGGACGTCGGAAAGCGTGACGGACATGCGCTACTCCCCTGCCGTTCCGCGCGCGACGATGGTCGACAGGGCCGTCACCACGTGTTCGCCGTCCACCGTGGTCACCTCGGCCCGTGTGGTCAGCAGATCGTTGCCCGCCGCCGATCTGATCCCTTCGACCGACACGTGCACCTGGAGCACATCCCCCGCCTGGACCGGTCGGCTGTAACGGAAACTCTGCTCGCCGTGCACGACCTTGCTGTAGTCCAGCCCGAGATCGGGGTCCGCGACGATCTGGGCCGCCGCTCGCATCGTGATGATGATCGGAAACGTCGGTGGCGCGATCACGTCGGGGTAGCCCAGGGCCTGTGCCGCCTCGGGGTCGAAGTAGACCGGATTGTCGTCGCCGATGGCCTCGGCGAATTCCCGGATCTTCTCGCGCCCGATCTCATAGGGCGCGGTCGGCGGATAGCGGCGGCCCACGAAGGCTTGATCAAGCGGCATGTCTGGCACGCTAGCGGACCGGGTACAGAAGCGAATATGGCGCCGCCCACACATGTGGGACGACGCCATACAGGCCCGGTCGAACTGCGCGGCGGGCGAGCCGGATCAAGCCGGCAGGCCGCGCGGGAGTTCAGCCGCTGTAGCGGTGCAAACGCTGGTTCAGCGGGTCTCGCGGTGCTCGGTGTGCTTGCCGCAGTTGGGGCAAAACTTCTTCAGGTCCAAGCGATCCGGGTCGTTGCGCCGGTTCTTCTTGGTGATGTAGTTGCGGTGCTTGCACTCCTGACACGCCAAGGTGATCTTCGGACGAACGTCGGTGGCTGCCACGGGTCGTGCCTTTCAGTAGTGAATCTCAGGAGGTGAATCGTGCGATTCGCGCGGTCGTTGTTCGGTATCGATGGTCGGTCTTCGTCGTACTGAGTAGCGAGGGCCGGACTTGAACCGGCGACACAGCGATTATGAGCCGCTTGCTCTACCAGGCTGAGCTACCCCGCCTTGTGCAACATCAGGCGCTCTGGAATCCATCCAGAACTACCGGCCTCGTTGCGACCCGCCCCACGGTGCAGACCTCCCGATGCCGGGAACCAGAGCCCCCTTACGGAATCGAACCGTAGACCTTCTCCTTACCATGGAGACGCTCTGCCGACTGAGCTAAGGGGGCGGTGCTGACGTAGAAAATTGCACAACGAGCACGTCGGCCACCCTCACGACACGTTGATTCGCAGGGCCCACCGTCCGCTCGCTGTGCTACCTCGAACGCCGGGTGAACTCTACACGACCGACCCACCGAGCTCAGAATCGGCTGAAGCCGGACGCCAGAGGCTGCCCGCTTCGGATGACAGCGGATGGCGTCGACACCTACACCGTGGGTCCGCGTGACGGCTGAGGCAGTCCGGACATAGTTGAGCCCTGGTGATCGCACGGGGGAACGACCACCAGGGCATCTCAAGTATGAACCCTCGGTAGTCGACCCGCAACCCCCTGCAACCAGATCCGCGAACTTTTTTTGAGAACTGGCTCACGTCGTCGAGCGGGACAACAGAAGGCTCCGGCCCCCTTGAACCGGGGGACGGAGCCTGTGGCGGCTGTTGGGTTCGAACCAACGTAGGCATAGCCGGCAGATTTACAGTCTGCTCCCTTTGGCCACTCGGGCAAACCGCCTTGTAACGCTTGCTGCGCCTGATGAGGGTACACGAGACGCT
>JAVEET010000032.1 GCA_030840295.1 Pseudonocardiales bacterium
GTTGGTAACGCGGGACGACTAAAGTCGCGCACGTGCCCCGCAATCTGCCCGTGATCCAGCCGCGTGACGCCGAGGTGTCGTTGGACTTTGCCCGTGAGTGGATCGAGTTCGAGGATCCGACGGACGCCGAACACCACATTCGGGTCGACCTCACCTGGCTTTGTTCACGCTGGACCTGCATCTTCGGACGAGGTTGTCACGGCGTGATCGAAGGCCGGGCGTCCGACGGCTGCTGTAGCCACGGCGCATTCTTTTCCGATGCCGCCGACCTGAGACGGGTCAAGAAGTACGCCAAGCAGCTGACGCCCGAGACTTGGCAGTACCACAAGGTAGGCAAGAACAAGGGAATCACCGAGAAGGACTCGGTCGGTGAGGATGAGGACCGGCTGCGGACCCGCCGGGTGGACGGCGCCTGCGTCTTCCTCAACCGTCCCGGCTTCCCAGGGGGTGAGGGTTGTTCGCTGCATGCCCTGGCACTGCGCGAGGGGCTGCATCCGCTGGACACCAAACCGGAGGTCTGCTGGCAGCTGCCGGTACGGCGGGAGCAGGAATGGGTCACCCGCACCGACGACACGAAGATCCTGGTGTCCACCGTGACGGAGTTCGACCGGCGGGGCTGGGGCGAGGGCGGTCACGACCTGTACTGGTACTGCACATCCGCGCCGGAGGCCCACGTGGGCGGCGAACCGCTGTACCTCAGCTACGGCCCTGAGATCGCGGCCTTGATCGGCCAGGCCGCCTATGACGAACTGGCCCGGCTCTGTGCGCGACGGTTGTCTCAGGGCCTGCTGGCCGAACATCCCGCGACAACCGCGGCCCGCGAGCAGGGTCTGGCCCTGCAGCCCTACAACTCGTGATCATGTCGCGTTTCGTCCGCCCACCGGCGACCCACGGGTGATCCACTCGCGTTTGTCGGCTCTATCTACGGCGGTTATGAGCGAGCTGATCACCGCGCGGCCCGTCCGGGGGCGGGAGTCGATCAGCCTTCGAACTTGTAGCCGAGGCCGCGGACCGTCAGCAGGAACTTCGGGTTGGCCGGATCCGGCTCGAGTTTCGACCGCAACCGCTTGATGTGGACGTCCAGTGTCTTGGTGTCCCCGACGTAGTCCGCGCCCCAGACGCGATCGATCAGCTGACCGCGGGTCAATACCCGGCCGGCGTTTCGCAGCAGGAGTTCCAGCAGATCGAATTCCTTCAGGGGTAACGAGATGACCGCACCTTCGACGACCACCGTGTGCCGCTCGACATCCATGCGCACCGGACCGGCCTCCAACGTCGCGGTGATCAGCTCGTCCGCCTCGCCGCCGCGGCGCATGACGGCCCTGATCCGGGCAATGAGCTCCCGGTGCGAGAAGGGTTTCGTGACGTAATCGTCGGCGCCCAGTTCGAGACCGACTACCTTGTCCACCTCGGAGTCCCGGGCGGTCAGGATGATGATCGGCACGCTGGACTTCTGCCGCAAGGATCGGCAGACCTCGGTGCCCGACAGCCCCGGCAACATGAGGTCGAGCAGGACGATATCGGCCCCCGACCGGTCAAAGGAGCCGAGCGCGTCCGGGCCGGTCGCGGCCACAGTGACCTCGAAGCCTTCCCGGCGAAGCATGTAGGACAGCGGATCGGAGATCGACTCTTCGTCCTCGACGACAAGAACCCGGGTCACGGGCATGTCCTTTCGTTGGCAGTTGAGGTTGCAATTGATTGGACGGCGGTCAGGGGTGTGCTCCGAGGGCGGAGGCTGACAGGGTTCGAGTCGCTGGGATTCAACTGGTCCTCAGATCCTCAGGAGTGGTCGGTAGTCCATCGGCGCCGGCCAATTCGACGTCGGGGTCGGAGTTGTTATGAGGGTCGATATAGGCGCTCCGGTCGTCGCCGGAGTCGGTGGCGGCGGCACGCTGGCCCGCGAGCGGCAGCCGGATGGTGAAGGTCGATCCCGAGCCGGCGACACTCCACACGGAAACGCCGCCGCCGTGATTGGAGGCGATGTGCTTGACGATGGCCAGCCCTAGACCGGTGCCGCCGGTGGCCCGGGATCGGGCCGGATCTACCCGGAAGAAACGCTCGAAGACCCGGTCCAGGTCGGCCTCGGCGATCCCGATGCCCTGATCGGTGACCGCGATCTCCGCCCATTTCGAACCATCGCTGTCGATCACCGCGCGAGCCGACACCCCGACCTTCGTCCGCTCGGGGCTGTAGGCAATAGCGTTGTCGACGAGATTTGCCAGCGCGTTGGCCAGTTGGGTCTCGTTACCACGCACCTGCAGGCCGGGCTCCGCGCGCTCCACGACCGTGATGCCGGACTGCTCGGCCAACAACCGGCTCCGGTCCACCGCCTCGCCGACAACGTGTTCGAGGTCGACCAGCTGGGCGCCGGGAAGCGGTTCGGCCCCCTGCAGGCGGGACAGTTCGATGAGCTCCTGCACCAGCCGGCCGAGCCGGGCGCCTTCACGTTGCATCCGGTGCGAGAAGCGCTGCACGGCCTCCGGGTCGTCGGACGCGTCCTGGACCGCCTCGGCCAACAGGGTCAGCGCCCCGACGGGAGTCTTGAGTTCGTGTGAGACGTTCGCCACGAAGTCCCGCCGGACCCGCTCCAGGCGTCGTGATTCGGTGATGTCGGTGAAGCGCAGCAGCACGGTGTTGACCCGGTCACCGAGGTCGACCGGAGCAAGCGGCATGGCGGTGACCAGAAACGTCAGGATCTCCGGGCCGCCCCTGGCGTTGGCCAGATCGAGGCTGACCGAATCCGGCTCGCCGGTGTCGGTGACCCGGCGGACCAGTTCGCTGAGCACCGGAACGGTCAGCCGGTCGTTCTCGACGACCCGGATCTCCCGGGCTGCGGGATTGGCGAAGATGGCGATCTCATCCCGGTCGACGACCACCACGCCCACATCGATGGCCCCCAGTACCCGAGGCGCCAACGACTGCGGCGCCTGGGCCGACCGAACGGTCGCCGGCACCGGCGGGGTGGGCAGCGGTCGTACCGGATCACCGGTCCGGCCGGAACGCGTGAGGCGTATGGCGACCGCTGCTCCCGCCAGGAACGCGAGAACAGCCACCACGGCCGCTACCAGCGTCGCTGTGAGGGTCACGGCCAGATCGTACGGCGAGTTCGGCCCACCTCCGCCGCCGAGATGCGTGGTCAAACTTGCTGTCACGTTCTGTTCATCCAACGGCTGCCGTGCATTCACGTCAGGACTCCGCGCCGACCACTCTGGGCTCTACTCTGTGACCATGCGCGATCTTTATCACGATGAACTCGACGAGATCGGTCACTCCCTGGTGGCCATGACCTATCTCGCCGGAACCGCGATGGAGCGGGCCACCAATGCGTTATTGGACGGCGACCTCAACGGTGCCGAACGGGTCGTCAGCGACGACACCGCGATTGACGCGCTGCGGGCTGATCTGGAGTCGCGAACCTTCCTCTTGTTGTCGTTGCAGCAGCCGGTTGCGACCGACCTTCGGGTGCTCGTCACGACGCTGCATCTGGTGGCCGATCTGGAGCGGATGGGTGACCTGGCGCTACACGTGGCCAAAGTGGCCCGGATGCGCTATCCCGACATCGCGGTTCCACTCGAGCTGCGAGACGTGATCTCCCAGATGGGCAAGGTGGCCCTGTCGCTGGTCGACAAGGTCGCCGAGGTCATCAAGGGACGCGACGTGGAGCTGGCCAAGGCCATCGAAGCCGAAGACGACTCGATGGACGCCCTCCACCGGAAGCTTTTCACGCTGCTGCTGTCGGACAACTGGTCACATGGCACCGAATCCGCTATCGACATGGCCCTGCTCGGCCGGTATTACGAGCGGTACGCCGACCACGCGGTCGGAGTGGCCCGCCGGATCGTGTTCATCGCCACCGGTGAGATGCAAACCGGATCCGCCGCGCCGCGCCAGACCGGGAGCGCCGGCTGATCCTGAC
>JAVEET010000085.1 GCA_030840295.1 Pseudonocardiales bacterium
GGCCATGGGAACTCTGCTACCTCGTCTTGGGTTCACGCACGGGTGGTGCCCGTGTTACTGGTGTGAATGTCCAGACGATCGTATGTCGCTCGGTCCCCAATCACGACCGCGACTCGCCGCAGCGAACTTCCTTGCAGCTAAGAAGATCTGCGGCGAAACCTCACGAGTCGCCGGGGAACCAGAGCGCGATCTCTCGAGCGGCGGACTCCGCGGAGTCCGACCCGTGAACGAGATTCTGTTGAACCTGCAAGCCCCAATCTCGTCCGAAGTCGCCGCGGATGGTGCCCGGCAAGGCCGCGGTGGGATCGGTTGCACCAGCCAGCGCACGGAATCCCTCGATCACGCGGTGACCCTCGGCCACCGCCGACACCACCGGACCCGAGGACATGAAGTCCACCAGCGGTTGGTAGAACGGCTTGCCGACGTGCTCGGAATAGTGCTGAGCCAGCAGATCGGCATCAGCGGACCGGCGCTGGAGCCGGACGATGCGATACCCCTTGCGCTCTACCCGGGCGAGTACCTCGCCGATCAGGTTGCGGGAAACTCCGTCCGGCTTGACGAGGATCAAGGTGCGTTCGAGAGATGCGGCGGCGGTCTGAGTCACCGCGACAGACTATCCGTCCGATCCACCCGACCCAACGGCGCGGCAGTGTCAGGAAATCAGCATGCGCCAGCCGGACGGGGTACCGACAAGCTGGCTCCTGGTCCGTAACAGGTAGCCCCAGATGGCCACGAAGAACACCGCGACCACGGCGAAGACAGGCACCAGCAGGGTGACCGCCGCCAAGGCGATCTGCAACGCCGATCCCGCTCCGATACCCCAGGCGCGGCGCAACAGGAAACCGGTGGCCACCAGCAGGACGGCCAGCGCGAGAAGCAGCACGGTCTTGGTGCCGGACAGGCCTTGCGAGGTCTGGGCGATCGTTCGCGGCACCAGGAGAACCACGAACGCCTCCAGGCACAGGATCGCCGCCATACCACCGCGAGTGGCCCGATTCGCCTTGTTTCGCCGGGCTTCGAGTTCTTCCTCGCTGGGTTGATAGTCGGTGGGCTGGTGTTCGGTGGGCTCGTCGGCAAATCCTTCGGTCAGCGGCTCCGTCATGAGCGGCCGCCCTTCAGTAGTGTCCTGGCCTCCCCGGCCGTCACGACCGAACCGGTGATCAAGACGCCGGCGCCGACCACGAGACCGTCGGCACCTTCCTCGGCCAGCGCAATCGCTGTTTCGATCGCATCGTCCAGGCGGGGTTCCACCGTCACGCGATCGGCGCCGAAGACGCTCACGGCGATCGCGGCCAGATCGTCGACCGGCAGCGCTCGGGGCGAGGAGTTCTGGCTGATCACGACCTGGTCCAGCACGGGTTCCAGGATGTCCAATGAGCCTTGAGCGTCCTTGTCGCTGAGCATGGCCACCACGCCGATCAGCTGCCTGAAGTCGAAACCTTCACCCAGCGCTTCGACCGTGGCGATCATGCCCGCCGGGTTGTGACTGGCATCGACGAGCACGGTCGGCGCGGACCGGACGGCTTCGAGCCGGCCGGGCGCCGTCACCGCGGCAAAGGCGGCACGGACGATGTCGAGGTCGATCGGACCGGATTGCGAGCCTGCGCCGAAGAACGCCTCGACCGCGGCCAGCGCACAAGCGGCGTTCTGCGCCTGGAAACCGCCGTGTAGTGGCAGAAAAACCTCCGGATATTCGCCGCCGAGTCCCTGCAGGGTGAGCATCTGGCCACCGACGGCGATCCGGCGATCCAGCACGCCGAACTCGAGACCTTCACGGGCCACCGAAGCCTGGACCTCGACGGCTCGCTTGAGCAGCTGTGCCGCCGCCTCGTTCGGCTGCGCCGCCAGGATCGCCGACGCGCCCTCGGTGATGATGCCGGCCTTCTCGGTGGCAATCTCAGCCACGGAATCCCCCAGATACGCTGTGTGATCCAGGGCGATCGGCGTCACCACCGCGACCGGTGATGCGAGGACGTTGGTAGCGTCCCAGGTGCCACCCATGCCCACCTCGACCACGGCCACATCGACCGGCGAGTCGGCGAAGATGGCGAACGCCAACCCCGTGATCGCCTCGAAGAAGGTCAGTCGGATCCCCCCGTCCTCCTCCGACCGGGCGTCCACCAGGTCCAGGAAGGGTGAGATCTCCGCTACGGCGTCGGCGAAGACCCCATCGCTCACCGGGGCGCCGTCGAGCACGATCCGTTCCGTCATGTCGGACAGATGCGGACTGGTGTAACGCCCGGTCCGCAACCCGAAGCCCCGCAGCAATTCCTCGATCATCCGCGCAGTCGAGGTCTTGCCGTTGGTCCCGGTGATGTGAATGGAGCGGTAGGCCTTCTGGGGCTGACCCAGCACATCGATCAGGGCCTCGATACGCTCCCGGGATGGGCTGATCTTCGCTTCACCCCAGCGGGCGAGTAACAATTGCTCCGCAGCCTGCCGACGAGATCGGTCGGACTGCGCTCTACTTGCCGGGGCGGATTCCATAGACGTCCATGCTACGGCGGCGGGCTGAGCACGACCGGCGATGGAGTGGTGTCATGACGCATCAGACGAGGCCCCACCCCGGCTCCCTGGCCGAAGGGGCCGAATACGTGCTGCGCACCAACGACCGCGGTCACATGACCGTGGCAGCGCCGCGTCTGTATCCGCATCTCTGGAGCTGGGACGCGGCCTTCGTCTCGATCGGCCTGTCCAGATTGTCGGTGGAGCGAGCCGTCACCGAACTGCGCACGTTGCTGGGAGCCCAATGGAGCACCGGGATGATCCCGCACATCGTCTTCGGCGATGACCGCAGTTACTTTCCCGGCCCCGACAGGTGGGGCACCGACGGAGCGGCCGGTGCACCGGCCGGCATCGCCACCAGCGGGATCTGCCAGCCACCGGTGCACGCGATTGCCCTGGCCGAGGTGGTGGCGCAGGGCCGTCGGCTCGGGGGCACCGACCGGCTGGTGGCCGAGGAGTTCCTGGATGAGACGTTCGACCAGTGGTTCAACTGGCATGCCTGGCTGGCGGCCGCACGGGATCCGCACGGCCACGGGATGGTCGAGATCCATCATGGCTGGGAGTCCGGCCTGGACAACTCGCCGCGCTGGGACCACAGCTATGCCATGGTCGAACCCGGCGAGCTCGAGCCCGTCGTCCGGAGCGATCTGCAGCACGTGGCCGATCTCAGCCAGCGCCCGTCGGACTACGAGTACCGGCAGTATGCCTGGCTGATCGATCAGATGCGCTCGGTCGGCTACGACGATGTTGCGATGAGGACCACCGTCGATTTCCGGGTCCGAGATGTCCTCATGTCCGCGATCCTGGCCGTGGCCAGCGACGTGCTGGCGGAGTTGGGTGAGGGCATCGGACGCCAGGCCCAAGCGCACAGGCTGCGGGCCACGGCCGACCGGTTCAGACTGGGCGTCACGCGGGCCGTTTCCCCGGTGACCGGACTTGCTCGGGACTTCGATGTGCGCACCGGCGAGTGGATCCATACCGCGACCGTGGCCGGGTTCGCCCCGCTGCTGTGCAGTTCCGACCGGGCGCTGCGCGACCGCCAGTTACGAATCCTGACCGGGCCACAATGGATGGCCCATCCATCGCTGAAGTTTGCACTACCGACCTCGACGTCACCGTCCAGTCCGGCCTTCCGATGCACGACGTACTGGCGCGGTCCGGTGTGGCCGGTGATCACCTGGCTGCTCGCCTGGGGGCTGCGCCGCCACGGCGACGAATCGTTGGCCGAGCAGTTGCGGCTCACCTCGTTGGAGCAGCTCGCCCACGAGGACTTTGCCGAGTACTACGACCCGTTCTCCGGTTTCGCCCTGGGCAGTCGCAACCAGTCTTGGACGGCTGCCGTGGCGCTGGACTGGCTGTCCGAGGGCTGAGTCAGCCAGCGGGCAATGCATCCAACGCGGCGTTGATCCGCTCGATATCAGCGGACGCGGCTGCACTGCGCGCCCGAATGCCGGCGACGACGTCGTCCGGTGCCTTGGCCAGGAAGCCCTGATTGCCGAGCTTTTTCGACGTCTGGTCGAGCTCCTTGGTCGCCGTAGCCAGGTCCCGCTGGTAGCGGGCGCGCTCGGCGGCCACATCGACCGCAGTCGACAGGTCCAGCGCAATCGTGACACCGGCCGAGGTCGTCAACGATGCGGTGGGGGTGAAGCTGTCGTCCGGGTCGGTCAGACGCAGCAAGCTACGTATCTCCGGCTCATGGCCGCTCAGGCCGGTGAAGCTCGCCGGAATGCGGGCCGACGGCTTTACGCCTTGATCGCTGCGGAACCTCCGTACCTCCAGCACGACGGCCTGCATCGCCTCGATCGGCAGTTCTGCGGCGCGATCGATCCGCTTGGGATCCGAAGATGGCCAGGGCGCGATGACCACGCTCTCGCCGCTGGTCAGCTCCGTCCACAAGGTCTCGGTCACGAACGGAATCAGCGGGTGCAGCAGTCGAAGCAGCCCATCGAGGACCTCGCCGAGCACTCGGCGCGTGGTCTGCGAACGCTCCGCCGACGCGTCGGGGGCCAGCGACACCTTGGCCAGTTCCAGGTACCAGTCGCAGACCTCGTCCCAGGCGAAGTGGTAGAGGAGGTCGGAGATCTTGGCGAATTCGTAGTCGGCGTACAGAGCATCCACGTCGGCGATCACGGTGTTCAGCCGCGACACGATCCAAGCGTCGGCGCCGACCAGGTCGGTAGGCAATTCCCCTTCCACGGTGGCACCGTTGATGAGCGCAAACCGGGTCGCGTTCCACAACTTGTTGCAGAAGTTTCGGGAGCCGCCCACCGCGTCTTCGCCGAGCGGCAGGTCAGTGCCGGGATTCGCCCCGCGCGCCAAGGTGAACCGCAGTGCGTCGGTGCCGTACCGGTCCATCCACTCGACGGGATCGACGCCGTTTCCTCGGGTCTTGGACATCTTCTTGCCGAACTGGTCGCGCACCATGCCATGCAGCGCGATCGTATGGAAAGGCTCGGCACCGGACGGGTGATCCTTCATCGCGTACAGGCCGAACATCATCATCCGGACGACCCAGAAGAACAGGATGTCGTAGCCGGTGACCAGCACCGAGGTCGGGTAGAACTTGGCCAGGTCGTCGGTCTGCTCGGGCCAGCCCAGGGTCGAGAAAGGCCACAGACCTGAGGAGAACCAGGTGTCGAGCACATCCTCGTCCTGCCGCCAGCCATCAGCTTCGCTGGGCGGCTGCTCGTCCGGCCCGATACAGACCATTTCCCCGTTAGGGCCGTACCAGACCGGAATCCGATGACCCCACCAGAGCTGGCGGGAGATGCACCAGTCGTGCAGGTTGTCGGTCCATTGGAAGTAGCGCGGCGCCATCTCGGACGGGCTGATCCGCACCTGGCCGTTGCGCACGGCATCCCCAGCTGCTTGAGCGAGCGGCGCCACCTTGACGAACCATTGCAGGCTCAGCCGCGGCTCGATCGGTTCCTTGGACCGCTCCGAATGGCCCACCGAATGAAGGTAGGGCCGCTTCTCGGCGACGATCCGACCTTGTTTGCGCAGCTCCTCGCGCACCGCGGTCCGGGCAGTGAACCGATCCATGCCGTCGAACTGGGTGCCGGTATCGGCGATCCGGCCCTCCTCGTCCATCACGGTCGGCATCGGCAGGCCGTGCCGCTGCCCGATCTCGAAGTCGTTCGGATCGTGGGCCGGTGTCACCTTGACCGCGCCCGTCCCGAATGCCGGGTCGACATGGGCATCGGCGATGATCGGGATCCGCCTTCCGGTCAGGGGCAGTTCGATCTCGGTGCCGACCAGTGAGGCGTAGCGCTCGTCCTCGGGATGGACGGCCACCGCGGTGTCACCGAGCATCGTCTCGACTCGGGTAGTGGCCACGACGATATGCGGCTCGTCATCGGAGATCGAGCCATAACGCATGGAGACGAGTTCACCCTCGACCTCCTCATGGATGACCTCGGCGTCCGAGAGCACCGAGCGCAGGTCCGGGGACCAGTTGACCAGCCGCTCTGCGCGATAGATCAGCCCGTCGTCGTAAAGCTTCTTGAACATCGTGGCGGTGGCCCGCGACATACCCTCGTCCATGGTGAAACGCTCGCGGGTCCAGTCCACGCTGTCACCCAACCGCCGCATCTGGGCCAGGATGGCGCCACCGTGCTCGGCCTTCCACTCCCAGACCCGGTTCACGAAAGCCTCCCGGCCCAGGTCCCGGCGGTTGGTGCCCTGGGCCGCGAGCGCCCGCTCGACCAGTGCGTGCACCGCGATGCTGGCGTGGTCCATGCCCGGCAGCCACAGCGTCTCGTAGCCCTGCATCCGAGCCCGACGGATCAATGCGTCGATCAGGGTGTGCTCGAAGGCATGCCCGATGTGCAGGCTGCCGGTCACGTTCGGAGGCGGGATCACGATGGTGAACGGCGGCTTGTCCGAGGAAACGTCCGCGGTGAAGTACCCGCGATCCGCCCACCGCTGGTACAGCGGGGCCTCCACCTCTGCCGGCGTGTACGCGGTCGGCAGATCGGTCGAGGCGGATTGCGGCTTCGGGGTGCGGGTCACTCCTGAATTCTACGGACGGCTGTGAACTCCGATTTCCGGGGCAGCATGGTCCCGGGCAGCATGGTCCCGGGCAGCATCGACCCGGACCCGGACCCGGACCGGGATCAGCCGATCAGCCGATCAGCCGATCAGCCGATCAGCCGATCAGCCGATCAGCCAGGGTGGGAACCAATGAGATGGTGACCCGGATCTTCTTGACCTCGTCCGGGAGGTCCGTCGGCTCCTGGCGTTGATACCGGTCCAGGACCTCCTGCAGATCGGTGCGAAGCCGGCGTGCCTCGTCGATGGTCAGCCAGCAACCGCGGCTGGCGATGGTCATCACGTCGTTCCAGTCATCACCGGCATCGTGATCCCGCCCGGCCCAGTTAAGCGCCTCGGTCCGCTGCCGACCGAAGAGCCGGTTGATCAGCACCGATTCACCCGTCAACGAAGCGCGCGGCTCGCTCGATTCGAGCCGCAGGCTGCCCCCTGCCGCCTCCCAGGGTCGCTCCCGACCGTCCTCGGTGGACTCCGATCGCCGGATGATCCCCCATTTCTCCAACGCGCGCAGGTGGTAACTCATGGCGCTGGCGCTCAGCCCGGCAATCTCAGCACACTCGGTCGCGGTGAGCTTGCGGCCGTTGAAGAGCTCGTCGATGGCCGACAACCGGGCCGGGTGCGCCAGCGCCTTGATAGCCCGCGGGTCGGTGAGAACGACGGGATCCCGCTTGGCGGCAGGCTCTAGGCGGGGTCGTGACATGCGAACACCCTATTGGGCCCGCGGCCCCTGACGTCCGAAGGCCGTTGCGGCGAGTAGACCGAGCAGCTCGTCGGGATCCCGCTCGAGGCCTCGGGCGGCAAACCAGGCACAGATGTTGCGACAGTCTCGTTGCAGGAATTCCATGCCATGGGGGTTCGCCACGATATCTACTACCTGGGGCAGGTCGATCATCACCAGGCGGCCGTCATCCACCAGAAGGTTGTACGCCGACAGATCGCCGTGGGCCTGTCCGGCCGCCGCCAGCCCTTGCATGGCATCGGTGATCTGTTGGAAGTAGTCGGCCAGTTCCGTTCGACCCGGGCGGACTTGCGCCAAACGGGGTGCTGCCACCAGGTCCGAACCGATGAATTCCATCAGGATCTCGGTGCCATCAATCTGAACGGGGTACGGAACTGGAAGGCCCCGATTCCACAGATCGCAGAGCGCCGCGAACTCTACCGAGGCCCATTGTCCGGCCAGCACCTGCACTCCGTACTTGCTCCTGTTGGCCATGGCCCGCTGGTCTCGGCTGCGGCGCACCGTCCGGCCTTCGAGATAGCCGGCATCCCGGTGGAAATTGCGGTGCTCACGGTCCCGGTATCGCTTGGCGGCGAGCACTGACGCGGGTCCGTTGGGGATGGCTCGCTCGATGAGGAAGACGTCGGCTTCTTTCCCCGATTTCAGGATGCCGAGCTCCGTGTCCAGGGCCGCGTCCGACGTGATGACCCACGCCGGCCTCGGTTCCGGACCGTGCGCTCCCTTGACCACGGCGGACCAGGTGGACCAGCGCTGATCGTGGCCCGGTTCGTCGACCGTCCGGAATTGGGTGAACCCGGAGTCCGGCAAGGCAACCGGAGATGATGTGTCAGGACGTGCAGGCGTTGCGAATGAGTCGTAGAACGACAAGGTTGGTGGCTCCTCGATGAGTACGAGGCGGCCGACCGGCGATCACGGCAGGATCTGAAGACAGAACCGGAAGCGCAACGGATCAGTGGACGAACGGCCTCGAAGGATGGGGGACGCGTGCTGTCCCCGGGACGGCGATAGACATCTCGACGCCTCCTTCACGCTCGGACATGCTCCCTCTGCAACGGGCATGTCACCATCTGCTGTCGAAGAGCACCCTGCCCTGTTCAGGGCAGCGTCGCAACCTATTTTGTCGAGCATCCGCAACGGGAGTGCTCAGGCGGACTTCTCGCGCGGCGTCTCGACCTCGGCACGTGGGACCAGGGTCGGGTAGACATGCTCCAGCACCGTCTCTGCGGTGATGACGACCTTGGCCACGTCCTCGCGGGAGGGCACCTCGTACATCACCGACAGCAACACCTCTTCCATGATGGCGCGCAGTCCACGGGCGCCGGTCTGCCGCTTCACGGCCTGATCGGCGATGGCCTCCAGGGCGTCATCGGCGAATTCCAACTCGACGCCGTCGAGTTCGAACAGCCGGGCGTATTGCTTGACCAGAGCATTCTTCGGCTCGGTCAGGATCTGGACCAGGGCCTCGCGGTCCAGCGGACGCACCGAGGTGATGACCGGTACACGACCGATGAACTCCGGAATCAGCCCGAACTTCATCAGGTCCTCGGGCATCACGTCGGCGAAGATATCGGTGCTATCGACCTCGAACTTGGTCTTCAGTTCGGCTCCGAAGCCCAGACCCTTCTTGCCGACCCGAGCCTCGACGATCTTGTCCAGCCCGGCGAACGCACCGCCGACGATGAACAGCACGTTCGTGGTGTCGATCTGGATAAATTCCTGGTGGGGGTGCTTTCGTCCACCCTGCGGGGGAACCGCCGCGGACGTTCCTTCGAGGATCTTCAGCAGCGCCTGTTGCACGCCTTCGCCGGAGACGTCGCGGGTGATCGAGGGGTTCTCCGCCTTGCGGGCGATCTTGTCTACCTCATCGATGTAGATGATGCCGGTCTCGGCGCGCTTGACGTCGTAGTCGGCGGCCTGGATCAACTTCAGCAGGATGTTCTCGACGTCCTCACCGACGTATCCCGCCTCGGTGAGGGCTGTGGCATCGGCGATCGCGAAGGGAACGTTGAGCATTCGGGCCAGCGTCTGAGCTAGCAGCGTCTTGCCGGAGCCGGTCGGGCCGAGGAGCAGGATGTTCGATTTCGCCAACTCGACGTTCGACTCGGCGCGCTTGCCGGTCGTCTCGGCACCGGCCTGCACGCGCTTGTAGTGGTTGTAGACCGCCACCGCCAAGGTCCGTTTGGCGTCGTCCTGACCGACGACATAGGAATTCAGGAACTCGCGGATCTCGGTAGGCTTGGGTAGTTCGTCGAAGGAGAACTCAGTGTTCTCCGACAACTCCTCTTCGATGATCTCGTTGCACAGGTCGATGCATTCGTCACAGATGTACACGCCTGGGCCGGCGATCAATTTCTTGACCTGCTTCTGGCTCTTCCCGCAAAAAGAGCACTTGAGCAGATCGCCGCCGTCGCCTACCCGTGCCACCCGATGACCATCCCCTCAAGAGCCTCGCCGCCAGCCGTTGTGGCCGCCGCGCCGAATGTGTGCCCGGCGCGAGCACGCGCCGAACCGCTATGCTGCCGTGCCGTCCTACCAGTGTTACTCCTGCCAGCGTGCCCGTCGAGCCAGAATCGCAGGCAACGCTGCCCGGTACGGGGCAGCGATAGAAGAAAACGCTACCCCGTAGGGGCCGAGAAGTCGCATGTTTACTTGCGTGTCCCAGGTAACGAAGCGGGCGGCACGCCCGTCCAGGATGCTGGCGGTACCGGTGTGACTGGTGGGTCAGTCGTTGACGAGCTTGCGAGTCGTGATGACCGAATCGACGATTCCGTAGTCCTTCGCCTGGTCGGCGGTCAGGATCCGGTCGCGCTCGATGTCCAGTTTGACCTGCTCGACCGTCTGCCCGGTGTGGTGGGCGAGGATCTCTTCGAGCAACCCCCGCATCCGAAGGATTTCATTGGCCTGGATCTCCAGATCGGTGACTTGGCCCTGACCTTCACCGGACGGCTGGTGGATGAGCACCCGGGAGTGCTCCAGCGCGAACCGCTTGCCCTTGGTGCCGGCGGCCAGCAGCACAGCTGCGGCTGAGGCGGCCTGCCCCATGCAGTAGGTCTGGATCTCCGGCCGGACGTAGGTCATCGTGTCGTAGATCGCGGTGAGCGCGGTGAACGAGCCACCCGGGGAGTTGATGTAGATGAGGATGTCGCGATCGGGGTCGGTGGACTCGAGGCAGATCAGCTGCGCGATCACATCGTTGGCGACGACGTCGTCGATGGGCGCGCCGAGAAAGATGATGCGCTCCTCGAACAACTTGTTGTACGGGTTGGATTCCTTCATCCCGTAGTTGGTCCGCTCGACGAAGGACGGCAGCACGTACCGGCTTTGCGGGGAGGGCGGGGCGAAGCCCCCAGTCGGACCCGGAGTGAACAGTTGACTCATTATTTCGTTCTCCCTTTACGCCGGGGCCGGAGCGTTGCCGGCGCCCATCTGAGCGACACGGCTGACCACGTGGTCTACGAAGCCGTACTCGAGCGCCTGCTGGGCGGTGAACCAGCGGTCCCGCTCCGAGTCGGCCTGGATCTGTGCGACGGTCTGACCGGTGTGCTCGGCGATGAGCTGAGCCATCTCGGCCTTCGTCAACCTGAACTGCTCCGCCTGGATCGCGATGTCGGAGGCGGTACCGCCGATGCCGGCTGACGGCTGGTGCATCATGATGCGCGCGTGCGGCAGCGCGTAACGCTTGCCCTTCTCACCGGCCGACAGTAGGAACTGCCCCATCGAGGCCGCCAGTCCGAGGGAGTAGGTCGCGACATCACACTCCACGAATTGCATGGTGTCGAAGATCGCCATACCGGCGGTCACCGACCCTCCCGGAGAGTTGATGTAGAGGTTGATGTCGCGGGTCGAGTCCTCGGCCGAGAGCAATAGCAGCTGCGCGCAGATCTGGTTCGCAATCGTGTCGTCGACCTGCTGGCCGAGGAAGATGATCCGCTCACGAAGCAGACGGTCATAAACCGAGTCGCCGAGGCTCATGCCGGCGCCCGCGGCGCGGGCCTGGATCAGGTGGGCTGGGCCCGGGTTGGGGTCGGCGTGCGAAACACCGCTCAGCCCGGTCACCTGGGGACCGAACCGGTACTGCGCGTCATGAGAAGTCACTGGGCATTCCTTCCTCGGCTGTCTGTACAGCTGGATCTACATCGACCCTAACCGCAGAGGCGGGCCGGGGACTCCCCAGACCCGCCTCCGTTCGCTCAGGGCATGAAATGCGTGCTTGAGCTACTTCTCGTCCGCCGCAGCTGCCTGCTCGTCGCCGCTAGCTGCGGCGCCCTGACCTGCGTCGCCCTGACCTGCGTCGCCCTCAGCTGCGTCGCCCTCAGCTGCGTCGTCGACTTCGTCACCGGCAGCCTCCAGATCGTCGAAGGCGTCCAGCTCGGCCTGACCCTCGGGCGTCGACAGTGCCGACAGATCCACCGGGTTTCCTGACTCGTCGGTGACTGTGGCCGACTCGAGCACCGTGGCGAGCGCCTTGTTGCGGCGCACATCGGCCACCAGAGCCGCGATGTTGCCGGCCTGGACGATCTGGTCGGCGAATTCCTGGGGCGCCATGTCGTAACGCTGGGCCTGCCGCACGATGTATTCGGTGAGTTCGGCGTCCGACACCGCCACGGCCTCGGCGTCGGCGATCGAATCGAGGATGAACTGGGTCTTGACCGAGCGCTCGGCGACCGCACGCAACTCAGCGGTGAACTCGTCCTTCGTCTTGCCCTCGGTCTCCAGGTAACGCTCGAACGCGGCGTCATCGTGGCCCAGTTGGTGCACGACGTCGTGCTCGCGCCAGTCGATCTCGGACTGGACCGACGATTCCGGCAACGGCACCTCGGTCTGCTCCACCAGCAGCTCGAGGACCTTTTCCCGTGCCTCGGCACCCTGGCCCAACGCCTTGACGCGGGTCAGCCGCTCACGGAGGTCGGCGCGGAGCTCGTCGACCGTGTCGAACTCCGACGCGAGCTGGGCGAAGTCATCGTCGGGCTCTGGCAGCTCGCGTTCCTTGACCGAGTTGACCACGACCGTGATGTCGGCATCCGAGCCGGCGTGCTCACCGAAGGCAAGCTTCGAGGCGAAGGTGGCCGAGTCGCCGGCGCTCTTGCCGACGATTGCCTCATCGAGACCGTCGATCAGATTGGCCGAACCGACTTCATAGGACAGGCCACTGGCCGAACCGCCCTCGACCTCGACGCCAGCGACTGTCGCGCTGAGGTCGATCGCCACGAAGTCCCCCGACTGGACCGCACGGTCGACGGTGTTGAGTGTGCCGAAGCGGGCCCGGAGGGCGTCGAACTGCTCGGCGACCTCGTCAGCTGCGACCACGGCGTCGGCCACCGTCACAGCCAGCCCGTCGTAGGCCGGGACCGTGATTTCCGGGCGGATGTCGACTTCGGCGGTGAAGGCCAGCTCCTCGTTGTCCTCGAGCTTGGTCACCTCGATGTCGGGTTGCCCGAGCGCCTTCAACCCGGTGTCACGTACCGCGTCGGAATACGCCTTGGGCAGCGCCTTGTTGATCGCCTCTTCCAGGACCGCGGCGCGACCCACCCGTTGGTCGATGATCCGAGCCGGTACCTTGCCGGGCCGGAAGCCGGGCACCCGGACCTGCGATCCGATTGCCTTGTAGGCCTCGTCCAGGCTGCCCTTCAGCTCGGCAAAGGGCACCTCCACCGCGAGTTTCACGCGGGTCGGGCTCAGGTTCTCGACGGTGCTCTTCACGATGTGCTCTTCGCTCCTCGGCAGATCGACAGGTGATGGTGCGCGTGCCTCTGTTGCTTGTTTCGTGCAGTGCTCGTTCGTGCTGTCTTCGTTCGCTCGCTGTCGTGCCCTACTCAGGTCGAACTGGTCGGGGTGACAGGATTTGAACCTGCGACCCTCCGCTCCCAAAGCGGATGCGCTACCAAGCTGCGCTACACCCCGGCACACTTTTTCGCGCGAAAGAGCGAGAGGTGTTCCGACCGAGAAGTGTACGGGGGTCCGAACCACCCGCGTTCACACGCTAGGCTGTAGCGGCGGAACCCGGATCGCAGGCTTGCCCAAAGGCGGCTGAACCGGACAATGCGGGCGTAGCTCAATGGTAGAGTCTCAGTCTTCCAAACTGATTGTGCGGGTTCGATTCCCGTCGCCCGCTCCCAGAGGATCCCCTTGGTTGCAAGGGGAATGTCGTGGGCGGGGCCTTGGCTTCGTCGCACAATGGTGCCGGACGCGGAAGTATTCTTTGACACCGGCCGAGGAGCGTCTCACAATCATTCCGTACACGGAACTATTGTGAGACGGAGAACGAGTGGACTGGATCAGTGTGGCTGACGCGGCCCACGAGCTCGGTGTGAGCCCTCGTCAAGTGCGGCACCTTGTCGACTCGGGCGCTCTGCCGGCCCGGCGCCTCGGTCCAGCATGGCTCCTGCCCGCCGAGGCGGTGCACGCTCGGGCGCGACACGCTCACTCACCTGGTCGGCCGCTTTCAGCCCCGATGGCCTGGGCCGTGCTGTGGGTCGCGCAGGGGCTGCTGGACGAGCCGCAGAAGCCAGCCGACACCGAGCAGCTCCTCCGCGCGATCGCAGATCGTCGGTTACGCCACCGCGTCCGGCGCCTCCTCGCTGACGCTCATCCAGCTGAGCGGTGGGAGCAGTGGCTGGCGAGCCGGGCCGGTCGGCGGCGGCTATGGGTGCACCCAGGCGTGTTGAACCGGCTGGCCGCCGACGAGCGACTGCGGCCAGGCGGCGGTTTTGCGGCCGCCGCGCAAGGTGTCGGTATCGCCGCATCCCAGCCGCGGCGGTTTTACATCGACGCGGAACTACTCGACGCGGTCCTTGTCGACTACCACGCGCAGGACGATCCGGAGGGTCCGGTCGAGTTGATGGTTATCCCGTCCGGGGTTCCCGACGGTGTGCGGATACCAGCGGGACGGCCGGTGCCTGTTGCGGTTGCGCTGGCCGACCTCCTCGAGTCGAACGATGCGCGGGAACGACATGCCGCGGCCGAGCGATTGGAAAAACTCAGATTGGCGGGACCCGCGTGATCGAGCTCCTCGATGTGACGCCGGCTGCCGAAGAAGGCTGGTGGCTGCTCTTCGAGCTGGCGGATGACAATCGCGATGACTGGTTGCTGGTCGGCGGTCAGATGATGTATCTGCTGGCCGCGGAGCACAGTGCGCCGCTCCCCCGCACGACGGACGACATCGACGTGGTCGTCAACGTCCGTACCCTTCCGGGCGGCACCCAATGGTTGTCAGCCTGGCTGATCGACCGCGACTTCGAGGAGGAAACCCCGAGCGCTGACGGGATCTCCCACCGATTCAGCCGACCGGCCAATCCCGGGCCGGGCCGTGTTGTCTTCGATGTACTCGCGCCCGAAGGGCTTGGCGAGCGAACCAGCATCCTCACAGTGCCACCGGGGAGGACGGTTGAGGCCCCCGGTGCGACGCAGGCTTTCGACCGCAGCGAACTGGTCGGCGTCGTGGTGTCTGGACTGCCCAAGCGCGGCCGCAGGAATGGGATCGTCCGGCGACCCAACGTGCTCGGGGCGCTGGTCGCCAAAGCAGCCGCGGCGACGGAGATTCGCATACGGCAGAACCCTGAGCGCGATTGGCAGGACGCCGCGCTTCTGCTCACTTTCATCAGCGACCCTCTGGCGGTGACGGAGGAACTCACCGCAAAGGACCGCAAACGTCTGGGCGGGCTGCGCCCGATGCTAGAGCGGGATCACATCGGCTGGGCCACCTTGACCACCGAGGACTACCGACTCGGGCGGCCGCACTGTCCTTCCTCGTCGAACCACCCGCTCAGCCCCTCGCTTGAATATCGCTCGCCGGCACTGGTGGACTGTGCGCTCCGCCAAGCACCTACCCCGCGCGGCCGGTTCGATAGCGGGTGCGGACCGGCTCGAGCATGCCAGCCGCGATGAACCCCTAGAGGGCATCCTCAGGAATCCTGATGTGCCTGCCGACGTGGACGAATCGAACTCGACGTTCCGCGATCAGCCGCCGCGGGAAGCGAGGCGTCGTGCCGAGCAACACGGCGGCTTCCTCAACGGTGAGCAGCTTCTGAATCAACCAACCTCCA
>JAVEET010000091.1 GCA_030840295.1 Pseudonocardiales bacterium
GCTGGGCCGCCTTGGCTCGGGTGGCTCAGCCGAAGCGGGCGGCGCTGGTGTAGTCGCTCATCGCGGCGAGCGGGCTGATCTTGACCACATCGCCGCTGTTGGGTGCCTGGACGATCATGCCGCTGCCGATGTACATCGCGACGTGATAGGCGGGAGAACCGAAGAAGACCAGGTCGCCGGGCCGCAATTGGCTTTTGTCGACGCGGGTTCCCATGCTCTGCTGCCCCGAGGCCAGGTGCGGTAGCTGCACACCGGCCGCTTGCCAGCCCACCATGGTCAGGCCCGAGCAGTCGAACGTGTCCGGGCCGGCGGCTGCCCATACGTAGGGCTTGCCCAGCTGGGCCAACGCGGTACGGACGGCGATGACGTCGGCGTTGCTGGCCCCGATGGTGTAGCTGGACGCGGCCAATGAGATCTCGGCCGGTGTCGCGTTGCTCGAGCCGTAATACGCCGACCGGGCGCTGGCCGTCAGGGTGGCGAGCGTGCTCTGGTACTTGCGGATCCGGCTCTGCAGGGCGGCACGCTGCTGCTGTACCGCGGCCTTGCGGGTGTCGGCCCGAGCGACCGCAAGCTGAGCGCGCAACTGGGAGGCGTGGACCGTGGCTGCGGCGCCGGCCGCGACCTGCGCGACCTCGCTCTGGTGGGCGGCCAACCGGTTCAGGGTCTGAATTCGGTCGAGGTAACTCTGCCCTGAGGCGCTGGCGAAAAGCGATACCGTCCGGCCGAACGTGGCGGATTTGTACTGCATGGCCAGGGAGGTGGCGAGCGCCCGACGAGCCGAACTGAGGGTCTGCTGGGCCGAGGTCAGCGCAGTTGAGGCCTTGGTCGCCGACTTCTCGGCATGGGCGACGTCGAGCATTGCCTTGTTCAGCTGCTCGCTCAGCTTCTCGTTCTCGGTAGCCAACTCGGCGAGCCGGGTCGTGACCTGCCCGGGAGTAGTGAGGGCCGGCTCCGTCGTGGTAGCCGTCGTGCTGGTCGTGGCTGAGGCGCCCGGGGAGGTCGGCGATGCCAGGTGCGGCGCAGCGCCGGCCGCGAATGGCGAGGCGACCAGGGCGCCAATCAGAACTGCGGAGCCGATCAGGACGCGGTAGGACCGCGAAATACGAGCTTTCGCCACGGCTGGCGGAACTCCTCTTCCACTCGACCGCCTACCAAGTTAGCTGTCGGATTCGGGCCTGGAAGTAGCCCTACGGCGCGATGCCGCGGCCTGAACGGCTACGGCACCGAACCGATTCACCCCAGAGAACGGTGGGTCCTCGGCTCGACGAGATCGCCTCGGCCGGACTCGGAAGTCAGACCGACGCGAAGGTGATGCTGTCGACTCGGCGGTGACCGTCGGCGCCCCCAGGGAAGGAAGCAAGGTACCTAAGGTCTCGATCAGGTTACGCCAGACCCCGGACCGCCATGACGGCGCCTGTCGGGCGCCGCCTACTTTGCTTTCTTGGGTCCGGCAGTCTTGACGATCACGGCCGGTACTTCGGGTGTCTTCGCGCTCTTGGCATGCTTCGGTTTGCGGACCTCGCGGCCGCCTTTGCTCTTTCCGGCCATTGGGCACTCCAGCGTCGCAGGGTTGGTTTCCGGGTGCTCCGGGCCACGGTGTCGATCGACTTCGGACACTACGCGCCGAGACGCCGAAAATGATTGGCTCCGCCAAGAGATTATTCAGCGTAGACTCGGACCTACCGAGGACTCCTCATCGCCGGCGTTCAGCCGGCCCGCCCGCGGCATCACCATCAGACCTTTCGAGGGGTTTGGACGGGCGCCTCACATGAATTCCGCGGAACTTGCCGCACCTCCGATCAGCGATGTCGACAGTTCCGAAGCGACAGCGTTGTGCGGCTCGTGTCCGCATCCGATGCAGGTCCACGATGCGATCTCGATGCGCTATTGCGCCGCAACGTTGAGTACGGCGCTGACCAGGGGCTGCATTTGCCGAGGCGGCATGGCGGATCTCGATCACGCCGCCCCGGCAGTTCACCGCGTTCCGTAACCGAACGGACCGCTGACGTTTCAATGAGTTGAAAGGTTGTCATCATGACCCGCACGTTGTCGCAGGAGGTTCTGGACGTGCTCCAGGAGTCACGTATCGACAAGGGCCCGGTCAGCCTTGCCTTCCTGGCGCGCCGGTTCGGCGTGAGCTCCGCCCTGATGACGTCCTGCGCCCGTGAGTTGGTAGCCAACGGCAAGGCCGAGGCGACCATGGCGACGCACCGCGGAGTTCCCGCAATCCAGGGTCTGATGACCAACCAGCCCACCCAAACAGCTACCGCTTCCTAGCGCGCCGGGGTGGTGGACGCCTGGTTCGCGAAGGACTCCTCGACCACCTGGACAGGTTCGGCGTCGTCCTCGACCACTGCTCGCAGCAGCGGCAAGAAGCGTTCGGCCTGGATCACCACGGGGTAGATGACGTTGCGGATCAAGGCCGAACTCAACTGGACATCCTCGACATCGATTCCATGGCGTACCCGCACGCCGTCGTTCTCCGGATGGATCTCGACGGCGCCGAGATCCATCCGATAGGTCAGCAACTCCGCCAGCCTGGCCACCGCGGGCCGGCGCGATTCGGGCACGGTCACCGGCAGATACGCCACCGTGACGATCAGCTGGCGATCCTCGTCGGTGAAGACCGCGCAGTCGAACTCGCCGGTTTTGCCGGCATATCGGGTTTCTATCGGGGCATCGGGTGACGTCCGCAGCGACTGCCAGCCATCCGCGGCCAGGAAGTCGAGGACGGCGGTCCCGATCCGATCCGGGTGCTCGGTGCGATAGCCGACCTGCACTCCGTTCCGGTCCTGGGTCGCCTCAGTCAACTGCCAGTCCGAGTCCCCGAGGTGGTCCTGCGGATCGGGTGGCGTGCCGACCCCGACCCATTTCAACAGCAACTGCACCGGAGTGTCGGCCACCATCGGTTCGATGGTCCGGAGCTCGGCGGCGGCCAGTCCGAACAGCCGCTCATCGCGAACCCTCCGGTACGACGGCCAATCGACGGTGACGCGCCAGGTGGTCGCTGAGCTGCTGCGGTGCGACTGTTCGGTTCGATCCAGCACGGCCGACAAGGGGCCGGCGTCGGTGGCGAACGTCAACCCGGTCACAGCAGCACCTTGACGTCCGGCAGCAGCACGATGGTGACGAGGTTCTCGATGCGGCTCATCGTCACCGAGACCACGTCGATCTCGGCGGAAATGTCGCTCTGCGAACCCAGCGAGAAGGTCAAGGTGTGCTCAGTCTTGTCCCCGGACCGCTCCAGCTTGTAGCGGCCGTTGATGTTGACCGATCCTTGGGTCTTCAGGCCGGTTGCGGACTTGGCTGCCTTGAGACTTGACTTGGCACCATCGACGACCGCGCCGGCGCCCTCGACGCCCTTCTTGATCCCCGTCCTGGCGCCGTCTTTCGCTGTCGTGGCAGCCGTGCCCAGCATGGAGTCGGAGCCGGAGCCGGAGCCGGAGCCGGAGCCGGTGGTGCTGTGCTTGGTGACGGCTTCGTACCAGCCCTTCTGGATGTTGGCTGCGCCGGTCCCCTCATCGATCTTGTAGGCCAGCGGTGCCACGGAGGCCATGGCCTTGCTCCGGTCGAGCTTGCTGAACTTGCTGTCGATCTCGGTCTTTTCCTTCTCCTGCATCTTCAGGACCAGGCTTTTGATCTTTTTCAGCAGGGAGGTTGACCAGTTGCCGATGGTGAGCGCCATGTTCTTGTCCCCGCTCAGCAGCGCGGACGCGGGCGCTTTGCCCAGGCCGGACACACTGATATCCAGGCTGTCGAAGCTGTACTTTCCGGTTGCGGAATCGGCTCCCCACGATGCAGAGCCCGTCCCGGAACCGCCGAAGCCCGCGGCGGTGATGTCGGTGGACACCACCACGCTTCTGCGTCCCTGGCCCACCGATGACTCGGCGCCGCGGCCACTGACCATGGCGCCCTTGCCCTGGCCGTGCGAATTCTCCACGGTATCGCCGGAGTACTTGGTGCCGAACTGGCCCGAAACACTGGCCTTGGCACCGATGCCGACGGGCCCAAGTCCTGCCTTGCTCTGACCGATCTCACCCCGAGCGGCGACGTAGCCGCCGGTTTCAGCACTGGCGTTGCGATCAGCAGCGAGGCGTTCCTCCATACCTTGACCCCAGGCGTTCGCTTCGGCGTGCTTGGCCTGTCCGCTGGTCTCCTCACCGGTCGCCGTGAGGCCACTGGCGCCCCAGATGCTGTTGGTCACCTCGCGCGGCACCAGGCTGCTCTCGCGGAACCGGCGGAACAGCGCGTAGGAGATGAATTCCATCGCCTCTGCCGCGGTCTTGCCGTTGCCCTTGAAGTAGCCGCCGAGTTCGACCAGCGCCTTCGCCGCCAACGGCAGTTTGCCCCCGGCCTGCAAGCCGATCTCGGCATTGACCGAGGTCTGCTGGCCCTTGACGAAGCTGCGTTCGGCATCAAGGTGCAACCGGACACCGAGGAAAGCACCGGGGAAGGCAGTCACCGGGATCTGGATGGTCAGGTCCATCGCCGTCGAACTACCGGCCTCCGCGCCCTTACCTCCCGGTAGGGCCGCGTCGATGGCCTTGCCGACGTTCTTGAAGCGGCTGGTCGCACCGTCGGCCGCGCTGTTGATCTCGGCCTTGGCCTTGTCGACGACCTGTGACTGCACGGCGGTGAGCGCGGCGCCGGATCCGATCACGGTCAGGTCCTTCTCGACCTGGTCGTCGACCGCCTTTCGTTGCTTGACATATTTCTCGGAGTTTGCCGCGATGTAGGAGCGGATGCCCTTGATCGAGATCGCCTGGTGCCGTTCGGCGGCGGCAGCCGCCGTATCGGTGGCAACCCGCTGCAGGCTCGGGTCGTCGGTCACGAGTTCGTTGAGGTTGCCGTCGAAGCCGTCGAGCATCTCGCGGGTGCTGGCGGTCAACTCGGTGAGGGCGCCCATCCGCTCGTTCAGCGCCTTTTCCGGAAGTGCGCCGCCGCCTTCGACCTCGGCCGCCAGATTGACCACCGCGCGGCTCCAGTCCCGCAGTTGGTCCGACATCTGCGCGGACAGGCCGGCGATCACGTCGGTGCGGGCTCGCAGCGCAGTGGTGGTCTCCGCAGCGATCGGCAGCTTGGTGTGGGTATAGAACGCTGACAGCTGCGAATCTCCCTCGACCAGTTCGCGGAGCCGCGCATCGATGAGATCTCGGGTCAGCTGCCGTCCGGCCTGCAGCATGGCAGCCTTGGAGGGCTTGCCGTCCTTGCCGCCGAGCGCCGCCCGGGCCCGCCGGGCCCGTGCCTTCGCTTCGGGCGACTGGTAGTCGCGGGCGCCTTTGAGCTCATCGGGCAGCGCCTCGCCGTTATCGAGCTTCTCCATCATCTCCGCGAGCTTTGCCAGCTTGTCGGCACCGGACAGCTTGTCCAGGGCGGCATCGGAGCGGGACGGTTCGAGGGCGGCCAGCGCATCGAGCCGGGCCTGGACCAGCGGCTTGGCAGCCGCCTTCCCGAGATCATCCATCCGGCCGGACTTGAAAAGCTTCTTTACCTTCTCACCCGCACCCTCGGTGTCGGTCAGCTTCGTCACCGCAGCACCCATGACCGCGGGCTTGACCATGGTCTCGACCACATCGTCGGCAGCTTCATTGCCGATGGCGGCGATCGGCGTCGACGTCGCGGCCAGCACCTGTTGCGGCGTAAGGCGGTCTGCCAGTTGTCCCGCCTGGGCCAGGAACATCGTCTGCTCGCTGCGGGCCCGCATCTGCATCGCCTTGAGCGTGGCAGCCGGAACGGCGTCGGCCGCCGCTGCGCCGCCGAGTTTGTCGACCACCGAGGCTGCAACCTGAGCTGCCCCGACGGGCGCACTGTCCGCGCCGGGTTTGCCGGTCGTCCGGGCCGGGCCGGCGGCAGCGGTCGATGCGGCCTGCACCGACGACGCGGGTTCCGTACTGGGTGGTGCGACATCCGGCTGCGGCGCAACCTGTGGCCCGGCCGGCCCCGCGAACGCACTGGTCACTGGAGGCCCTCACCTGTCGCGTGGGAAAGCACGGGAGAAGCGGGCGACGACGTCACGCACGCTAATTTCACGAGAACCATATCTAACTTCGATCACGCAGGGTAGCTTTCATGCGTGTTTCAGTTACGACCGAGGTCGGCGCGGCTCCCGGCGCGGAGTCTGGGGTGCCTGCTCGCATTGGCCCTCGCAGTCAGTCTGAGTGGCTGTGGCATGTTCGGCGGCGGCAAGAAGACCACTAACGCCGTGTCGGTGTTCAACGTAAAACCCGGCGAGTGCTTCACCGCCCCCGGGGACGTCAAAACCGAGCTGTCCAATTTGAACTCGGTGGCCTGCACCGCGCCGCACACCCAGGAGTCCTATGCCAGCGTGGCCTTCACGAAGTCGGACGGAACGACCGCGTCGACATATCCCGGCGCGGACACCCTGACCAACTTCGCCCAGGGCAGTTGCGCCCAGAAGTTCCAGAGCTACGTCGGCATCAATTACCTGGACTCGCATCTCTTCTTCACGTTCCTGCTTCCCTCCGCGCGCGGCTGGGAGCAGGACGGCGATCGCAATGTGGTCTGCTTCGTCACCACTACCGGCGCCAGTCTGACCGAGTCCGTCAAGGGCAAGAAGCAATAGGAGAAGCCATGCCTCAGGCAGCTGTCAGTACCGCGGTGGTCAAGTGCACCTTCGGCATGGCACCGAGTTCGCTGAACGCATTGCCGGTCACTCGGGTGACCATCGAGGGCAAACCCGCCGCGACGATCATGGACATGGCTCCGGGGGTCAACATCCCGCCCTTCGGCATGTGCACCAGCCTGTCGAATCCCACCGTTGCCGCGGCGACCGCGGCGGCGCTGGGCGTGCTCACTCCGATGCCGTGCGTGCCGGTCTCGAGCGGCCCGTGGGCCCCGGGGTCACCGCAGGTCTTGATCGGCAAGAAGCCGGCCCTGGTCTCGGGCTCGATGTGTATCTGCGCCTGGGGCGGGGTCATCGAGATGGCATTTCCCGGTACCGTCCGCACGACCATCGGCTGACCCGGCCGCTGCCGACACCGGACGACCGCGCCGCCGACCGTAATGCGAAGGTATGCCCGCTTTGCTCGTAAAAGTAAGTACGCCAAAACCGTCCGTAATCGAAATGACGTCAAAATTTCTTTGACGGGGATCTAACTTTCCGGCGGTTTTTGGTTTAGCGTTCACGCTGAATGATCAACTGATCACGCAGCGCGATCCGAATCAGTCCCCGAACGGAGCGGTCAAGCATGCCCACATACACGGCGCCCGGCGTATACGTCGAAGAAGTCCCGTCCTCTCAGAAGGTGCTCTCGGCTGCGCCGACCGCCGTGGCAGCGTTCGTCGGCTTCACCGAGAAGGCACCGACCGATGATCCGAGCGACCCGCAGGGTGTCGCGCCGCGCCTCGTGACCAGCTGGACCCAGTTCGAATCGCTGTACGGCAGTTTCGCCGAAGGCTGCGTCCTGCCGCTGTCGGTATACGGCTACTTCGCCAACGGGGGCAGCCTCGCCTACATCTGCCGGATCCCGAACTCCGAGCCGGCGGGCGAGCCGTCGCGTCGGGCGTTGCCGGCGGCCGACCGTGCGCTCGGTGAGCCGCTGGTCATCGAGAGCCTTGAACCGGACGCCGACATCACCATCGAGATCACCAGCGTGGACGGCGGCGCGGACGCCCCGGAGGGCCCCTCGCCCTTCAGCCTGTCGGTCCTGCTCAACGGCCTCCAGGTCGAATCATTCGACAACCTCGACTTCAACGCCGGTGACCGCAACGTCAAGACGGTGGTCAACAAGACCTCCACCAAGATCAAGGTCGACGTCGCCCTGGACAAGACGGCAGACCTGGCCTCCCAGCTCGAGGTGCTCAAGCCGGGCCTCTACCCGCTGCAGAAGTCGGCAGCGGTGCCGGTGCCGGTGACCGGCCGGAAGTTTGCCGGTTCGGAATCGGCGCGCAATGGCATCAACGGCCTCGCGGTCGCCGACGAGGTGACGATGGTGGTGGTGCCCGACCTGATCACCGCCGCTACCAAGGCCGATGGCAGCATCGACCTCAACCTCTGGAAGGCCGTGCAGACCGCGCTGATCTCACACTGCGAGCAGAACGGCAACCGGATGGCCGTGCTCGATGCGCCGCCCGGTATGAACACCCAGCAGATCAAGGAATGGCGCAGCGAGGTGGCGATGTACGACTCGGCTTTCGCCGCGCTGTACTACCCCTGGATCAAGGTCGAGAACCCGATCGGTGTGAACGGGAACTCCGAGGTCTTCATCCCGCCGTCCGGCCACGTTGCAGGCGTCTGGGCCCGGACCGACGAGAGCCGCGGTGTCTGGAAGGCGCCGGCGAACGACACCATTCGGGGCGTGCTCGACATCGAGCGCGGGATCACCCAGAACGAGCAGGGATTGCTCAACCCGATCGGGATCAACTGCATCCGCCCCTTCGGCACCCGTGGCATCCGGATCTGGGGCGCCCGTACCTTGGCATCGGACTCGGACTGGCGCTACATCAACGTGCGCCGGCTGTTCAACATGATCGAGTCGACGATTCTCGAAGGAACCCAATGGGCGGTCTTCGAGCCGAACGACACGGCCTTGTGGGAAGGCGTGAAGCGCACCCTGGACGGGTTCCTGCGCGGCCTGTGGTCAGCCGGAGCGCTCTTCGGAGCGACGGCGGACCAGGCCTTCTACGTCAAGTGTGATGCCGAGACCAACCCGCCACAGTCCATCGACGAAGGCAAGCTGGTTGTCGAGGTTGGCATCGCTCCGGTCAAGCCCGCCGAGTTCGTGATCTTCCGCATCAGCCAGCAGAAGCAGGTCGCCGCCTAGCCCGGCGGTCCAGTCAGACGGCTCTCCCGTACCGCATCCCCGCACCGAGCTATGAACCCTGGAGTAGGCAATGCCCAATGATCTGATCTCAACCGACCCCATTGTCGCCAGGAACTTCTTCCTGGAAATCGACGGCGAAAACATCGTGCTGTCCGGGGTGTCCGGCCTGGACATGGAACTCGACGTCGTGACGATCCAGCAGACCGGTAAGGACGGCAAGGCGCAGAACATCAAGACGCTGGGTCAGGTGACCAAGGCGCCGGACATCAGCATCACCCGGATGGCCCCGATGGACGCCGCCAACGACCCGATCTGGAAGTGGTTCAAGGCGGTTCGCGACTCCGGATTCACCGGTCACAAGCGCGACGGCAACCGCAAGAACGGCTCGATCGTGCTGTTCGACACCACGCTCACCGAGGTCGGCCGCTTCAACTTCTTCAACGGCTGGCCGAGCAAGATCGGCACGGACGCCGTGAGCACCGAATCCAACGACGCCGTGAAGGAATCGATCACCCTGGTGATCGAGCGGCTCGATCGGATCAAGTAACCGCTCACCTACGAGGAAGGCGGTGTGGAACGTACGTTGTCCCGCGCCGCCTGATGGGGTTGTGACATGACCGAGCCGACGCTACGGACCCGATACGATTTCACCCTGCCCCGCGGCTATATCGACCACCAAGGCCGGATGCACAAGACCGGCACGATGCGACTGGCCACGGCGCGCGACGAGCTGGAACCGTTGCGCGACCCCACCGTTTCAGGGCCGGACGATCCGCGGCTGACCATCGTCGTATTGGCCAGGGTCGTCGAGCGGCTCGGCGATATGGAATTGGTGACGTCGCACGACATCGAAGGCCTCTTCGCAGTCGACCTGGCGTTCCTTCAGGACTTCTACGGCGTGATCAACTTCGGCACCCAAGAGGAGTTCGAGGCCCTGCTAACGGCCCAGCAGGGCAGTGCGCTGCTCGGCACGAAGCCGGCGACACCGCAGCCCGAGCCGGCTGCGGCCGAGCCGTCCCTGGAGCGGCCTGCGGGGCCCGCGGGCTCCGCGACCCTGGCGGACTCCGGCTCCCCGTCCTCGGCATTCTCATTCGAGAACGCCACGCGCCCGCTGCGTTCGGCGGTCGAGGAAATGCCGCGCCGGGCGCAGTAGGGGCAGGTTCGTCACCATGATGCGGTACCCGACGGACGCGCTCTGGCAGGAGATCGCCTACCTGGCCTATCACCTGCACTGGCCGCTGGACGATCTGCTCGACCTGGAACACATGGACCGCGTGCGAATGGTTCGCGCCGTGGTGTCTTTCAATGAACGGGCCTGGCAGGCGGTACGCGAATATGCCCAGTACTGATCCACTTGGCGGTGAGCCGTCGACCGCGTCCAAATTTCTCTTCGAGGTGGACGGCGTCGAGATCGGGGTTTTCCGAGAGGTGACCGGACTTCAGGTCACGGTAGGCATTCAGGAGATCAGCGAAGGCGGTCAGAACGGGTTCGTGCACAAGATGCCCGGCCGGATGACCTGGCCGCACCTGGTGTTTCGCCGCGGCGTCACCGAAAGCGATGCGCTGTTCACCTGGCTTTCCAAGACCTCAGGCGAGGGCTTCGCCGGCAACAACAACAAGCTGACGCGCGCCACCGGTGCCGTGACCGCGCTGGATTCGAACGGAATCCGCCTGCGTTCGTGGGATTTTGCCGACGTGTTTCCGGTTCGCTGGAAGGGTCCGGACTTCGACAGCAGCAGTAATGCCTCGCTGGAGGAGGAACTCGAGGTCGCCCATCACGGGTTCAAGGCCCGCACGCAGCCGGCTGGGACCACGTGAGCAGCGACCTGCCAGCGGCTGAACCTGCCGGGTCGTTGGAGTCACCAGGGTCGTTGGAGTCAGCAGGGTCGTTGGAGTCAGCAGGGTCCGCCGAGTCAGCGGGATTGGCCGGATCTACCGGCGGCCTGGCGCTGGGTCGTGACCTCGTGCGCCGGATGCGACGTCCCGGTCCGCCGCTGGGCCGGCTCAGACCCGCCGGCGTCGGGAGTATCGCCTCGTCGGCGTTGCGGTTCGCCACGTCGACCGGACGCGCCGCCCCGCTCCGGCGGCTGTTGAATGGGCCGGGCCAGGCCCGGGTGCCGCGCCTGGGTGAGGCTCAGCTTCGGCCGCCTCGCTGGTGGACGCCGACCGAACCCGCTCCGGCGTCCGATACGCCGTCCTCAACTGGAGATCTAGCTTCCGCCGCTACGGATTCGGCGCTGCCTTCAGCGACTGCCCGATCGGCATTGGGTGGCTCGGTGGCGCGACTGGAGGATATCCAACTGCCGCCGCGCACCCTGCCCCGAGCAGTTCGTCGGGTGCCCGACGAACAGACTTGGACTCCGGGCGGCATCGTGGAGAACCTGGTCTCGACCGTGGCGAATATTCGCCGCATGGACGAGGTGACCGCTGCCGGTCCGATGGTGAACCGGCAGGACCGGGCGCGACTGGCAGCTCCCCGCCCGGCCCCGCTGCCGGCATCGGCAGCCGGCCCGACCAGCTCCGCCGCGCAGGTTGCCCGGCCTGGGGCCGCCGGCACACCGATGGCCACCGCCCCGCCGGCTACCGCACCGACGGCTACCGCACCGACGGCTACCGCACCGACGGCTTCGGTATCGCGTGCCGCGACACCGACCGCGTCGACACCGACCGCGTCGACACCGAAGGCTGCCGTACCGCCGGCCTCGGTGGCGCGAGCTGTGCAACCATCGACTGCTGTCGGCTCGCCGGTGGCGGCTTGGGCAGCGTCGGCTTCGCTAGCTCCGGCCGCGACCTCGCCGGTTGCGACACCGTCCGTTTCGACACCGTCCGTTTCGACACCGTCCGTTTCGACACCGTCCGGCTCGGGATCGTCGGTTGCGACCCCGTCGGATACGGGACGGGCACCGGCGCCTATGTCCGCGACCCCAGGATCCGCGCGTTCGACCTCGGCGCCTCCTGCGGGCAATGCCGTCCTGGCGGCCTCCGCATCCTCGGCGGCCTCTTCACCTTCGCCGGGGCCGTCGCTTCGGCCAAGCCGGCCGAGTTCGGCACCTGGGGTGTTCCGGTTCCAGCGTCCGGTCGAGATGATGACGAAGGTCATGACCGTCCGACGTACCGCCACGGCGGGCGGTTCGGCACCCGCCGACTCAGCTCCAGGGCAGCGCGGTGGCCGTGGGGGAGCCGGCACTCTCGTCGCGCGGACGTCGGCAGCCTCGATCGGCACCGGCGCCGCTGGCCGCCGACTGACCGGTGCCCTTGAGGCCCGGCGATCCGCGGTCCGGGCGTTGACCGGAGCCACGTCGGGAGACCGCTCGGCCCTGTCCGCGGAGTTCACCGGCGCCAGGATCGGGTCAGCGGTTACAGCCGGAAACCAAGCAACCGCGCCAGGCCTTCCGGCCGCCGCACTCGTTCGAGCGGAGCCGAGCGATGGGCTGACCGGACCGCAACGGGTCGCGGCTGCGAGTGAGCTGACCGGACCGCAACGGGTCGCGGCTGCGAGTGAGCTGGCCGGGCCGCGTCGGGCCGCGGCCGCTAGTGAGCTGGTGGCCGGTGCACAGCCGGCTCCGGCCGGTGCCTCCCGCCCGATGATCGCTCGGTCCTTGGAATTGCCTCGTGCGGTAAGCGCTCAGCCCCGGCATCTCGACCGAATGCGCCGCGCCGACCTACCCACCGCTCTCAGCAGTAGCGCCGCATCGGCGTCAGCGTCGCGGTCTGCTTCGGGTGCCGCAGTAGGAGCGACCACGGGCGCGGGCACGATTGCCGCTGCGGGAGTTGCTGCGGGAGCCGGAGCGGCACCGGCTTCGACCACGAGTCCGACTACGGCTGCGACTGCGACTGCGACTGCGGGGTTGCACGGTCCGGGCTCCGGTCCGTCAGCGGCGGTGATCCCGCTACGGCGATCGACCGCGGCGGCAGCGGTCATCGCCCCGAGCCGGTCGGGGTCAGCGGACAGCGTTGCTCCGACCGTGCAGGCGGCCGTGGTGGCAGCTCGATCAATCGATGCACACGACGGGTTGGCCGAGCCGCAAGATCACCAAGCCAACTCAGCCCCGCGAGCGGCCAACCCGGTTGGGCAGGCGGCCAACGCGATTACGCGGCCAGTCAACTCGGCTGGGCGGGCGGCCAAGATGCCCGGGCTTACCAGCTCATCCAATTCCCCTACCGGACTTCACCGAGTGACCGACCGGCACACGCATATCGGCGGAGCCGCTGCCGCCGTGGCAGCGCGGGCACCGTCGACGCCAAGCCTCGTCCGCAGGCTAGTCGGATCACCGTCGGGTCATCCGGTATCAGCAACGGGTGGTCCAGCCGCGATCAGACGCAGCGCCGGTCCGCATCCGATGGTCGCGCCTTCGGCTGCCATGGCCAGCAGTGCGGGAGTCCGCCGGATGGTTCAGCCCACCGTTGCCCAGTGGGCCGGTTCGGCGGACCCTGCCCGCGGGACACCGCGGACGCACGGGAGGGCCGCGTCGTCCGCCGGGCCCGCGCCGGCAGCCCTGGCTACGGCCTTCGGCGCACCGGAGCCCATCCGGCCGAATGCGTTACCCGGCTCGGCCACGCCGTCCGTTGCATCACCAGGCTCCGCACTTGCGACCGGCTCCGCACTTGCGACCGGCTCCGCCGTGACGACCCGATCTGCCGTGTCGACCCACCCTGCCGTATCTCGGGGCGCTGCCGGCCAGTCGACAGTCCGCAGACTTGCTCGGGACGGCGGCTCGAGCACCGCGCGCTACGTGGTCGCCCCGCCACGGGTAAGCATTCGGCCGTCCGGGTCCGCCGGTATCGCTCCGTCGATTCCAGCGGTTGCACAAACTGGCGCGGCGGGCACGCCGCCCGGGCCGAGCCAATCCATCCGTCGATCGCTGGTCGACTCCACGGCTGAACTTTTCCGAGAAAACGACAGCGGATCATCGTCAGGGCGTGACGCCCTGGCGTCGTTCCTCCGGCGATCCACCGATGCTGGCGATCAGGCGTCGACAGCGCGCGGATCACGAGCCACGCAGGGCGTTACCGGCAACGGGCAATCGATCGGGCAACAGATAGGGAGCGGTGCCATGGCCGAGCAGAACCGAGCAGGCACCGAGGTCGTCCGGCGCTTCGGCGCAGGTGCTCCGGCCTGGCTGGATGCACCCCCCGGAACGCCGTTGGGCCCGATGGCTCCGCAGTCCTCGATCATCCCGGACAGTCGGTTGACCAGCCGGGAGCTGGACGAACTCGTCGATCAAGTGGTGGAGCGGATCGAACAACGGGTGGTCGACGAGCTCGAACGTCGTGGCCGTTACCGCACGCCCGGGGGGTTCTGATGCCGGCGTTGGAAAAGGCCTTTCTGGAGATCGAGGGGGGCGAGCGGGTTCCGTGCCTGTTCAACCCCGAATCCATCTCGGTCGGACGGCGGAACAACTGGTCGGGAAACCCCATGCCGGGTAAGGGTGTTCCGAAGCTGAGGTATTCCGGTGCCGACTCCGGCTGGATGCGCCTGGATCTGATGTTCGACACCACCGACGTGGGCACCGCGGTAACCCGGCACACCGGCAAGATCCTCGGTTTGATGGATGTCGATCCGTCGTTGGCGGGTACGGATGAAAGCAGCAACAACGGACGGCCCCCAACGGTGACTTTCCACTGGGGTGATCTGCATTCGTTCACCTCGGTCGTCACCGATCTCGGACTGACCTTCACCTATTTCTCCTCCGCCGGTGTCCCGTTACGCGCGCAGATGCAGCTGGAGCTGCGCCAGTACGAACCGTCCAAGGCGTTCGGACCGCAGAACCCGACGTCGGGAACTCCGAAGCCGCACCGGGTGCATCGGATTCAGCCGGGCGAGACTCTGGACCGGATATCGGCCCGCTACTACGGTGATTCGACCCGGTGGCGAGCACTGGCTGTGGTCAACGGGATCGAGGACCCACTGTCGTTGCGGCCTGGTTCGCTGCTGTCCGTCCCCAGGATGGACGGCACATGACGGTCGTGGTGCAGTCGCCGATCATCGAGGTCGGACACCAGCCGCTAGCCGAGCGCTGGGTGAACGCCCTGATCTCCGTGCGGATAGACCGCGGTCTGGGCTTGGTCGGGCGGACCCTGCTGCGTTTCACCGATGAGGGCTACGCCTTGGCCGCCACCGGACTCTTCAAGATCGGGTTGGAAGTCGGCCTTTCCACGCACACCAACACCGTGTTGATGACCGGAACGGTGACCGGGATCAGTCTGGAGCAGGATACCCAGGCCCAACCAGAGCTGATCGTGACGGTGGATGATGCCGGCTTCAAGCTTGCTCGCGGTACTCAGAACCGCACGTTTGTCGATCACACCTATACCCAAGTGATCCAACAGCTGGCCCAGAAGGCCGGGCTGCGAACCAAGGTCGACGCCGACAGCGGAGCCGCGCACGAGTACCTACTGCAGACCGGATCCGATCTGGCGTACTTGAACAGCATTGCCGAACGGATGGGCTATGTCTGGTGGGTGGAGGACGACCTGTTGTCCTTCCGGAAAGCCGGTACCTCAACCGGCTCCGTGACCAGATTGCTGCCCGATCATCTGACCGAGTTCAACGTGCACGCGTCCGGTCTCAGGCCCACCGAGGTGACGGTCACCGGCTGGGATTCGGCGAGCCAGCAGCGAGTGTC
>JAVEET010000107.1 GCA_030840295.1 Pseudonocardiales bacterium
CACCGGGCACATCGCCGTCAAGGCAGACAGCCAGCCCACCAAGCTCATGGCCACGCTGTCGCAGCGCCCAGATGACCCCGGCGGCATAGCCGGCCCACTCGACGTCACCGGTGAGGGCACCCGGACGGAGCTCGTCCAGTGCGATCTCGACCGGATCGTCCTTCTGCGCCGAGACAACCTCGACGACGGGATCATCCAGCCGGGACACCCGGGAGTTGCAGCCCTGCGCAATGGCCAGCGGCATGCAGAAACCATCGTTGTAGTCGGTGTGTTCGCCGATCAGGTTCACCCGGCCGGGCGACCGCCAGGTCACGTTGCGTTCCGGGGTCACGTTGCGTTCCGGGCTCACGTTGCGTTCCGGGGTCACGTTGCGTTCCGGGCTCACGCCGACCGCGCCGGCTGCTGGGCGAAGTTCCAAGCGTCGAGGACCATCTGCTCCAGGTCGCGGGTCGGCGCCCAACCAAGTACCTCCTGCGCGAGCCCGTTCGAGGCAATGAGGACGGCGGGATCGCCTGACCGGTTGGGGTGGGCAACGGTCGGGGTCGGTGATCCGGTGACACGCCGTACCGCTTCCACGACCTCCAGGACGGAGTTTCCAGAGCCGGAGCCCAGGTTGCAGACCAGGTGGGCTTGTTCGGACCGTGCCGTCCATTCCAGGGCTCGCAGATGGGCGTCGGCCAGATCGATGATGTGGATGTAGTCGCGCACGCAGGTGCCGTCGGGCGTCGGGTAGGCCGTGCCGAACACGCTCAGGGCCGGTCGGGTGCCGGCCGCGACCTGCAGAGCGATCGGGATCAGATGCGTTTCGGTGGCGTGCCGTTCCCCCAGGGACAGCCCGTCGCCGATAAGTGCGCCGGCAACGTTGAAATAGCGCAGGCTCACGGCGCTGAAGCCGTAGGCGTTGGCGTAGCTGGCGAGCATCTGGTCCACCGCGAGCTTGCTGCTGCCGTAGGGGTTGGTTGGTCTGGCGGGCGCCGACTCGAGGATCGGCACTGATTCCGGCTCGCCGTACGTGGCCGCGGTCGAGGAGAAGACGATCCGTCCGACTCCGTGCTTGCGCATCGCCTCCAGCAGGGCCAGCGACCCGCCCACGTTGTTGGACCAGTACAGCTCGGGCGCGCGGACCGACTCGGCCACCAAGGACTTCGCGGCGCAGTGTACGACCGCGTCGATAGTCGATCTGCCGAACGCCACGTCCGTGGCGGCCCTGTCAGCGATGGAGCCCGGTACGAGCGCGGCGCCGGGCGCAACCGCATCGGCGTGGCCGGTGGAAAGGTCGTCCAGGACGGTCACCCGGTGTCCGGCGGCCAGCAGATGGGCACTGACCACGCTTCCTACGTATCCGGCGCCGCCGGTGACCAGCACGTGCATCGACGGTGTCGGTGAGGCAGTCATCATCAGTCAATCGATTCGGTGGGGGTGAGTCGACGACCCTACACTCGACATCGGACGGCGAGTCTGACCAGAGCGCCACGTCTGCCACTTCACCGACCAAGGGACGATCCGCGTCAGATGAACGGCACCCTGCTCAACGTTCTCATCGTGCTGGCACTGATCCTGGTCGAAGCCCTGTTCGTAGCGGCCGAGATCGCGCTGGTCTCGCTGCGCGAGGGCCAGGCGAAGGCGATGGCCGAGGCCGGTCGGCGGGGTCAGGCAGTCGCTCGACTGCTGGGGGATCCCAACCGATTCCTGGCCGCGGTCCAGATCGGGGTCACCTCGACCGCGCTGCTGTCCTCGGCCTTCGGGGCCGTGACGCTGTCCGCAGCAGCCAAGAAGGCGCTGGTCGACCACGACGTGGGCAGCACGCTCGCGGGCGTCGTCGGCATCGTCGGGGTCACGCTGCTGATCTCCTTCGTGACCTTGATCCTCGGTGAGCTGGTACCGAAACGGCTGGCTCTGCAACGACCGGAAGCGGCCTCGTTGCTGTTCGGCCCGACTCTGGAACGGATGGCCCGGGTGCTTCGGCCGGTCATCTGGCTGTTGTCCCGATGTACCGACGGCGTCGTGCGAATCCTGGGCGGGGATCCGAAAGCCGGCCGGGACATGATCAGTGAAGAGGAGCTGCGGGGTCTGGTCGCCGCGCACGAATCACTCACCTCCGACGAACGCCGGTTGATCGATGACGTATTCGCCGCCGGTGAGCGCACGGTCAGTCACGTGATGATCTCGCGGACCGAGGTGACCTTCCTCGAGGGCAGTATGACTATCCGCAAGGCCGTGAAGTTGGCCGGCGATTCGCCGCATTCCCGGTACCCGGTCACCGGTCAGAGCAATGACGACGTGCTCGGCTTCGTGCACATCCGCGACCTGCTGCTGGGCGCACCGGGCACCGATCTGTCCACTGATCGTTCGCAGGTCGTGGCAGATCTGGTCCGCGACATCAAGGTGCTGCCCGGTTCGAAGAACGTACTTGCCGCGCTGAGCGAGATGCGCCGCGAGGGCCACCACATGGCGATTGTCGTCGACGAATACGGCGGCACCGACGGCATCGTGACGCTGGAAGACCTGATCGAGGAGGTGATCGGGGACATCCGTGACGAGTACGACGCCGACGCCGACGCATCCCGGCGGCTGACCGGCGGTGTGGTCGAGCTGGACGGCCGGGTGAATCTCGACGAGTTCACCGAGTTCACCGGCCTCGTGCTGCCCGACGGCCCCTACGAGACCGCCGGCGGCTTCGTCATGTCGCGGCTCGGCAAGCTGCCGCAGGTGGGGGACCAGGTGGAGATCGCCGACCACGTGATCTCGGTAGTCGAGGTCGACGGCCGGCGTACCTCGCGCATCCGGGTGCAACCACGTCCGGCCACCGAACCCGCCGACGCCGGCGGGGAGTCCACGCCTGCCGACGGTGTCATCAGCGGTTCCGGCTGAAGGCCCTCGGGCGTCCAACAGATGACAATCTCGCAATATCTGATGTTAACTTTGCGTTAGGGGTAGCGCATTCAACCGTGACGTTCCATGATGGCCCACGGAACCTCTTTGACGGCGTTGGGCATTCTCGTGGCACATCCTCGATACGCTCCCGGAAGGGCGCGTAAGCACGCTTCGTTGTCGTCGGCGGTCTCGGTGGCCGCGGCGCTGGGCGTCCTGGCCCTGGCCTGCGGCCCGCTGACCGCGGCCGGCCGGGTCACCGCGTCAGGGGACCGGCAGGCAACGACGACGACGACGACGGCGGGCGCGGCCACCAACACCTCCTCCAGTGCCTTGACCGGTTCGACCGGTTCGACCGGTTCGACCGGTTCTACCGGCTCGACCTGGGATGCCATTACGATCAAGCCGTTCACCCTCGGATCGGTGGTGAGCCAGTCGACGGGCATCGTCGCGGTCGCCGCGCCGTTCGGACCGGCCGGTCAGAGGGGCGAGCTCGGCATACCGCTGCTGGTCCTGCAGGCTTATCACCGGGCCGCCGACACGATGAAGCACGAACTGCCGTCCTGTCACCTGCCGTGGTGGCTGCTTGCCGGTATCGGGCACACCGAGTCCGGTCACGCTGAGGACGGCCGGTTGTTTGCCGACGGGACGACCCGCGGCCGCATCCTCGGACCGGT
>JAVEET010000133.1 GCA_030840295.1 Pseudonocardiales bacterium
ACCGGGTTGGGTCCGTGACGTGGCCGGTGAAGATCGGGGTACCCGTTGGTTCATGCACGATGGCCCAGGCGAAGGGGCGGTCGGCCCGGACGGTGATCGGCTGGCCTGACCGACCCGAAACGGCGACCGCGATTCCGGTCACGGCCGCGGCCTCGGTGCCCCGTTCGTCGACGGTGATGTTGGCACGATGGACCGCGTCACTGACGAACAGGCCTGGGGCGATGCCGCTGAGGTCAGCCTGCGGGCCGAACAACTCAGCCATGCCCAGATTCGTGAGGGCCCGAACCAGGCCGAGGTCGCTGGCGGTATTCCATCGAGGCAGCGTGAGGTCGACCCATTCAAGCCGATCCTGGATCGACGGTCGGGTCGCAATGGCCAACGCCGAGGCAAGTGATGCCAGCTCCGTCGCCGGTCGGGCCGGAACCACGACCCGCATGCTCAGTTCGCCGCCGACGTAGGGCAGGCTGACCCGCTGCCAGCCGTCGCCGGCTGCGTACCGGACGGCCTGCAGTTCTTGGCGCATCAGGCGCGCGCCGACCTGGTGACCGGTGGCCGTGCTGAACGGTCCGGTGCTGGTGGATTCCTCGCTGAACTGGCTCAGCCACGTCGCCTTCAGGTAAACGGCGTTGGCGAGCACCAACACCGTGGCGGCGTCGAGATGGTCGAACAACTTTCGAATCCGATCGCGCGTCTGGCGCGCCACCCAGGCGTTGATGGTTGCAGCAGCCGAGCCCGGGTCGGCGAACGACACTGCGGTCGGCCCGGCCCCGTACTGGCGCGCGAGGAGCTCCAGGAACGGGTGTGCCACCCGGTCGGCGAAGCCTTGATCCACGAAAAGACCGTTCGCGACGGCAACAATCGGATCCGGCGCGAGCTGCCCCGACGGTGTCGGGCTCGGCGCCGTTCCCACCGGTCCGGTCGTGACAAGGTGAGCGGTGAGTGCATTGATCGCCGCGTGCGCCGACCCCTCGGGCGTAGCGCGCTTTCCGAAGCCGAACACGGCGTCGATCTCCCGGGCAGTGGTCCCGCGACAGCCCGCCCGCAGCATTGCGAAGGCCACCGCGATGGACAACGGTGAAATGGTGAAGTTGCTCCCCAGGCTCGCGCTGGTCCGATGAAGGTTCGCACCGAAGGTACGCACACCCGCCACCACATCCGGCAGATCGGCAACGTTGGTTACGGAGACCTTCTCTCGGGCCCTATCGAGTAGCAGCGGACGGAGTCCGGTCGGCTCCGGCGACGTAGCCGCCCGTGAGGTACACCCGGCCAGGGACGGCGATGTCGCTAGCGCCAGCATCCCGAGCATGCTCTGAATCAGGGCCCGGCGAGAGACACCCGATGCCGACCGATCCTCCACGACACGTCCTTCCCGCTTGCTGAACCCACCTGCGCGCACCTTGGGCAGCCGGCCGCTGATCAACGACAGGCTCTGCCTGGTATTGACGCGCCGGGACGGCGCAGACATTGCAACGGTCCCTAGTCGGCGATGCTGGGATCGGTAACTGCTCAGCCGAGGTTGCTGGTCCCGAAGGTGTCACAACGTGTGGGGTTCCCAGTCGAATAGCCGGTACCGAACCACTTCTGACGCTGTGCGGACGAGCCGTGCGTGAACCTGCTCTGGTCCACATCGCCGCCGCCGAGATGGGACTGGATCCAGTCGTCGCCGATCCGCCCGGCGGTGTCCAGCGCCGCGCTGATGTCATCCTTGGTGAGGTTCTGGATGAACGGCTGACCGTTGGCCGAGGGCACGGAGGTGGCGTGGTTGGCCCACACCCCGGCGTAGCAGTCGGCCTGCAGTTCCAGCCGGACCGAGTCGGATTTCGCGCCGGTCCCGGTGTGGTCGACCTTGCTCTCGATGCCGAGCAAATCCTGTACGTGGTGCCCGTACTCGTGGGCTAGCACGTACGCATTAACGAAGGGCCCGCCGGTAGCGCCGAATTGAGTCTTCAGCTGGTCGAAGAACGCCAGGTCGATGTAGACCTTCCGGTCGGCCGGGCAGTAAAACGGACCCACGCCGGAATCCGCCGCACCGCAGCCGGTGTTGGTCTGGCCCCGGAAGAACCTGGTTGGGCTGTGGACGTATTGGGTGCCCAGGCTCGGCAGTTTCTGCGACCAGTAGCCCTCCACCGATTCGATGTCGGCCACCAGGGCGCAATCGGCGCTGCGGTTGGCGTCCTTTCCGGTCTTGCAGGTGGCGCTGAGCTGGGAGTTGTCGACCGACGTCACGTTCGAGCCGCTGCCGACGCCGCTCAGGTCGCCGATCCCACCCGGCAAGCCGCTGCCGCTGCCACCGCCCAGCACGTTGATCAGCACCACGACAATCAGGCCCACGATGCCGAGGCCACCGCCGCCGAGCGCTACCCCGCCCAGGCCGCCACCCCCTGAGGACCGGGCATCTTCCACGACCGAGGTGTCGAGCTGGGCGTTGTCGTTGTACTGCATGCGTGTCGTCCTATCGCCGGCATCTTTGATAGCTATTCGTGCTGTCGCCGGGCCCGAGGTCGGCGCGGCTCCCGGGTCAGCCGCTGCGGTCGATCCGGGCCCTACCGTACGGTAATCTGGACCTTCGTGAGCACCGTTCCGCATTGAGACGGACCCGAGTTCCTATCCGCTCATCAGTCTGTTTCTGCTAGTTACTGGAAAGTGCCCTCATGATCACCGCGACCGATCTCGAACTCCGCGCGGGCGCGCGCATCCTGCTCAACCCCACCACGCTTCGCGTGCAACCCGGTGACCGGATCGGACTCGTCGGCCGCAACGGGGCGGGCAAGACGACCAGCCTGAAGGTGCTCGCCGGCGAGAACCTGCCGCATGCCGGCTCGGTGTCGGCCACCGGGCCGATCGGCTACCTACCCCAGGACCCCAGGACCGGCGACCTGGCTCAGACGGCCGGAGACCGGGTGCTCTCCGCGCGGGGACTCGACGAACTGCTGCACCAGCTCACGGCTGTCGGCCATGCCCTCACCGACCACAGCGACGACGAGGCACTGGTCCGTCGCTATGGCTTTCTGGAGGAACAGTTCTCATCGCGTGGGGGATATGCCTCCGAAGCCGAAGCCGCGCGGATCTGTGCTCATCTCGGTCTGCCGGACCGGGTCCTCGGCCAGCCGTTGGGAACCCTGTCCGGTGGTCAGCGTCGTCGGATCGAGTTGGCCCGGATCCTGTTCGCCGACTCGGCCGGTGAACCCACCACCATGCTGCTCGACGAGCCCACCAACCACCTGGACGCCGATTCCATCACTTGGCTCAGGGACTTCCTCAAGGGCCATCGTGGCGGCTTGATCGTGATCAGTCACGACGTCGACCTGCTCGATGCTGTGGTCAACAAGGTTTGGTACCTGGACGCCAATCGGTCCGAGGTGGATGTCTACAACGTTGGGTGGCAGACCTACCTCAAGCAGCGTGAGGCCGACGAGCGACGGCGGCACCGGGAGCGCGCCAACGCCGAACGAAAGATCGACTCGCTGCGCGGGCAGGCCGACAAGATGCGGGCCAAGGCCACCAAGGCCAAGGCGGCACAGCAGATGCTTCGTCGGGCCGATGCTCTGAACGCCGGCCTCTCCGAGATCCGGGTGAACGACAAGGTGGCCAAGCTGCGCTTTCCGGACCCGGCACCTTGTGGCAAGACGCCCCTCACCGCCGAGGGCCTGTCGAAGTCCTATGGTTCGCTCGAGGTCTTCACCGACGTCAACCTCGCGGTCGACCGCGGCACCCGGGTGGTCATCCTCGGCCTCAACGGCGCGGGAAAGACCACACTGCTCCGCTTGCTGGCCGGTGCCGAGGCCGCGGACACCGGTGACGTGGTGCCCGGACATGGCCTGCGCCTCGGCTACTTCGCACAGGAGCACGAAACCCTCGAAACCGATCGCACCGTGCTCGAGAACATGCGCAGTGCCGCACCTGATCCGGCTGATCTGCAGCTGCGGAGCGTGCTCGGCGCATTCCTCTTCTCCGGCGAGGATGTCGAAAAGCCGGCCGGGGTGCTGTCCGGTGGGGAGAAGACCCGGCTAGCCTTGGCCATGTTGGTGACCAGCGCAGCGAACGTTCTGCTGCTCGACGAGCCCACCAACAACCTCGACCCGGCCAGCCGTGAGCAGGTGCTCGATGCGTTGCGCCGCTACAGTGGCGCGATCGTGCTGGTGACTCACGATGAGGGAGCCGTCGAGGCGCTCGACCCCGACAAGGTGATTCTGTTACCGGACGGCATCGAAGACAGCTGGAGCGCCGACCTCGCGGACCTGATTGCTCTCGCGTAATCATTGCTTTGCGTCTTCGGGACTGCTAGCAAGAAAGGCACGGTGCAGCTCGAACAGGGGAGTCAACGTGACCGATCTCAAAAAGGGCGCCAGAATCACGGGGCCCGATCGCAGCAAGCTGGCCTCCGAGGTCAGGAGGCAATACGAGAAGGGTCGCAGCATCCGCGAATTGGCGGACAGCCACGGCAGGTCGTACGGCTTCATCCACCGGCTCCTGAGCGAGAATGAGGTTGCGCTCCGCGGACGCGGTGGCGCCACCCGCGGAAAGAAGAAGTAGCCCTGAAACCAGACCTCGTCCCCGCCATCCCAGTCGAGGCGGGGTTCACACTCACCCTGTCCGGAGTAACCGACACCGCCGCTGACAACTCGGCGCACAGCGCTACCATCGCGACCATCACCCTCAATCGCCCGGAACGGAGAAACGCCCAGACGCCGGATACCTGGTTGTGGCTGGTGCGAGCGCTGAATGCTCTGCCCGGCACGATCCGGGTGCTGTTCGTACGGGGCAACGGGCCGTCGTTCTCCTCCGGGCTCGACAAGGAAGTTTTCACCGCGCTGGGCACGGCCGAGGCACCTGGCCTGGCCGGGATCGCTCACGCCGGGCCGGCGGCCGCGTCCGACGCCATCGCCTCATTCCAACAGGCTTTCGCTCTGGGGTCTCGCCCGGATCTGGTCAGCATCGCGCTGGTTCAGGGTCACGCCATCGGGGCCGGTTTCCAGCTGGCGCTCAGCTGTGACATCCGAATCGCCGCCGAGGACGCGCAGTTCTCGATGGCCGAAGTGACTCTGGGCCTGGTTCCTGATCTGGGCGGCACCAAGCGGCTGGTCGAACTCGTGGGGTATTCCCGGGCGGCCAGCATCTGTCTCACCGGCCGTAGCGTCTCGGCGGCGGAGGCAGATCAGATCGGCTTGGTGAGCGCCGTTGTCCCGGTTGATCGTCTCGGCGAGGCCGGCGACGCGTTCGCGGCTCAGATACTCGCGTTGCCGCGAACCGCCGTCATCGAGACGAAAGCTCTACTGCTCCGGGCGGCTCAGCGCACCCAGGACGAGCAGGAACAGGCCGAGCGGGCCGCCCAATACCGGCTGTTGCGCGAACTGGCCGGGCTCGACGCCGACGACTGAAGGTTCCTCCCTGGGCGAACGTGGCCACCGTCCGGGAATGACCGGCCGAACGGCGGCGATACTTATCCTTGTGATGCGAACCTTCGTTCTGCCACGCCCCCGCGGTGCGGTCCACGGCGTGGCAGCCGTGCCGATGGCACCGATGATGGACGAAGTCCGCCCATGATGCCCGGTGGCGGCATGGGCAGCTACTCCATGATGCGGTCGATGCGTCGCGACCCGGCAATTTCGAAGAACAAACTCCGCAAGGGCACCGCACGACGAGTGCTCGAGTTTGCTCGGCCCTATCGACGCGAGCTTGGCTTCTTCACGCTCATCATCGTGCTGGACGCGATGATCGGCGTCGCGACCCCGGTGCTGGCCGGGCGGGTGGTCAATGAGATCACCAGCCATGGACAGGTCCGTACTGTCGTGTGGATCGCCGTTGTCATCGCGATGCTGGCCGTCGTCGACGCGGTGTTCTCCTACGCCCAGCGGTGGTACTCCGCCCGGATCGGTGAAGGACTGATCTTCGACCTACGGTCCAACGTGTTCGGCCACGTTCAGCGGATGCCGTTGGCCTTCTTCACTCGGACCCAGACCGGCGCGCTCGTCAGCCGCCTCAACAGCGATGTGCTGGGAGCTCAACAGGCCTTCACCTCCACCTTGTCCGGCGTGGTGAGCAACGCGGTCAGCCTGGTGTTCACGGCCGCGGTGATGTTCACACTTTCGTGGCAGATCACCGCCTTGGCCTTGGTCATGCTTCCGATTTTCGTCTTTCCGGCCAAGCGCGTCGGACGCGAACTGCAGGGGATCACCCGCGAGTCCTACAATCTCAACGCGTCCATGAACGCAACCATGACCGAGCGGTTCAACGTTGCCGGCGCGCTGTTGGTGAAACTGTTCGGCAACCTGGGTGCCGAGGCCGAATCGTTCTCCAACCGGGCTGCGCGAGTTCGTGACATCGGGGTCCGCTCAGCCCTCTACGCGCGGGCCCTTTTCGTAGCCCTGGCGCTGGTCGCCAGCCTGGCTCAGGCTCTGGTGTACGGCCTGGGTGGCTACTACGCGCTGACTGGTCAGCTGTCGACCGGGACCGTGGTGACGTTGGCGCTGCTGTTGTCCCGGCTCTACGGGCCGTTGCTGGCCCTGTCCAACGTCCGGGTCGACGTCATGAGCGCCCTGGTCAGCTTCGACCGGGTTTTCGAGGTGCTCGATCTCGACCCCCTGATCGACGATGATCCAGCCGCCGTGCCGCTCGATCCCACCGCGGCATCCATCACGTTCGACGATGTCTGGTTCTCCTATCCGACCGCACAGGAGGTGTCGTTGGCATCCTTAGAAGACGTGGCGGTATTGGACAACTCTCGTTCGCAGGACGTGCTGCGCGGAGTGACTTTCACCGCGCGGGCCGGCCAGATGGTGGCCCTCGTCGGGTCGTCCGGGGCGGGTAAAACGACGATCAGCCAGCTGGTACCGCGAATCTACGATGTGCGATCCGGCTCGGTGTGGATCGGCGACCAGGATGTCCGTTCGGTGAGACAGGATTCACTGCGGGCGGCCATCGGTGTGGTGAGTCAGGACGCGCATCTCTTCCATGACACCATCGCCCGGAACCTGCGGTACGCCCGGGCCGATGCCACCGACGAGCAGCTGTGGGACGCGCTGCGTGGCGCCCATATCGCCGACACGGTGACGGAACTACCCGACGGGCTGGACACGGTTGTGGGTGACCGCGGTTATCGTCTCTCCGGAGGGGAAAAGCAGCGCATCGCCATTGCCCGGTTGTTGCTCAAGGCACCTCGGATCGTGATTCTCGACGAAGCCACGGCCCACCTCGACAGTGAGAGCGAACGGGCGGTGCAGGATGCGCTCGCCTCCGCCTTGCAAGGCCGAACCTCGCTGGTCATCGCGCACCGGTTGTCCACCATCCGGGCGGCCGATCTCGTGCTGGTGGTCGACGACGGCAGAATTGCCGAGCGCGGCACCCACGATGAGTTGTTGCGGGCCGGCGGGGTCTACGCCGAGCTGTATCGGACTCAATTCGCTACCGGCGAGACGGTGCTGAACCACGGCGTCGACTCAGATCTGGGCGGCGGATCGCTCAGACCCGAGATTGGGCCAGTTCGATAGCGACCGGAAACAGGTCCGGTGCGGCCAGCATGCTCTGGAACGCGAGTTCCGAGGCGCCGATGAGTGACGACTCGACCCCGAGACCGGGTGTCAGCACTTGCACGCTGGATCGGGAGGCTGACATGGCCCGCGCATCGATCTCGCGCTCGATCGTGGCGCGTTCCAGCCGAAGCACCTCAGCCAGCGAGCCGCCGACGATGATCGCCTGTGGATTGAATACGTTGACGAGCGTCGCCAGAGTCCGTCCGAGCCAGGTGGCCACCGTGTGCACCGCGGCGACGGCGCGCCGGTCACCCTGCTGGGCGCTGGCGAATACCCCCGCCACTTCCTCAGGTCCGTGCCGGTCGATGCCTGCCGCGCGCAGCAGCGCGTGTTCGCCGATGTAGGTCTCGATGCAGCCGTTGCTGCCGCAGTGACACGGTGGTCCATCGGGATTGAGCATGATGTGGCCGATCTCGCCGGCATACCCGCCCACGCCGCGTAGCTGGTTGCCGTCGGCGATGATGCCGCCACCCACGCCGACGCTGCCGTTGACGAAGATAACGTTGTCCAGGCCGACGGCCGCGCCGCGCAGGTGTTCGGCCAATGCTCCGAGATCGGCGTCGTTTCCGACCTGGACGTCCAGCTGGGCACCTAGCCGGGCGCTCAGCAGATCAGCCAGCGGGACACCCCGCCACTCCAGGTTGGGCCCGTGTTCGATGACGCCGTTCTCACGTCCGACCGTGCCCGGCACGCTCACGCCCACGCCGATCAGGACGGAACTGGCAGGCAGCCGCCCGGCGATCCAGTCGGCGTCGCAGGCGATCTGGCCGGTCACTGCATCGGGGGTGCGACCGTCGCCCTCGATCGGGGTCTCCCGTCGCGCGTGCACCGTGCCGCCGAGCCCGACGGCGGCGGAGACGATCCGCTCGACATCGATCTCGACGGCCAGCACATAAGGACCATCCGGGCGCGGCGCGACGACGTAGGACGGCCGGCCGGCCCGGTCGCGGCCGGCTGGCACATACTCCGTGACCATGCCCAGGCTCACCAGGTCGCTCACCAGCCCACCGATCGTGCTGCGGTTCAGCCCGAGCAAGGTGGTGAGTTCGGCTCGGGTCAGCTCACCTCGCCGGTGGATCTCACCGAGGAGAAGTCCGAGGTTGTGCCGACGGATCTCCTCCGGGCGCACCGCCGAGGTTCGGGCCACAGCTCGATCAGCTCGTTGCGGTTCGCCTGCGCGAGATCGCGTCGACGCTGGCGGCGAGCAGCAGGACCAGGCCGGTGATCATGAACTCATACGACGAGCCCAAGTTCTTCAGACCCAGCCCGTTCGGGATCATCGCGATCACCAGGGCACCGATGACACCGTCGCGCACCTTGCCGCGGCCGCCGAACAGCGAAGTGCCACCGATGACGGCAGCGCCGACGGCGTATAGCTGGTCGGTGTGGCTACCGAAGTCCGACGGCACACCACCCTGACGAGAAGCACCGATGACGCCCGCCACGCCGGCCATGGCGGAGGCGATGACGAACACGCTGAGCCGGATTCGCTTGACATCGATACCGGCCCGTCGGGCGGCCTCGGTGTTACCTCCCACGGCGTAGACATAGCGGCCGTAGCGGGTCTTGGCCAGCACTATCGTTCCCACGACCAGCAGGATGAAGATGATCGGCACCACGTACGGCACGCCCTGCAGCTTGGCGAAGACCGTACGGCCGCGATTCTCATTCAGGACATAGATCGCGATGCCGGTCACGACCGCGATCAGCAGGGCCCGCAGGACTACCAGGTCGATCGGTTCGCCGGTCAGCTTCGCCCTGCGTCGTTGCAGGGATCGTCCGATGGTATAGGCGCTGTAGATACCTACGGCGACGACCCAGAGGACCCACCCGGTGGTGGCCGACAGGTTTTCGTTCTCGATCTTGTTGATCAGGTCGACCCGCTGGGTGGAAATGGCCGCGCCCTGACCGATGAATTTCAGCAGCACGCCCTGCCAAGCCAGGAAGAGAGCCAGCGTTACGATGAACGATGGGATGCCAACGTGGGCAACGAGAAAGCCGATCAGTGACCCGATGGCAACGCCGACCGCGATGGAGACGAAGATGGCTGCCGGAGCGTGCTGGGTGAGCTTGGTGACGATGAAGATGCCGCCGAGCACGATGACACCGGTCGCGATCCACAACCGGTACCGGGCAGTGATACCGATGGCCACAACCAGCAACAGCAGCAGGGCAAGGTACGTCGGGGTGCCCAGCGCGGCGTTCAGATCGCCGTTGCGGGTTACTCCGAGGGCCATGGTCGCGGCGCATACGCCGCTGGCCGTGCCGATCGACAGATCGATTTCGCCCATCAGCAGCACGAAGATGCTGCCCATGGCTAGTACGGCGATCGGAGCCGCCTGAGTCAGGAAGTTGGCGAAGTTTGACTTGGACAGAAACAGGCTGTTCGCGGAGTAGAAGATGATCGCCAGGATGACCACTCCGGCGACGGCGGGCAGTGCGCCCACCTCGCCACCGCGTACCCGTTGGGTGTACAGGCGGAAGGACTCGCCGATGTTGCGCGGACCGATGTCGTTGGCGAAGTCCACCGCAGCGGTGCTCTGAGCCGAGGTGGCGGCGACGTCGGCCGCCGGAGTGGTGAGGTTGGGGTCAGTCATGGGTGTCGTCGTCCTCTCACATGCTCGCGTTGGCGGCGGCGGTGGACAGGCCGATATCGCCTGACCGGCCGGTCGTGATCAGCTCGACCACCTGGCTGACGCTGGTCTGGCCGGACGGAACCTCGGCGGCCATCCGTCCCAGGTACAGGGCGGCGACGTGGTCGGAGACCTCCATGACGTCGTTCATGTTGTGCGAGATCAGACCGACACCGAGCCCCGCGTCGGCGAGCCGGCGAACCAGATCGAGAACCTGGCGGGTCTGTGCGACGCCGAGCGCGGCCGTCGGTTCGTCGAGGAAGACCACTCGGGAGTTCCAGAGCACAGCTTTGGCGATGGCGACCGTCTGCCGTTGGCCACCGGAGAGGCTGGCTACCAGTTGCCGGACCGACTTCACGGTGCGGACCGACAGGCTGGCCAGCGTCTCACGGGCCTTGCGTTCCATCGTTCCCTCGTCGAGGGCGCCGAAGCGCGAGTGCAACTCGCGGCCGAGGAACATGTTCTGCACGATGTCGAGGTTGTCGCAGAGTGCGAGGTCCTGGTACACGATTTCGATCCCCAGCGCCGCGGCCTCGGCCGGGCCGTGGATGTGGACCGGCTTGCCCTCGAAGAGGACTTCGCCAGAATCGATGCTGTAGATGCCGGCGAGGCATTTCACCAGCGTCGATTTGCCGGCACCGTTGTCGCCCACCAGGGCGGTGACCTCGCCGGGATAGATGTGCAGGTCCACGTCGTGCAGGACGTGAACCGGGCCGAAGCTCTTGTTCACGCCGCGCAACTCGAGGATCGGTTCCGCCATTGCCCTCTCCGTTCGATCAGTCCGAGCAACCGTGTTTCAGCTGGCTGTGGCGGGACAACCCTTCGGTCGCCCCGCCACATATCGTGCGAGGTGCTACGAGATACCAGCAGTCTTGCACGCCGCGGCGTAGGCAGCCGTGCACAGCTCGGACGCCTTCACGAAGCCGTCGTCGACGGGCTTCTTGATGTTTGCCTTGGTGATCGCAACCGGGGTCAGCAGCAGCGACGGGACGTCCCGATTGCCCTGGGTGTCCTTGGTCGTACCGTTGGTCTTGCCGGCCTCACCCTTGAGCAGCGAGATGGCGAGGTTGGCCAGGCCGTTGGCCTCGTCCTTGATGGGCTTGTAGACCGTCATGCACTGGTCGCCGGAGAGGATGTTCTGCAGGCCACCGACGGTGGCGTCCTGGCCGGTGACCGGAACCTTCAGGCCATTCTTCTTCAGGATCGTGATCGCGGCGTTGCCAAGACCATCGTTGGCGGCGAGTACACCGTCAACCTTGCCGCCGTTCTTGGTAAGCAGCTGCTCGAAGATGGTGCCGGCCTGCGCGTTGTCCCAGTTGGGCACGCTCTGGTCGCCGACCTTCTTCCAGCCCGCGGCGTACTTGGGGTCCAGGACCGAGTCGTAGCCCTGCTTGAACAGGGTTGCGTTGTTGTCGGTCGGGGAGCCGTTCAGTTCGATGATCTGCGGGTTGGTCTTGTTGGCGGCGGTCAAACAGTCGACCAGCCCCTGGCCCTGCAGCTTGCCGACCTCAACGTTGTTGAAGGAAACGTAGTAGTCCGCCGTACCACCGAGGGTGAGCCGGTCGTAGTCGATGGTCTTCACGCCGGCCTGCTTGGCGGTCTGCTCGATCTGGGCGCCGGTGGCGCTGTCGAGGTTGACGATGGCCAGGACCGAAACGCCCGAGGTGATCATCGACTGGGCGATGGAGATCATCTTGCTCTTGTCGCCCAACGCGTTCTGGACGTCCGCCTTGACGCCGGCATCGGCGAATGCCTTGGTCAGCAGGGGCTTGTCGAAGCTCTCCCACCGGGCCGAGGACTGGGTGTCGGGCAGGATTACGCCCACGCTGCCTTTGACGGAACCGCCCGCACTGCTGCTGCTCGAACTCCCGCCGGCACTGTTGTTATTGCTCTTTGAACTGCTGCAGGCCGCGAGCGACACCGCGATGGTGACTCCTACTACGACCACACCGAGCGCACGAATGCGCATGGGCTTCCCGCCTTTCCCACTGACTTACTGCACCCGACCGCCGAGCGCAGGTGATTGTTGTCGTCGGAAACATATCCCTCGGTGGCCGCTCCCGAAAAGCATCGTCACAGAGTTGTTACCAACCAGTTCAGGTTTCGACATCTGTTGCTGCTGGGACCGCTGAGAGCGGGCATGGCCAATATTGCTCCACGCGGTCGTGCAGCGAACCGGCGGTTCGTCACTCCCTGTGACGATCGCGATTCGGCCTAAGGTCAGCACGCCCACGACGTCAAGGGGCGCCGGACCAGATCGGTCCGGCGCCCCTTCACATCTGGCGAGACATCCAACGCGCGGGTGGTGCGCGACCGCTAGAGCAGCGAGCGCAATACGTACTGCATGATGCCGCCGTGGCGGTAGTAGTCGGCTTCACCAGGAGTATCGATCCGCAACGTCGCCCTGAACGCCACATCGCCGGCCTGCACGCTCACCTCGCGCGGAATGCCGCCTTCGTTCAGAGCCCTTACGCCGGTGATCGAGATCGACTCTGTCCCGGTGAGACCGAGGGATTCCGCGCTTTCCCCGGCCGGGTACTGCAGCGGTAGGACGCCCATGCCGATCAAATTGGACCGGTGGATCCGCTCGTAGGACTCGGCGATGACCGCTTTGACACCCAGCAGCGCGGTGCCCTTGGCGGCCCAGTCCCGCGATGAGCCGGAGCCGTATTCCTTACCCGCGAGCACGACGAGCGGCGTCCCCGCACGCGCGTAATTCACCGATGCGTCGTAGATGCTGCTGATCGGACTGTCACTCTGCGTGAAGTCGCGCGTAAAGCCGCCTTCGGTACCTTCAGCGATCTGGTTGCGCAGCCGGATGTTGGCGAAGGTGCCCCGGATCATCACTTCGTGGTTACCGCGACGGGAACCGTAGGAGTTGAAATCCTTGCGTTGGACACCGTGCTCGGACAGGTACTTTCCGGCCGGTGAGTCGGCCTTGATCGAGCCGGCGGGGGAGATGTGATCCGTTGTCACCGAGTCGCCGACCTTCACCAGGACCCGGGCACCGGCGATGTCAGTGACCGGAGACGGCTTGAGTTGCATGCCGTCGAAATACGGAGGCTTGCGCACGTACGTCGACTGCGGATCCCAGGTGAAAGTGCGTCCCTCGGGAGTCGGCAGCGATTGCCACCGTTCGTCGCCGGCGAAGACATCGGCATAGTCAGTAACGAACATCTCGCTCGCGATGGCCGAGCCGACGACCTCTTCGATCTCTGCGGTCGACGGCCAGATGTCGCGGAGATACACCGGCTTACCGCTCTGGTCCGCTCCCAGCGGGTCGTTGAAGAGGTCGACGTCCATCGACCCGGCAAGCGCATAGGCCACCACCAGGGGCGGTGAGGCGAGGTAGTTCATCTTGATGTCCGGATTGATCCGGCCCTCGAAGTTGCGATTACCCGACAGCACCGCGGCGACCGCGAGATCGGCTTCGTTGACGGCGGCGCTGACCTCGGGGATCAGCGGGCCGGAGTTGCCGATACAGGTCGTGCAGCCGTAGCCGACCAGGTTGAAGCCGAGCTTGTCGAGATAGGGCGTCAGGCCGGCCCGCTCGTAGTAGTCGCTGACCACCTTGGAGCCCGGCGCCAGGGTTGTTTTCACCCATGGCTTGCTGGTCAGGCCCTTTTCGACGGCCTTCTTGGCCAGCAGCGCTGCGCCGATCATGACCGACGGGTTGGAGGTATTGGTGCACGAGGTGATCGCGGCGATCGTCACCGCACCGTGGTCGAGTTCGAACTCCGAGCCGTCCGCCAGCCTTACCCGTGTCGGCGTGCTCGGCCGGCCGCCGTCGGTGGCGGCGGCCGAGACCAGCTCGCCGGGCGGTGGCTCCGATCCGTTGCTGTGGTGGGCCGGGGCATCACTGGCCGGGAAGGATTCCGCAAGCGTCTCGTCGTAGCCGGTCTCGTCGCTCTGCACGTAGGCTGCCAGCGCATTGCGGAAAGATGACTTGGACTCGGTCAGCGCGATCCGGTCCTGCGGCCGCTTGGGCCCCGCGATGGAGGGCACGACACTGGAGATATCGAGTTCCAGGTACTCGGAGTAGCGAGCTTCGCGGTCGGGGTCATGCCATAGCCCCTGTGCCTTGGCGTAGGTCTCGACCAGTGCCACCTGATCCTCGGACCGTCCGGTCAGGCGCAGGTACTTGATGGTCTCCTCGTCGATGGGGAACACCGCGATGGTCGAGCCGTACTCCGGGCTCATGTTGCCGATCGTCGCCCGGTTGGCCAGTGGCACAGCGGGCACCCCGGTGCCGTAGAACTCCACGAACTTGCCGACCACACCGTGTTTGCGCAGCATCTCGGTGATGGTCAGGACCAGGTCGGTCGCGGTGGCACCCTCGGGCATCTCGCCGGTGAGCTTGAAGCCGACCACCCGGGGGATGAGCATCGACACCGGCTGGCCGAGCATGGCCGCTTCGGCCTCGATGCCACCCACCCCCCAGCCGACGATGCCGAGGCCGTTGATCATGGTGGTGTGCGAATCCGTGCCGACGACGGTGTCCGGGTAGGCCTGCAGTTCCTCGCCGTCCGGTGTCCCGACCACGCGGCCGAACGTCACGCGGGCAAGGTGCTCAAGGTTCACCTGGTGCACGATGCCGGTGCCCGGTGGGACGACCTTGAACTCGTCGAAGGCGGTCTGCCCCCAACGCAGGAACTGGTAGCGCTCGAAGTTCCGTTCGTACTCGAGGTCTACGTTGCCCACGAAGGCGCCCGGAACGCCGAACAGGTCGGCGATGACGGAGTGATCGATGACCAGCTCCGCCGGGGCCAGCGGGTTGATCTTGGCGGGATCGCCGCCAAGCTCGGCCACCGCCTCGCGCATGGTGGCCAGATCGACCACCGCAGGCACACCGGTGAAGTCCTGCATGACGACCCGGGCGGGCGTGAACTGGATCTCTGTGTCCGGCTCGGCGTCGGCGTCCCAGCCCGCCACTGCGCGGATCTGATCGGCCGTGACGTTCGCGCCGTCTTCGGTGCGCAGAAGGTTCTCCAGCAGCACCTTCAGGCTGAAGGGAAGCGCCTCGGCCCCGGCCACCTGGTCCAGCCGGAAGTACGTGTAGCTGGTGTCTCCGACCTGAAGTACGTCCTTCGAGTCGAAGCTGTTCGGGTTGCCTGCGGGCACGTTCATCTCCTTGGTCACCTTCCTTCCGCGACCGTCGCCGGCCCGAGCGGGTCCGTCCGCTGCCTCCACATTCGGGGCGGAGGCAGTGTCCGATGCCTCCACATTCGGGGCGGAGGCACCTCAGCGAAGGTCAAGTCATTGCAACGATCACATCCTTGCCTATGACTCGTTTCTACTCACCGTGGGTAGCGCCACAAGTGGCGGGAGTCCCAGTTTCCGGGCCGCACCGGGCCGCACCGGGCTACGCCGGTAACCAAGTTGTAACGCAAGAAACCAGTGTGACTGGCGTGACTAGTGGCGCAGATGGGATTCACCTGGCATTCTTTCCTCTGGCAGTACCAGAACAAAGGGGTTACACGGTGTTCCGACAGGCCCAAGATTCAACGATCAGGATGGCTGAGACACCGCGGGGGCTGAAAGTCATGGTGTGCGGCGCGCTCGTTGCCGCCACCGTCCTTTGTGCTGCCTCGCCGGTAAGCGCGGCACCACCGCGCAATCCGAGCGACGGACAGCTCAGCGCCGCCCAGCAAGCGAAGAACAACATGGCCAACCAGGTGGGGCGGCTTTCGGCCCTGCTGGCTCAGGCAACCACTCAGCTTCAGCAGCTGACCGCGGACGCCGCGCTGAAGGAGCAGAAATACGCGCTGGCCATGTCCATGCTCGATGAGGCCAAGCAGCAGGCAGTCGCCGCGCAGGCCGCCATCGTCGCGGCACAGAAGCAACTCGACGCCGCCCGTCGCTCGCTGCAGAACTTCGTCCGTAACTCCTACATCTCACCGTCGGTCAGCACTGGCGCCAGCGGCTTGCTGACCGCGAAGGATCCCAATTCACTGCTGCAGCGCGGTGACTACCTCCGTTACGTATCCGACCGGCACCTCGACGTGATGGGTGTCATGGACCGGGCCACGGTGGCTAAATCGAACGCAGACGCCAAGGCAAAGGCCCTGGTCCTGTTGCAGACCAAGCTGGCCACCGAGGCCCAGACAGCCTTTGCTGCGGCGAAGGCCGCTCGGGCGCGCCAGGTGCAACTGCAGGCCCAACTGCAGACCCAGCAAGCCAGTTACCGCCAGCAACTCGCGACGGCGCAGGCCAATCTCGCCACTCTGAACGGCCAGCGAGCCAAGTACAACGCCTATGTGGCTGAACAGGCCCGAATCGCGGCCGAGAAGGCGCGTCAGCAGAGGCTGGCCCAGGCACGAGCCGCTGCCGCCGCTGCTGCCGCGGCGGCGGCCAACAACAGCAATGGTGGCGGTGGCGGTGGGGGCGGCCAGGTCAGCTACACGCCCTCGCCCTCGGGCAGTTGGACCGCGGCCAAGGGCCAGGCGGCCGTCGCGCGCGCCATGACCGCGCTCGGCCAGCCCTATGCTTGGGCCGGCGGCAACGCCTACGGCCCGACGCGCGGCGTCAACTCGCCCGGCACGGACGGCTGGAACGACGGCTCGGTGACCGGGTTCGACTGCTCCGGTCTGGTCATCTATGCCTGGGCCGCACAAGGCCTGCAGACCGCACACTATGCGGCTACCCAGTTCGACGCCGGGTCCATCCACCCGTCGCCGGGCAACTTCATGCCGGGCGACCTCCTGTTCTGGGGGCTTCCCAGTCAAGGCGACATCCATCACGTCGCGATCTACATCGGCGGCGGCAATGTGATCCAGGCGCCCTACTCGGGCACGGTCGTCCAGGTCACGCCCTGGGATCAGGTTTCGGGGGACTACTACGGTGCGACCCGGCCACTCAGCTAGCGCCGAGGTACTGACATAGACGCTGTCCGTAGGCGCTGTCCGCGACCGGAGTCGTTACGCTGGCAGCATGACGCCGCTTTCGCAGGTCGAACCGACCGGGACAAGTCCGGTAGACCTACTGGCCGCGAACGCGCGGGTGTCTGACGACAGAGGTCTGATCGACGCCTTCGGCCGGCGCGCCCAAGACCTGCGCATCTCGCTTACCGACAAGTGTTCGTTGCGTTGCTCCTACTGCATGCCCGCCGAAGGACTGGACTGGCTCAGCAAGGACAAGGTCCTCAGCGACGACGAGATCCTGCGGCTCGCCTCGATCTTCGTGGGCCTGGGCGTCACCACGATCCGGCTCACTGGTGGTGAACCGTTGGTGCGCGCCGGCGTAGCGGGTTTGGTGCGCAGGCTGGCCACCCTCCAACCACGTCCCGGGCTGTCACTCACCACCAACGCTCTGGCGCTGGCTGACAAGGCTCTCGATCTCGCCGCGGCCGGGTTGGACCGGGTCAACGTTTCGCTGGACACCCTGGATCGCCAGAAGTTCCTCGAGCTGACGCGCCGCGACCGGCTGTCCGACGTGCTTGCCGGCTTGCAGGCCGCGTCAGAGGCCGGATTGAGCCCGGTCAAGGTTAACGCGGTCCTGATGCGCGACATGAATCTGCGGGAGGCCCCGCAGCTGCTGCAGTGGGCGCTGGAATCGGGCTATCAGATGCGGTTCATCGAGCACATGCCCCTGGACGCCCAGCATGCCTGGACCCGCGAGCAGATGGTCACCGCCGACGACGTCCAGGCGGCGTTGACTTCGGTCTTCACCCTGCGCCCGATCGGGCATCTCGATCACGCCCCGGCCGAGTCCTTCGAGGTCCTCGACGGACCCGGACAGTCGCACTGGCGGACCGATCCGCCACGGGTCGGCATCATCGCGTCTGTGACCAGGCCGTTCTGCCGGGACTGCGACCGGCTCCGGCTCACGGCCGACGGTCAGCTGCGGACCTGTCTGTTCGCCCACCAGGAGACGGACCTGCGCGCAGCGCTGCGCGCCGGATCGACGGACACCGAGCTGGAGCGGATCATCCGCGAGGCTGTACGGGCCAAGCCTTCCGGCCACGGTATCGCCGCACCTGACTTCAGGCAGCCTGATCGACCGATGTCGGCTATCGGGGGCTGAGCACACAGCAGAGTTCTACCGTCCCGTCCGGTCGGGTTTGTCGCTCCTCGGTTACGGTTGAGGCGCTTACACCTACCGCACGAGTACCGCCGGCCACGCCGGCAGATATCTGATGGGGAGTTCCATGACCGAGCCGGCGACCAATCCCACACCGGCCGCGGATGCGACCGCGCTCGAGCGCGCGATGTTCGAGGTCAAGCGGGTCATCGTCGGCCAGGAACGCATGGTCGAGCGGATGATGGTGAGCCTGCTCGCCCGCGGGCACTGCCTCCTCGAGGGGGTACCCGGCGTGGCCAAGACGCTTGCCGTCGAGACCCTGGCCCACACGGTCGGAGGCACCTTCGCCCGCCTGCAGTTCACGCCAGACCTCGTTCCGTCCGACATCGTGGGCACGCGCATCTACCGCCCGGGTGCGGAGAAGTTCGACACCGAGCTGGGCCCGGTGTTCGCCAACTTCGTGCTGGCCGACGAGATCAACCGCGCACCGGCCAAGGTTCAATCGGCCTTGCTCGAGGTGATGGCCGAGCGCCAGGTGTCCCTCGGAGGCAAGCGGTACCCGGTGCCGAACCCCTTCCTGGTGCTGGCCACCCAGAACCCGATCGAGTCCGAGGGCGTCTATCCGCTGCCCGAGGCCCAGCGCGACCGATTCTTGATGAAGATCAACGTCGACTATCCATCGTCGGCCGAGGAGCGGGAGATCATCTACCGGATGGGGGTCGATCCGCCGGTCGCCCAGCCCGTGATCTCCACCGATGACCTGATATCCCTGCAGCAGCGGGCTAGTCGGGTATTCGTCCATCATGCGGTGGTCGACTACGTGGTCAGGCTCGTTGTCGCCACCCGGCAGCCGGCCGAGTTCGGGATGCCGGACGTGGCCAGCTGGATTTCCTACGGAGCCAGCCCCCGGGCCAGTCTCGGACTGATCGCGGCCGGCCGAGCCCTGGCCTTGCTCCGGGGGCGCGACTACGTGCTGCCGCAGGACGTTCTCGACGTCGCCATCGATGTGCTGCCGCACCGCCTCGTGCTGTCCTACGACGCCATCGCGGACGGTGTCCAAGCGCCGCAGGCGGTGAGCCGGGTCTTGCAGAGCGTCGCCCTGCCCCAAGTGGCGCCGCGTCAGCGTGCCACCAGCGGATTCATCCCGGCCGCGGCCACCGCACCGGCGCAGGCTCGGATCTCCGGAGCGCACAGCGTTGCCCACGAACCGGGCGGCCAGGTCGCGCCTGCCCAGAACGGCGTGCCGGACCGTTCGGGCAATTGGGGTCCGCCGGCGTGACTGGGCCGCGGGCAGCGCTCCCACCGGAGACCGAAGCGGTCCTGCGGCGGCTGGAATACGCCGTGCGCAACAAGCTGGACGGTCTGTTGCAAGGTAGCTATCTCGGCCTGGTGCCAGGACAGGGCACCGAACCGGCCGAGTCGCGGCAGTACTTCCCGGGCGACGACGTCCGCCGGATGGACTGGCCCGTCACCGCGCGGACCATGACGCCCCACGTACGGCAAACCATCGCCGATCGGGAGCTCGAGTCCTGGGTCGTGGCCGACCTGTCCCCGAGCCTCGATTTCGGAACGATCAATCTGGAGAAGCGCGATCTCGTACTGGCGGCTGCAACCGCCGTGGCGCACCTCACCACCAAGGCCGGCAACCGGATAGGGGCGATCATCACCACTGGCGAGGAGACGTACCGCGTTCCCGCGCAGTCCGGTACCAACCACGCCCGCTATCTGCTGCGCAGGATCGCCGGGACACCACGGGCGAACCGGAGTGGCAGCACCGACCTCAAAGAAGCTCTCGAGCTCGTGCGCCGGCCACCGCGACGGCGGGGCATGGTGGTCGTGATCTCGGATTTCCTGGCCGAGGCGGGCTGGGAACGGCCGCTGCGCGGGCTGGGGGACCGCCACGAACTGCTCGGTATCGAGATCGTCGATCCGCGCGAGATGGACCTGCCGGAGGCGGGTTTGGTCACCTTCGTCGATCCCGAGACCGGCGAGCAACTTGAGGTACAGACCTCCGACGCCCGGCTGCGCTACCGCTACGCGACCGCCGCGCGAGAACAGCGAGACCAGATCGCGGCCATCCTGCGGCGCGCCGGTGCCGATCACCTCCAATTACGCACGGATTCCGACTGGTTGTCCGATATCGCCAAATTCGTCGTCACGCGGCGCCGCGGCGTCGCAGTGCGGCCGCCCTCTCGCGCCGGGATGGTCCACTGATGCATTTCGCTTCGCCGTCCTGGCTGTTCCTGCTCATCGCTGTGCTCGCGGTAGCGCTCGGCTACCTGCTGGTCCAGTTGCGGCGTCGCAAATTCGTGGCCCGCTTCTCCAACACTCAGTTGCTGGCCAGCGTCGTACCGCGGCGGCCGGGCTGGCGCCGACACCTGACGTTCGCGTTGTTGCTCATCGCGATGACCGTCCTCTCACTGGGGGTTGCCCGCCCTACCGCGGCGGTTCGGGTGCCACAGGAGAAGGCGACCGTCATGCTAGCCATTGACGTGTCGTTGTCCATGCAGGCCACGGACGTGCTGCCCAACCGGCTGGACGCGGCGAAGTTGGCGGCCCAGCAGTTCGCGGATCTGCTTCCGAAACGGATCAATCTTGGCCTGGTCAAGTTCGGACGTAACGGCAGTGTTCTGGTGCCGCCGACCCTGGACCGGGATTCGTTCAAGCGGGCCGTGGCCGGGCTACAGCTGGAGCCGTACACCGCGATCGGCGAGGGCGTCTTCTCCTGCCTGGATGCGCTGCAGACCTTCAGCCAAACCACCACGGCGGCAAACGACAAGCCCGCGCCGGCTCGCATCGTGCTGCTCTCAGACGGCTCGAACACCGTCGGGCGGACGGTGGCCGAAGCCGCCGCGGCCGCCAAGAAGGCCAACACACCCGTCTCGACCATTGCGTTCGGAACCGACACCGGCACGGTCACCGTCGAGGGCCGGACCACTCCGGTTCCGGCCGACAAGCCCACGCTGCGCGGCCTCGCCCAGTCAACCGGCGGCACCTTCCACACGGCGGCGTCAGCCCAGGAGTTGCAGTCGGTGTACAAGGACATCGGCTCGCAGATCGGTTACACCATTGCCCAGCGCGATATCAGCTGGCGGTTCATGATCGGCGGTCTGCTCGCGTTGGTGGTGGCGGGTGCCGTCTCGCTGCTGTGGTCAGGCCGACTGATCTGATTCAGTCCCGCGGGTCGAGCACGAGCTTGCCGACCGTTTCTCGCGACAGCAGCGCACGGTGCGCATCGGCGACAGTATCCAGCGTGTACCGGCCGCCGAGTACCGGCTTCAGCTCGCCTTCCTCGATGAGCTGGAACAGCTCGGTCACCGCGGTCGCCAGCATGCCGGGCCTGGCCACCGTGTGAGCCAGCCAGAATCCGATCACGGCCGTACTGTGCGCCATCAGCGACCCAGCGTTGATCGGCTGAGGATTCTTCCGACTGGCCATCCCGTAGGTCGCCAATCGTCCGAACGGGGCCAGCGCAGCCAGGCTCTGATCGAACACCGGGCCGCCGGTCATCTCCAGGACGATGTCCACTCGAGCACCGCCATTGGCTTCGAGTAACGCCGCTGTCAGATCGTCCTGCGTGGAGTCGATGGCCACGTCGGCACCGAGGCTGATGGCGAGCTCGCATTTCGCCGCCGTCGACGCTGTCGCGATGACCCGACCGGCACCCCAGCGCTTGGCAAGCTGCACGGCAATGGTCCCGACACCGCCCGCAGCGGCGTGCACCACCACGGACTCACCCCGAGCCAGATGCGTGCTGGTCCGCAGCAGGTGCCAGGCACAGGCGCCTTGGACCAGCGCGCTCAGAGCCTGGGCGTCGTCGACACCGTCAGGTATCGGAAACGTGCGCCGTGGGTCGACTGCGACCCGCTGGGCGTAGCCGCCGTGCGGCGCCAACGCCAGCACTCGGCCGTTGCCGGGCAGATCGACTACCACCTCACCGCCGGGGATCAGCGGAAGGGTCTGCTTGGAAAGGTAGGAATCCTCGGTGGCATGCGTGTCTGCGAAGTTGATACCCGCTGCCCGGACGGTGGCGAGGACCTCACCTGCCGCTGGCACCGGCTCCGGAAGGTCCACGATCTGCAGGACCTCGGGACCGCCGAATGAGTCGATCTGAATGGCTCGCATACCGGTCACGCTACCCACGTCCTCCGTCGCGTTCGCCGGCGTACCGGGTGGTAACTTCGTCGCGGGTACTAGATCGGCTAGCGTGACTCCTCGTGACTCGATCTGTGCTGGTAACCGGCGGAAACCGTGGCATCGGGCTGGCCATAGCCCAGAAATTCGCGGCTGCGGGTGACCGGGTGGCCGTCACCCACCGGGGTAGTGGCGCCGCGGCAGGCTTGTTCGGTGTTCAGTGCGATATCACCGATTCCGCCGCCGTCGATGCGGCCTTCACCGCGGTGGAAGCCGAGCAGGGCCCGGTCGAGGTCCTGGTGGCCAACGCCGGTATGACCGACGACACCCTGCTGATGCGGATGAGCGAGGACTCGTTCATCCGGGTACTCGATGCCAACCTGACCGGCGCCTACCGGGTCGCCAAGCGCGCGACACCCGGCATGCTCAAGGCCAGACGTGGAAGGATGATCTTCATCTCTTCGGTGGTCGCCTTCGTCGGGTCCCCAGGTCAGGCCAACTACGCGGCCAGCAAGGCCGGCCTGGTGGGGTTGGCCCGATCGATCGCGCGCGAACTCGGCAGCCGCGGCATCACCGCCAACGTCGTGGCTCCCGGGTTCATCGAGACGGACATGATCGCCGAACTCAGCGAGGCTCGTCGCAAGGAGATTCTCGCCAATGTACCGCTCAAGCGCTACGGGGCCTCGGAGGAGATCGCCGCGGCGGTCGAATTCCTCGCGTCGGAGCAGGCGTCCTACCTCACAGGTGTCGTGCTGCCCGTCGACGGTGGCCTGGGAATGGGTCTGTAGACCTCGGCCGGCCAAGTCCAAGGCCGACTGAGTCCAGCCGACTGAGTCCAGCCGACAAGCACGCGACCGACAAAGCCCAACGCTGACGAAGCCCACCGCACTGAGAGTGCACGGCGCCACCAACGAAGGAGAGTTCATGGGAATTCTGGACGGCAAGCGGCTGCTGATCACCGGGGTTATCACTGATGCCTCCATCGCCTTCTCGGTGGCGAAGATCGCCCAGGAGCAGGGGGCTGAGGTCGTGCTGACCGGCTTCGGACGGATGTCCCTCGTCGAGCGGGTGGCCCGACGGCTTCCCAAGCCCGCCCCGGTAGTCGAACTGGACGTCACGGACCCCGAACAGCTCGACGGGTTGGCGAGCAAGGTCCGCGAGCACCTGGACGGTCTCGACGGCGTGCTCCACTCGATCGGTTTCGCGCCGGCCTCGTGTCTCGGCGAGGCCTTTCTCGAGGCACCGATTGCCGATGTGGCCACGGCATTCGAGGTATCGGCCTATTCCTTCAAGTCGCTGGCCGTGGCCAGCCGCCCACTGTTCGGTGAGCAGGGCGGCTCGATGGTGGGCCTGACCTTCGACGCGACGGTCGCGTGGCCGGCCTACAACTGGATGGGCGTTGCCAAGGCCGCGTTGGAATCGACCTCGCGCTACTTGGCGCGAGAACTCGGCCCGAGCAAGATCCGGGTCAATCTGGTGGCCGCCGGTCCGGTTCGCACGATGGCCGCCAAGAGCATCCCCGGCTTCAGCGCGTTCGAAGAGGCGTGGGCCCCGCGCGCGCCGCTGGGCTGGGATATCGACGACGCCACAGCGGTCGGGCGCAGTTGTGCCGCGCTGCTCTCGGACTGGCTGCCCGCCACCACCGGCGAGATCGTGCACGTCGACGGCGGTTTCCACGCGATGGGCGTGTAATCACCCTAAGTTCACGCCTGGTCTGCCGGTCACAGCCTGGCCATGCCCGGCTCGGTCGCCATGTCGCGGCTGTGTAACGTCGAGTGGTGACCGAGACTGCATTCGATGCATTGCTGTTGCTCTCGTTCGGAGGACCGCAGGGCCCGGACGAGGTGATGCCCTTTCTGCGGAAGGTGACTTCCGGCCGGGGGATCCCGGCGGAGCGGTTGGCCGAGGTGGCCAAGCATTACCTGCATTACGACGGCATCTCGCCGATTACCGCACAGAACGAGGCGTTGATCGAGGCGATCCGAGCAGAATTCTCCCGGCGTGGCCTAGCCGTGCCGGTGTACTTCGGCAACCGCAATTGGCACCCGTTCCTCGCCGATACCGCGCGGCAGATGGTCGCCGACGGCGTCCGCAATGCCCTGGTGTTGGCGACCAGTGCGACAGCGTCGTACTCGGGATGCCGTCAATACCGCGAGGATCTGGCGAGTACCTCCGCCGAACTGGGCGCTACCGCGCCGACGTTCACCAAGGTTCGCCACTACTTCGATCATCCAGGCTTCATAACCGCAAACGCGGACGGTGTTCGGCAGGCTCTGTTCGGCCTCAGTGAATCGGCACGGGCCACGGCTCGGCTGGTGTTCACCGCGCACTCGATTCCCGAGAGTATGAACGCCGGCTCGGGACCGTCCGGTGGTCTGTATCTGGGCCAGCAGCGCACAACCGCCCGGTTGGTGGCCGAGGCAGTGCGGGGGCCGGCGGCCGAGTATGACCTAGTCTGGCAGTCCCGCAGCGGACCACCCCAGGTTGCGTGGCTGGAGCCGGACGTCAATGACCACCTGAGGACGCTGGCCGCGGACGGGATCACCGACGTAGTCGTGGTTCCGACCGGCTTCATCTCCGATCACATGGAAGTGGTCTGGGATCTCGACAACGAAGCCAGGGACACTGCCAACGAACTAGGCATGGGTTTCGTCCGGGCAGCGACCGCTGGGACCCATCCGGCCTTCGTCAGCGGCCTGGTAGATCTGTTCGAGGAGTACCTGTCCGGTGCTCCGCCGCAATTGCTGGGTGATCTCGGTCCCTGCGGTATCGATTGCCCGGCCACCTGTTGCCCTGCTCCCCAACGCCGGGGGAGCTGAGACAGCGAGTCAGTTCGCGGCGACCTCGGAGTGGGCGTTGTAGCCCGCCAGCAGGGCTCTGCGCACCGCGAGTCGCAAGGGGGCAAGGGCCCGGTCGCGCTCCAGCATGCCAGCGGCGGTCAGTTCGCCGGTGCCGTCGGCATCGACCAGTTCGAGCACCGCGGCCAGTCGTTCGGCCTGCGCCACTACCCGCACACCGCGGGGAGGATGGCTGGCTGGCAGGTTCAGGCGCTCACCGGCTCTGCGGGCATCGGACAAGGCGCCGGCGACGTCGGACATCCAGCTCGAGGACCCGCGTCGCGCGAACCCCGAAGCGGTCTCGCGGACCGCCTCCGCGAGATCGTGTTCGGCATCGGAGAGACTCACGAAGTCCGGGGCCCTTTCGATGACCGTCGCTCGATGCCAGTACAGCTGCCTGCCGGCGCTGCTGGGTGTCTCCGGACCGGCCACGCAGGTCAGGCCGGTGTCCAGGCCGAACACGGCCTGACCGCTGGCCAGCGCGGCATCGCGGAACTCCGGTGCACCGGCCAACCCGCGCACGTCACCGGGCACCGGCAGGACCAGAGTCAGGGTCTTGGTGCCGGCCCGCTTCCAATCGGACAATGCGCTACCGACCGGGTGCAGGTCAGTGCTGTCGAAACCGAGGCCGCCCACATTGCGCGTACCGGCCGCGACCGCGTCCAGGACGTCGTCGAACGCCACCGAGCCCCGCAGCCAGGCAGAACCCCACGCGGCGAGTTGGGCACAGCGACGATGCGACACGAGAAACAAGCTTACCTACCGGTTCTGACCCCGCCACGCACCTAAGGTGTCCGGGTGCGGTATTCCGAAGATGTCCTGTCCGGCGGGTCCGGGCGATCCGACTCGTCCGGCTCGTCCGGGTCGGCTGGACGCCGCCGCCGGTCGGTGCGCGAGGTGCCCGCGGAGCCCGAGCTCGTGGTCGAAACGGCCGACGGGAGGTTCTGTGGTGCGGTGGTGCGGGTAGGTCGCTCGGTGGTCGCCGGTGAGCAGCGCGATGTCGTGACCTTGGCCGACCGCCACGATCGCGAGCGGGTATTTCCGATGCTTCCCGCGGCGTTTCTGCTGGAGGGGGAGCTGGTCACCCTGGTCCGCCCGGCCGTCGCCCCGGTCGCGGCGGCCCGGCCGGGACGGACCGCGTCCGGCTCGGTTGCGGTCGCCAATGTCAAGGCTCAGGTGGCAAAGGCCAGTCGGATCTGGGTGGAGGGCGTGCATGACGCCGCTCTGGTCGAACGGATCTGGGGCGAGGACCTGCGAATTGCGGGCATCGTGGTCGAACCACTGGGTGGCATCGATGACCTCGCGGCTATGGTCGGGCAATTCCAGCCGAGCCCGACCCGCCGGCTTGGCGTCCTGGTCGATCATCTGGTGGCCGGTTCCAAGGAGAGCCGGATCGCGGCCACCGTCACCTCCCCGCACGTCAAGATCAACGGCCACCCGTATGTCGATGTCTGGCAG
>JAVEET010000147.1 GCA_030840295.1 Pseudonocardiales bacterium
TTCAACTGGACGATGATGACCTGCGACGGCTGGAGCAGATCGTCCCGCCGGGAACAGTCAAGGGCGATCGCGCGGCAGACATGAGCTGGGTGAATCGCTAGGAGAGCCTGGGCCCATCACGGCCGACAACGATGGCCAGACCTGCCGTGGGTACCCCGCAGGCTGCACTTCTTACTCCTCTTGTGCGACGCCACGCAGAACGACCCGAGCGTCAACGGCTCGGAATTCCCCGAGCAGCAGCCTGCCTTTGAGGCGCTCGAGCATGCGACCAACTGGGCGACGAGTTGCGCCATTTGCCCGAGCTGGAGGTTCACGGAGTGCGCAACGCCGACGCTCGTGCCTTACTGAGTTCGGCAGTGCCGTTCAAGTTGGATGAGAGGGTCCGGGAGCGCTTCGCCGAAACGCGGGGAAATCCGTTGGCCCTGATCGATTGCCACGGGGGTTGATGGCGACGCAGTTGGCCGGTGGCTTCGGCCTGCTAGGCGCGCAGGCGCTGACCGTGCGGGACGCCGACCCGTCGTTGCCCCCCACTTGCCTCCATATTCGCGAGCCTGAAGAACCACCAACCCGCTTCGGTATACGCTTCGAATGTTGGCGTTGGGGCCGGTGCCGAGCCTGTGGTATTGGAGATCGTTTCCCAGCGAGCTGGGAGCAAGACCTTGTCCGAGGCTTGTCTGCCGCGTCGCCACCGGACTTTGAGGCGTTGGGAGATTGGTCATTAGCAGTGCCGGGTCGACGTCTTCGGAACACCGGCGGCCTCGCCTTGCCGACATCGCCGCAGCAGTGGATGTGCATCTCTCGACCGTCTCACGTGTGCTCAACGGTGATCAAAGTTTGTCTATTAGGCCCGAGACGCGCGATCGCATCCTGACGGCTGCCCACCGGCAGGGCTACCGGCCGAACGCCATGGCACGGGCGCTCAAGCGCTCGCGGACCGGCGCGCTGGCCATGGTCGTGCCGTTGCTCCGGAACCCGATTTGGGCCGGCATTCAGCGCGGCGCGTTGCAGGCGGCGGTCGAGGGCGGTCAGGTAGTCATGATCCTTGAGGAGCCGCAGGACGACGTCAGACCGCCGACCGACTATCAGTATCTGGTGGAGGAGAGCCGCGCGGACGGGTTGCTGATCGCCACCTCCCGGCGCGAGGGCGCCGGGCGCCATCGCGGCCTGGTTGTTCCGCACGTCTATCTCAATCGCCGCGGGCCTCAGCCGGGCAACAACGTGGTCATGGACGAGGACATGGCCATGCGGCTGTTCGTCGATCACGTGGCTGCCCTCGGCCACCGGCGCCTGGGTGTCGTCGATGGCTTCAAGATCATCGATACCGTTCACCGCCGGGCCGCTGCGGTCCGTGCACTGTGCAGCGCTCGCGGCATGTCTGTGACGTTTGAACACGCCGAGGACACCGAGGAGGGTGGCTACGAGGCGGCCCGCCGGTTGCTGCAGCGCAGCGAGGCGCCGACGGCCATCGGCGTCGGCAGCCTGACCCAGTTGTTTGGCGCGATGATGGCGCTTCGTGAACTCGCGGTCTCGGTGCCCGACGACATGTCGCTCGTCAGCTTCGACGAGGACGCTTGCCTGCGGTATCTCGAGGTTTCCGTCACCAGTGTGAGCATGCCGCTGCACGAGCTCGGCGCTGCGGCGGTGCGTGCGCTGATCGAGCGGGTCAACGGCGGGGCAGGCGAAGATCTGCTCGTGTCGAACCCGCTGACGCTCGTGCAACGAGCATCCACTGCGGCGCCGCGCTCCGGTCGCCGCCTGCGCCGCTGAACCGGCGCCGACTAGCTCCCTTTCCCAAGCGGACCGGACCGAGTCGCGTACGGCAGCCATGGGGTACTGACCGTCACGAACACGCAACCGAAAACCCGTCGCGCGTCGTACCAAACTGACGTTTCCGTCGCGTTACCGACGATCAAGTAGAGGAAACAAACGTTTTACTCCGGGGCTATTGCTCTAGGCAAACCTTTTCCTTTATGGTCTTGAACCATGCAGCGGACCGAGGACAGCAACGACGGGGACGTTCACTCGCCTGAGACCTCGACGAACCAAGCCAAAACTGGCCTGTCTGTCTATCCCCGAACATCGGGCGACGACTTGGAAACTCTGGCCACCGTGCTTGTCGAGGTCGTCCGGCGTGCGCAGCCACGTCCGATCACCGACCTTGAGATGGACGAGATTCGTACAACGGTCGGCTCCCACCTCACAGCGGCCGAACGGCTGCGTCAATTCGCCCTAACCAACGACTGCGAGCCGATTTTTGTCGTGCACGCAGACGCATGCCTCCGTTCATGAACGCGGAGGAGCTCGCGTTCTCGAGTATCACGCAGCTCGGCGCCCTGCTCCGCAGTGGCACGGTGTCGCCTACTGAGCTCACCGAGCTTTACCTGGGGAGACTGGACCGCATCGGTCGCAGCCTTAACGCGGTTGTCACCATCACTGAGGACATCGCGCACAGGGAGGCCGCGCTGGCCGAGGCAGAGCTCCGTTCCGGACTCGATCGTGGACCACTGCACGGAATCCCGTACGGGCTCAAAGACATCATCAGCGCGGTCGGGGCACCGACGACATGGGGCGCGTTTCCCGACCAGCGTTTCGCTGAGGAGGCCACGGTCACCCGCAGGCTTCGCGATGCTGGCGCGGTTCTGCTGGCCAAGGTAGCGACAATTGAGATAGCCGGAGGTATGGGATACGACAATCCAGACGCCTCGATAACCGGCCCTCCCGCCAATCCATGGCATACCGAGCGCTGGACGAACGGGTCCTCCAGCGGGCCATCCGCGGTCGTGGCGGCCGCGGTTCTTCCGTTCGCCATGGGCAGCGACACGGGAGGCTCTATCCTGCTTCCCGCCGCCTTCACCGGGACCGCCGGGATGCGAGCGACGTACGGCAGAGTCAGCCGCGCCGGGGCAATGACACTTTGCTGGACGCTGGACCGGCTAGGACCGATGTGCCGGTGTGCTGATGACTGTGGCCTGGTGTTGGAGGCGATTGCGGGCCATGATCCGCGAGATCCGTCGAGCCTGGGCCGCCCCTACCGCTATCGGCGGGCCCACCGGCGACGCACGGACTTTCGCTTCGGGGTCATCAGCGGTTCCTGCGATGGTGCCGAGACCGAGGTGTCAGCCAATTTCGATGTATCGCTTGCCGCCCTTGGAGAGATAGGCACGCTCCATGAGGTGCAACTGCCCGATCTGCCGTATGGCGAGGTCGCCGAACTTGTGACCAGCGCCGAGGCCTACGCGGCCTTCGACGCGTTCATTGCGAGCGGGCGAACTGTCGAGCTCACAGCGTCGAAGGCGCGCGCGCACCGGCTGGCCGGCGCCGTGATACCCGCAGTCGACTACATTCGCGCGCAGCGAATTCGACGGGTGATTGCGGAACGGTTCGCCGAGCTCGCATCGGGCTACGACGCGTTGCTGGCCCCGTCGCTGGGCGTCGTTGCATCCGGCGTCAATGACGATTTCGAGTACATGCTTCCGGGCGCCTTCGGACGCCCACTTAACTATGCCGGCGTGCTGTCCGGTACGCCGACCGTCTCCGTGCTCAACGGCCTCGGTCGCGATGGTCTGCCCACCGGCATCCAGTTCGCGGGGGGCGCCCTGAAGGAGAACAGGATTCTGGACGCCGCGGTGGCCCTTGAAGAACGCACCGGAACAACACTCCTGCGCCCGGACGGGCCGCACGGCACGGCCGCACGAGCAAGCACGGGCGTCGGACGCGGGAACGGGTCAGCCGCATGATCAACTACACCTTGCGCCGGGTCGGCTCGATCATCGCGCTGGCCTTCGGTATCAGCGTTCTGGTCTTCATGATCATCAGGCTGATCCCGGGCGACCCTGCCGTCGCACTACTGGGCACGAACGCCGGCGACAGCACCCTCGTGGCACGACTGCATCAGCAGCTCGGCCTCGATCAGCCGGTCCATGTCCAGTATCTGCACTGGATCGGTAACGTCCTGCGGGGCAACTTCGGCTATTCCTACGGTGACCAGCGCCCGGTGAGCTCGCTGTTGGCCGCGAACTTCCCGGCGACCATCCAACTGACCCTGGCCGGCCTGGCCCTCTCGCTATTCTTCGGCAGCATCATCGGCGTGGTCGCCGCGCTACGACGTAACCGCGCGGCGGACACGATCGCCATGGGATTCGCGCTCACCTGCATGTCGATCCCGAGTTTCTGGCTAGGACTGCTGCTCATTCTGGTCTTCGCTGTCAAGCTGCCGATTTTCGACGTCGTCGGAGGCACCTCCTTGAAGGGTCTGGTGCTGCCTTCGGTGACGCTGGCGCTGGGAAGTATCGGGTTCAACGCCAGGTTCGTTCGTTCCAGTGTCATCAACGCACAGCAGCAGAAGCACGTGATCACCGCGCGGGCCAAGGGGATCAGCGCGGCCCAGGTGTTCAGGCGGCACGTCCTGCGCAACGCCTTGTTGCCCATACTCACCATCGTCGGGCTGCAGGTCGGCCAGCTCATCTCGGGTGTCGTAATCGTCGAGACAGTGTTCTCGCGGCCCGGCATCGGCCGGTTGCTCGTTCAGGCGATCCTGTCCAAGGATTACCTGACAGTGCAAGCGGTTGTGCTGATCATCGCGGTCGTCTACGCCCTGACCAACCTGGTCGTCGATCTGCTTTATCCGGTCCTCGATCCTCGCGTCGCGAACCGATAGGGAAGAGATACAGATGCAGCATGACATCGCCCCGCTCGATTCCCTGACGGCGCTGCCCGTGAGCACAATCGACGCCCAGAGCGGGCTGCCGTCGCGTCGCCGTAGGGTTCTGCGCGCGCTGCGGCACCGCAGCCTCGCCGTCGGAACGGTGATCTGCGTGGTTCTCGTGGCGATGGTGCTCGCCGCTCCGCTGCTGACCTCGATCGACCCGAATACTCAGGATCCGTTGGCCGCCTTCGCCCATCCCTCGTCCGCCCACCTGATGGGCGCCGACTCGTTCGGTCGCGACCTTTTCGCGCGGGTGCTCTACGGCGGGCGCACCACGATGTTTGCCAGCCTCTGTGTGGTGGTCCTAGGCGGGCTGGTGGGAACTGCGCTCGGCCTCGTCGCCGGTTACTTCGGCGGAGCCACCGGATTCGTCATCATGAGACTCGTCGACCTCCTGCTCGCGTTCCCAGGCATCCTCCTCGCGCTCGCGGTCGCCGCCGTCCTGGGACCAGGTCTGTCGAACGGCGTCATCGCGGTGGCGGCCATCCTGGTCCCGGTGTACGCGCGCCTCGTGGAGGCCGCCACCGTCGAGGTCCTGCATCTGCCTTACGTCGACGCCGCCGTGACGCTCGGATCCAGCCCGTGGCAGATCATCCGGCGGCACATCGTTCCCAATGTGGCCTCGGGAATAATCGTCCTGACAACGTCCTGGCTGGGCATCGCCGCTCTGTGGATTGCCGCGCTCGGATTCATCGGGCTCGCGGTCCAGCCGCCAACACCCGAGTGGGGAGCAATCCTCAACGACGGTCAGAACTACATCACGGTTGCTTGGTGGATCACCGTCTTCCCAGGCATTTTCCTGGCGATGTTCGTCGTCAGCGTGAACCTGATCGGCGACGGTCTACGAGATGTTCTGGATCCAACACTGTCTCGGAGCTAGCGACGCTGCTGGCTATTTCCCGCAACACCCGAAACCTTGACTAAGGAGTCATCACCGTGCGGTTCTCACGCAAGTCAGCGTCCACTAAAGTTCTTTCGCTGGTGGTCATAGCAGCGACCGCAACCGCCTGCGGAGGCTCCGGGTCATCCGGAAACGGGGCCACTGGCGTTGTTGACAAGCAGGCCAAGGTCACCCTGGGCTGGGCCGAGCCGGTAGACACCCTCAATCCGGCCACGACCGGCAACCGCGATGTCGGCCCGATCGATTCGAACCTGTTCGACACGTTGATCTGGCTCACGCCCGACTTCCAGGTCACCCCCGATCTGGCAACCAAGTGGGCGGTATCGCCGGACGGCAAGACGTACACGTTCACACTCCGCCAGGATGTGAAGTTCCACGACGGAACGCCTTTCGATGCGTCCTCGGTCGTGGCGAATATCAACTACATCACCAACAAGTCAACGCAGTCCAACATCTCGCTAGGTCTGCTCGGACCATGCACGAAGGCCACAGCGACAGCGAAGTACACCGTCACGATCGGCTGCTCCGCGCCTTACGCCCCGCTGCTCGCCCAACTTGGTGAGCCGTATCTGGGCATGCAGTCACCCGAAGCGATCGCCAAGTACGGTAAGGATCTCGGGCAGCATCCGGTAGGTACCGGACCGTTTTCCTTCGTGAGTTACCAGCCGAACCAGAGCGTGGTGCTCAAGCGCAACGAGGCCTACGTCTGGGGACCGGCGGCGACCAAGCACACCGGCCCGCCCGACATCGCCCAGCTCACCTTCCAGATCGTGCCCAGCTCGCAGGCCAGAGTCAGCCAATTCCAGAGCGGACAATCCGACTTCATGCAGGAGACGCCCGGCATCTTCTGGAACACGCTGGGAAAGACCAACCGCTACACCTCCATCGAATTCCCGATCAGCGGCATGGGTATCTTCGCTCCCATCAACGCGGGCAGCTGGCCTACCAGCGATCCAGCGGTGCGCAAGGCGATCATGTACGCCGTGGATAAGACCGGAGCCATCAAGGTCGCCGACGACGGTGCGTTCACTCCGAGCAACACCCCGTTGCAAAAGGGTATGACCGGTTACGATTCCTCGCTCGAGAACGCCTACTCCTACGACCCGGCCAAGGCCGAAGCCACCCTGCAGGCAGGTGGCTGGACGAAATCCAACGGCTTCTGGGAGAAGGGCGGCAAGCGGCTCACGATCAATATCACCGCGATCTCCTCGGTACCGGAGTATCCGCTCATCGCCCAGGCCATTCAGGGATACCTGCGCAAGGTCGGGATGGACGCCCAAGTGACCCAGCAGGCCGTGCCGGCGTGGCTGGCCGCAAACATCAAGGGAAACATGTCCCTGACTCCGCTGCAGTACATCGCGGTAGATCCCGACGCTCTGCACCTGTGGTTCCTGCCCGGCCAGTACTTCAACTGGAGCCACTACACGAACCCTCAGCTGACGGCGTTGATCACCCAGGGCCAGCAGCAGACCGATACCGCTAAGCGGCTTGCCATCTACTCGCAGATCCAGAAGATCATCATGGATCAGGCCGTGCTCATGCCCATCCACCAGAACGTCGATCTGGTTATGACCTCGAAGAAGCTCACTGGCCTGCTCTACTCCGGAGGTGGTTTCGAGTACTTCGGCGCGGCCTCGAAGACCAAGTAGTCAACACTACCCAGCCAACTGGGCAGAACCTATGAACGGAGCTTCATCTTGACCACCGTGATACGAGCGGACCGCCTCGTCGACGGCACCGGCGCCGCCCCGATTCAGGACGCGACCCTGGTTATCGATCAGGGCAGAGTTGTCGGAGTGTTTTCCGGGGAGGCGCCCCAGGCCCTGGTGCCAGCAGACGCCGAAGTGTTCGATCTGCCCGGATGCACCATCCTCCCCGGGCTCATCGACTCACACGTACATCTCAACTTCCCGGGCAACGGCATCCTCCTCGAGGAGATCATGGCCGAATCCCAGGGGGTCATGGTGGCAACAGCCGCCTTCGCCGCAGCCAAAGCCCTCGAATCGGGAATCACGACCGTCCGTGACACCGGCTGCGTCCAAAGCACAGTTTTCGACCTTCGGCGCTCGCTGACGCTCGGACACGGACTGGGCGCGACGATCCTCGCCTGCGGCCAGCCGATCACGATCACCGGCGGCCACACCTGGTACCTCGGCGGCGAAGCGGACGGTGTCGACGGACTGCGCAAGAAGGTCCGGACGATGGCCAAGCTCGGCGCTGACGCGATCAAGGTCATGGCCAGCGGCGGCGGAACGCTGAACACGCTGTCCTACCGCCCGTCCTTCCGACCGGAGGAACTCGCCGCCATCGTCGACGAGGCTCACCGGCTGGACCGCAAGGTAACAGCACACTGCCTGTGCGCCGAGGCGATCTCGATTGCGGTGGACGCGGGGGTGGACCAGCTCGAACACGCCGGATTCATCGTGGACCCGGAGGGAAACCAGAAGTTCGACCCAGCCGTGGCCGAAAAGGTGGCGGCTGCCGGCGTCGCGGTGACCACAACCCTCGCCGTCGGTGGTTACGCGGTCAAGGAGATGCGTGCCAAGTCTGAGCTGACCGCAGCTGAGCAGAGCTTCCACGATGACTGGAGCAAGATGCTCGAGGACAACCTCCATCAGTTCGGCCAGATGCACGAGGCCGGAGTGAAGTTCGTGGCAGGGACCGACGCGGGCTGGCGGTTCACCCCGATCGACGGTCTTCCCGAGGAACTGGCGCTGATGCAGCAGGGAGGCATGACGAACATGCAGGCGTTGAGCGCGGCCACCGGAATCGCAGCCTCCACGCTAGGAATCGACGGCCACGTCGGGACGCTTGAGGCCGGCCTCGACGCGGACGTGCTCGTGGTAGCCGGAGACCCGCTTCAGGACCTCTCGGTGCTCCGGGACGTCCAGCTGGTCCTGCAGGGCGGACAGGTCCGAGTCGGGTCGAGATGACCAGCGCCCGTCAGATGACCGACGAACCGGCCAACCTGCTGCTGCAGGTCACGGATCTGCAAACTCATTTCGCGACCCGGTCAGGGGTGGTGCGGGCCGTCGATGGGGTCACCTTCGACGTTCCTGCCGGCGCGAGCGTGGGAATCGTCGGCGAGTCTGGTTCGGGCAAAAGCGTGACCTCGCTATCGATCATGCGCCTGGTCGAGGCGCCCGGAAGGGTCGTGGGCGGTCAGATCCGCTTCAAGGGACGAGACATCGCCGGCATGTCAGATCGGGAGTTCCGGTCCGTCCGCGGACGCGATATCGCGCTGGTCTTTCAGGATCCGATGAGTGCCCTGAACCCGGTGTACCCCGTCGGCAAGCAGGTGGTCGAGGCGTTGCGGGCACATCAGCCGCTCAGCCGCGCAGCGGCCATGGAGCGAGCGATACAGCTGTTCTCGATGGTCGGGATCTCCGCTCCCGAGCGCCGGGTGCACGAGTACCCGCACAAGTTGAGCGGCGGGATGCGCCAGCGGGTCACGATCGCGATGGCGCTGGCCAACGAACCCAGCCTGCTGATCCTCGACGAGCCGACGACAGCGCTCGACGTGACGATCCAGGCGCAGATCCTCGACCTGATCAGGGATCTGCGCCAACGAGTCAACACGTCGATCTTGCTGATCACCCATGACATCGGGGTCGTTGCCGAGTTGTGTGAGCGTGTTGTCGTCATGTACGGCGGCCGCGTCATGGAACAAGGCACCGTCCAGCAGATCACCGACCAGCCCTGCCACCCGTACACGCAGGGACTGCTCACGTCGATTCCTACGCCGGAGATGAAAGGCCGCAGGCTCAATACGATCGGCGGCGCGGTACCCAATCCGTTGCGGATGCCACCAGGCTGCCCCTTCCAACCGAGATGCCCGAAGGCGATGGACGTGTGCTCGACCAAACCGGAACTCAACCAGATCGGTGACGGGCGCGAGGTCGCCTGCTGGCTCTACTGACCGATGAGTGGGATACCGATCAAGAGGAGGGTCGACGTGGTCGACATCGACAGCAAGCCCGGCAGCGAGGCCGGCGCGGACGTCCTGCTCGACGTGCGCAACCTCAAAACCTATTACCCGAGCCGGGCTCGTGTGCTCGGGCGCAAGCAGGACTGGGTTCGGGCCGTCGACGACGTATCATTCACGATCCGGCGCGGCGAGACGTTCGGCCTCGTCGGCGAGTCCGGCTGCGGAAAGTCGACCCTGGGGCGGTCGGTGGTGCGCCTGGAGAAGGCCCAATCCGGACAGGTAATTTTCGAGGGCTCCGACGTGCAGCAGTTGACGGGCCGTAAGCTGAAGAAAATCCGCAGCGATCTGCAGGTCATCTTCCAAGATCCGCAAGGCAGTCTGGATCCGCGGATGAAGGTACGCGAGATCATCGCGGAGGGGCTGTCGGTACAAGGCACCCTGAGCAGGGACGAACGCCGCGAACGCGTGCATGACCTCGCTTCGGTCGTCGGTCTTCGAGAGGAACACCTGGACCGCTACGCCCACGAATTCAGCGGCGGTCAACGGCAACGCATCGGAATCGCGAGGGCACTAGCGCTGCGACCGAAGTTCGTGCTCGCCGACGAACCTGTGTCCGCCCTCGACATGTCCGTACAGTCTCAAGTGCTCAACCTGCTCAGCGACCTGCAGCAGGAGTTCGACCTGACATACCTGTTCATCGCTCACGACCTCTCGGTCGTGGAATACATCAGTGACCGGGTGGGCGTGATGTACCTCGGCAAGCTGGTCGAAGTGGCAAATGCGACGGACCTGTATGCCGATCCGCGGATGCCCTACACCCAGGCGCTGCTGTCGGCGATCCCCGGGTCTCACACCCTACGCGGTCGCGAGCGCATCGTGCTGAGCGGCGAGGTTCCCAGCCCGCTGGATCCCCCTTCGGGCTGCCGGTTCCGTACCCGATGCTGGCGCGCTGAATCGATCTGTTCGGTGGAGGAACCGGTTCTCACTGAGGTTCGCCCAGACCACTGGGCGGCCTGCCACTTCGCGGCGGAATCATGAGCAACACAGAAGGGAAAGAAATGGATCTGGTCGTACGAAATGGCCTAGTCGTCACCGGCGCGGGCGAGTCCGTGGCCGATATCGGCATCCGGGACGGGCTGATCATTCAGCTGGGTGGCCCCATGTCGGGAGCGCGGGAGATCGACGCGACCGGCAAACTGGTCATGCCCGGCGGGGTCGACATGCACGTACACCTGTCACCGGTGGAGATGGGCGGCGAGACGATGCCGTGGGCAGATGACTTCCGCAGTGGTTCCCGGGCCGCGGCCGCCGGTGGCGTCACGACCGTCGGAAACATCGGATTTCCCAAACCGCACGAACGTCTGCCGGATCTCGTGGAGCGCATCGCCGCCGAGGCGGAGCGTGACAGTCTGGTCGACTTCGTCGTGCACCCGGTGCTGATGGAGCCGGACGACGGGACGGAGAAGGACATCGCCAGGCTGGCCGAACTCGGACATACCAGCGTGAAGATCTTCATGAGCATCGGTGACTTCGACGCGAAGCTGAACGGCTTCGTCGGCGCCCTGGCCAGTGCTGGCCGGCACGGGATGCTGACGATGGTGCATTGCGAGGACGCCTGCGTCATTGACCACATCACCGCGGAACTGCTGGAGGAAGGGCACAGCGAACTCCGCTACTACCCGGAAAGTCGCCCCGAACTGTCCGAGCGGATGGCCGTGAATCGTATGATCGCCTTCGCCGAGGCCACGGGTGCGCCGATCTACATCGTCCACCTCGGAAGCGAAGCCGCACTGATCGAGGCGAGATCAGCCCGGGCACGTGGCCAGCGCGTATATGTCGAGACCAGACCGATCTACCTTTACTTCACCAACGAGAGCTTTGCCGGTGAGGACGCGCCTCTGTACGTCGGTAATCCGCCGTTGCGCGGCCCGCGCGATCAGGACGCGCTCTGGGCGGGGCTCGCTGCCGGGCACGTGGACACCTGCTGCACCGACCACGCAGCCTGGACCCTGGAAGAGAAACTCGACCCGGAGCTGACGGTCGCCAACGCGCGTCCCGGCATGTCCGAGCTGGAAACCCTGATGCCGGTGCTGTATTCCGAAGGCGTGCGCAAGGGCCGGCTCACCTTGCAGCGTTTCGTAGAGGTGACGTCGACGAACGCGGCGAAGCTGTTCGGCCTCTTCCCGCAGAAGGGAACGATCGCGGTCGGCAGCGACGCCGACCTCGTCATCTGGGATCCGGAAGCGAGGCGGCCGATCGTCGGCGCGGAAGGCATGAGCCAGTCCGGCTACAGCCTTTACGAAGGCTGGGACGTCGTCGGCGCGCCGGCGCACACGATAAGCCGGGGTGAGCTGGTGTACTCCGAGGGTGCGGTCGTGGGCGAGGCAGGCCGTGGCCGGCTGGTTCACCGCGGACCCACCAGGGACCTGTGAGCGCACGACGCCGACAACCCGCAGGATCCCCGCACTCGGACAGGCAACACGAGTAGCAAGTTGAACAGGATGATTCGATGAAGTACGGATACTCCGCAATACCGGTAGCGGAGCTGCGCCAGACCGGGCGAGCCACACGTGGCTGATCTGCAGGGCAAGGTCGCCCTCGTCACCGGTACCGCACACGGAATCGGCTCGGCCATCGCCGACGGCCTCGAGACCGACGGTGCCACCGTGCATCGTGCCGACCGCGATACCGTCGACCTCGCTGACGCCAAACAGGTCGCGAGTCTGCTCGACACCATCGGACCAATCGACTTACTGGTCAACAATGCAGGCGGGGTAAGCGGCCAGGTCGGCAAACCGCTGGAAGAGGTGACCGAGGATGATTGGCATGCTGTGCTCGACGCCAACCTGACCACGGCCTTTCTCTGTACGAAGGCAGCAGTCTGGGGCATGAAGGACTCCGGGTTCGGCCGCATCGTGATCATCTCCTCCGGCGCCGCGAGGGGAATCAGCCTCACCGGAATTCAGGCCTACGTCAGCGCGAAGGCCGCACAGGTGGCGTTCACTCGCCAAATGGCCCAAGAGTTGGGCCCCTACGGAATAACGGTGAACTGCATCGCACCAGGATTTGTCCTGTCCAATCCCACGACCCAGGCCCAGTGGGACAGCTACGGCGAGCAGGGCCAGCGCAAGCTGACCGAGCAGATCGCACTGCGCCGCCTCGGCAGCGCCGAGGACATCGCAAACGGAGTGCGGTTCCTGGTGTCGGCACAGGCATCGTGGATCACGGGCCAACTGCTCGCGATCGACGGCGGCCACACCGCGCTGTGACGTAATGAATTTGCCCGCCGAGATCGCCAACACCACCAAGGAGCACAGGCTCTTGACTGATATTGCAAGCCGTCCCCCCGGACTGCTGGCGGGGCGAAGCGCGGTCGTGACCGGGGCCGCGCGCGGGATCGGGGCGGCGATCGCTGTCGCCTTCGCAGCCGAGGGGGCGCGGTTGTGTCTGGTCGACCGGGCGGAGGGAGACGGCCTGCGCGAGACGGCCGACCGCTGCTCAGGATTAGGTTCTGAGGTCACCACGGTGCGGGCGGACGTATCCCTGGAGCAGGACGTCGCCGCTGCTGTTGAGCACGCGTTGGAGCGTTTTGGCAGCGTGGCTGTGCTGGTCAACAATGCAGCGATTCTGACGAACTGCCGGGTCGCCCAGATGCCGGCTGCGATGTTCGACGAAACGATAGCGGTCGATCTGCGAAGTGTCTTCCTGTGCTGCCGAGCGGTACTTCCCTCGATGACCGCGGCCGGATATGGCCGGATCATCAACATAGCCTCACAATTGGCCCTCAAGGGAGGCCCCGGGCTGGCGCACTACAGTGCGGCCAAGGCTGGCGTCATCGGCTTCACTCGAGCTCTGGCCCGCGAGGTTGCCGACGACGGGATTACCGTCAACTGCATCGCGCCCGGGCCGATTGACACGCCCCTGGCCGGCGACCTGGCTCCTGAGCAGGTAGAGGCCACCCGGCTGAGCCTGCCGCTGCGCCGCATCGGTGTCCCAGAAGAGGTCGCGCCGACCGCCGTGCTGCTGGCCAGCGAACCAGGTGGAAACCTCTACACAGGGCAGACCCTCGGTCCAAACAGTGGGGATGTCATGCCATGAACGCACAGAGTGCCCTGATCACCGGAGCGGCCAGCGGGATCGGCCGGGCTGTGTCGGTCGCCTTGGCCGAGACGGGAATTCCAGTGGCTATCGGTACTTTCGACGGCGACCCTCACGATCCCCGTGAGACGCTTGAGGCAGTCGAACGGGCAGGTGGCCGCGGCGTGGTCGTCCAGGCCGACGTGCGCGACAGCGACCAGCTGCTCAAGGCGTGCAAACAGCTCAAGGCGTGCAAACAGGCGGCCGAGCAGTTCGGCGCCCTGACCCATGTCGTCGCCAACGCCGGCATTCTGCACCGTCAGACCTAGATGGACTGTCCGATGAACTCTGGAACCATCTTCTCGACGTCGACCTGACCGGCGTCATGCGCACAGTCCGCGCGGGAGCCTCGGTGATGAACGACCGTGGCGCGATCGTCTGCGTCTCGAGCATCTCAGGTGGCGTCATCGGCTCGATCGGGCATACTCCGTACGCCGCCTCCAAAGCCGGGATGCTTGGCTTTGTCCGAAGCAGCGCTCTGGAGCTGGCGCCGCGGGACATCCGAGTGAACGCCGTCTTGCCCGGTGTCATCGCCTCCCCGCAGTCGTTGGATCCGGTGAACTCCGCAGGTGAGGACGGTCTGGAGAGCGCAGCGAAGCGGATCCCGCTCGGGCGGGTGGGCCAACCCGACGAGGTCGCCGATGTGATCTGCTTCCTCCTTTCAGCACAGGCCCGCTACATGACCGCCCAGACCGTCGTCGTCGACGGTGGAATGACCGTCGCCTGGCCGACCTAGACGCTAGGGGTGTCGCGTCGCGACACATACCTTGTCGACTGGGAGCTGTTACCCGGCGGCGGCCCGCAACGCCCGGCACCGACGATCGCATTCGTGACCGGGACACGAAGACGCATCAACCGCGCGTTCCTTGCGATCACCCCGCGAGACACCACTACCGCTACTCATCGAACGTCCTCCTTCTGCGACTGAGACACCAAGCCCGACAAGCGCATCAGGGGACGTTCCTACGCCCTGCGTCGACACGCAGAACGTCTTTCATGGCCGCTGACGTGCTCATTCCGCAACGCACGGATCGGCGGAATTGAGCGCGTGTGTCCGAACTCGGGATGGCATCCTTGCGAGTGATGCCGCGGTCGTCACGCAATTGGCCATCCAGGCCGCGGAGAACGAGGCGTTCCCAGTAGCTGGGGCATTGGCGGCTGCGGAGATTCGGTCACCTGGTAGCGACGCGCGGGGACGATAGCGGGTGTCGGGTGCCGGCCTTCCTATTCGGCCAACAGGCGTTCGACGGCTACGGCGTACAAGTAGTTGTTCACGTCCCTCACCACCACACTAGCCAGACGCTATGCCACGCCCTGCGCCGAGTCGTCGGCGCTTGACCAATCCACGCCCACCCTACGCGGCGCGGGCGTGGACGGACCGGCGCACGATCCGAGCCTGGTGGTGGCGGGCGTGTCGGTGTCGACGCGTGGTCATTTTGATCGGCGCGGGTTGGTTACCGCAGTAAGGGCTGTGCGGCGTGAGCGTGTCGCGGGTCTAGGCACGAGCATAATCTCCTCACTGGATCAAGGGATTGCTCATAGGGCGTGCCGCGGGCTTCGCCGCGAGTCCTTCAGCGGGCGCCAAATATCCGCCCCCGAGCCATCGATAGGTGCGCGCATTCGGCGTTGACGACGCGGAGATCGGTCACTATGGCGTTCCGCCTGGGACTGCACGCCACCCTCCGCGAGCCGGCCCTCTGAGCCGGCGGACGACTCAGCCTGCAGCGGGAGCCACGGCACGGGAGTCGTACTCGGCGCGGGCGGCCATGATGCGCGGCGTGTTCGCAGCGGTCCATTCCGCCAACGCGGTCACCGGTCGCAGGAGTTCGCGTCCGAGATCGGTGAGCGCGTATTCGACCTGCGGCGGGACGCTCGGGATCACCGTCCGCTCGACGAGACCGTCACGCTCCAGCACCTTCAGGGTCGAGGAGAGCATCTTCTGACTGATGTCTGCGATCTGCCGTCGCAACTCGTTGAAGCGCAGCGAACCCTCACCCAGCGTCGAGACAATGAGCAGCGACCACTTGTCACCGATGCGGGCGAGCATGTCGGAGATCGCACTGTAGACCTCAGGGTCTCCTCCGTGTCGCGCACACGTTCGGCTGTCGACCATCGTGTCCTCCTACCTGGTGGTCACCTGTAGGTGACGTAGTGGTCGGCAAGTGCCCTCTTGTGAGAGGCGACTTCCTGAGCCAGAGTGGTAACCACAGGAAACCTACTCCCCACGCGAAACTTAAGGAAGACATGTGAGCACCCCACCCCGCCTGGCCCTCATCATCGGTTCGACCCGTCCGCAGCGCTTCGCCGACAAGCCTGCCGACTGGCTGATCGGGCAGGCGGTCACGCGCGACGACTTCACCCTCGACCGGCTCGACCTGCGCGACTTCGACCTACCTTTCTTCGCCGAGGCTGCCACGAACCTGCACGCTCCCAGCGTCGACCCGAAAGTACTCGCCTGGCAGGACGCAATCCGTCCCTACGACGGCTTCGTCTTCATGGTCGCCGAGTACAACCACTCCATCACCGCAGCCTTGAAGAACGCCCTCGACCAGGCCTACGTCGAATGGGTACGCAAGCCATTCTCGGCGTTCGGCTACGGAAGCACAGGCGGTGCCCGTGCCGTCGAGCACCTACGCGGTATCGGTGTCGAACTTCAGATGGTGCCGTCAAAGTTCGGTGCGCACATCGGCGGCAGCGACATGTTCAAGGTGCACCCCTTCGGCGGCAACGCCCCGATCAGCGACATCGAGGACGCCATCAAGCCGTCTGTCGACGCGATGTTCGATGATCTCGTCTGGTGGTCAACGACCCTGCGCGGCGCTCGCGCCGACGCCTAGCCCGGTTCCAACCTGCGCGCGAACACAACTACCGACCGTCTTCCTACAAGCTGCAACCATCTTCGGCAACTACGCACCACTATCTCGGCCGCACTCCCGCCCGGCATCGACGGGTTCGTCGCCCTCGACTGGAAAGACGACCGACTCGTCGGCATCGAAGTCCTCGACCGCCGACACCCGCCTCCGCCCCGACCTCCTCCAGCAAGCCGATGACATCACGAACGACTAGATCAACGGCTCACTCTGGCAGAGAGGAGCCGTTTGCCGACGTCGGCACAACGCCGATTGTGCCGACCTGAGGATTGTGCCGACGTTTTGGCAGATCGCCTTGCCGGACAAGGGTTTCGGGCGCACGATGTCGGCACCATCCGAACGTCTCGCTCACCGTATCGGGACACAGATCTCAAGTCTGAACACGCCGCGCATGAGGCTCACGTAGGTGACAAACCGACAGATGAATGCACGAGTTGACCTGAACGTATTCCTCTGCCGCTGGTTTGATTGTTTCGAGGCGTGCGGATGTGCCGATTGGCGTGTGGTTTGCGATCTGGATCGGCGATGCTAGACGGATGTGGCCCCGTGACCGAGCGGCCGAGTTTTGCTCTGTGACGCATAGGAATCGGGCCCAGATCGAATCCGTTCTCGGGCAACTTGCTCCATCGAATATCCGGACACCTGCCGGCCGAACCTACCGAACTCCGTACGGACGACCGCCAGCACGCTCGCCGCCATCGCGTCAAGCTTGCTGCGCAACTCGGGCCGTTCACGGGAGGTCGAGCGCGGCGTCAGCGGTTGAACGCCCATGCCACAGCCAGGTCGCCCGGTTCGTCACTACTCCACCGAAAGGCCGAGGACAGCGAGCGCCGAGCGGACCAAGACTTCGGCGTGGGCCCGGGCATTGTCAGTGAGCTCGCTGTGGGGGGTATGGGGGCTGCTGCGGAGTTGAGCGTTGGCGCTGAGCAGGAGAGCGCCATTTATGGCACCCATTGCGCAGCGGTGCTGAATACGCACGGCCTCGTCATCGGAGCCGGCAAATGCACGTTCGAACTCGTCCGCGAACCCCACGGACTTGCGTCGTTCCCGCATGGCACGCATGGCGGACGGGTCGAAGAGAAGTGACCGCAGGAGGGGGATGTTGGTGAGCTGTACTTCGACGAATCGTCGAACGGTGGCGATTTTGAATGCGTCCGACGCTGCTTGGTCGCCGGGAGTGAGCTGTGCCCGACCGGCTACGGTTGCTGCGGTGAGATCGTCCAGGCTCTGCGTGAGCGGGGCGAGGATCGCATCGAGCAGGGCGTCCTTCGAGCTGAAGTGGTAGTACATCGACGATTTCGTCAGCGAGAGACGTTCGGCGATGTCGCGCAACGTGGTGCCGGCGAAGGCGCGCTCGGTGAACAGCTCCAGCGCGGCGTCGATAATTCGCTGGCGGGTCTGTTCCGCCGTGGTGCCTTTGATCCTGGCCATGTCAGCTGCTTCACAACTCCTCTCTTCGCTTCGTCCATCCATTGGTCGTCAGGTAGGTTATTAAACGTCCGGACGTTTAATAAGGAGCTCCTGTGACCACTCTAGCCCGCTGGTGCCTTCGGCACCGGACGTTGACGGTACTTGGCTGGGTGGTGTTGCTGGTGGGGCTCGCGGTCGGCAGCAAGGCCGCAGGCGGGGCCAGTTACGCCGATGCGTTCTCCCTGCCAGGCACGCAGTCGACCCAGGCGACCGACCTACTTCAGAAATCAGTGCCCTCCGAGGCGGGCGACGCGGACAGCGTCGTCTGGAAGGTCGACTCCGGCACCGTGCGCGACACGGCGGTCGAGCGGCACGTCAGCGCGATGTTGACCAAGATCGGCAGGTTGCCCCACGTTGCCAGCGTGCGTAGCCCTTACTCGACCACCGCTGGCGCGGCACAGATCAGTTCGCAGGGTCAGATCGCCTATGCCACGATCACCTTCGACACGCAGGCCAACAAACTGCCCGCCTCGGCGGTGACCGCGGTCATCGATACCGCCCAGGCCGCGCGCACCGACCGGCTGCAGGTCGAGCTGGGTGGGCAAGCGATCAAGAAGGTCAACCAGAGGCCGGGCGGCTTCAGCGAGCTCATCGGTATCCTCGCGGCCGCGATCGTCCTCTTCCTCGCGTTCGGCTCGTTGCTGTCGATGCTCATGCCGCTGCTGACGGCGGTCGCGGGTATCGGGGTCGGCATCGAGCTGGCCGGGGTGCTGACCCATGCGTTCAGCATCGCCTCGCTGGCCCCCACCCTGTCCGGCTTGATCGGGCTCGGGGTGGGCATCGATTACGCGCTGTTCATCGTCACAAGGCATCGCAACGGCATCAAAGCCGGCCGAAGTCCGCAGGATGCGGCGGTCGCCGCGTTGAACACGTCCGGGCGGGCAGTGTTGTTCGCCGGAGCCACGGTCTGCATCGCATTATTGGGGCTGCTCGTGCTCGGTGTCGGGTTCCTCAACGGCGTTGCGATTGCGGCCGCTCTGACAGTGGTGTTCACCGTTCTCGCCGCGATCACCCTGCTGCCGGCGCTGCTGGGACTGCTCGGCAACCGGGTGCTGTCGCGGCGCGAACGTGCCCGGTTGGCCACAGGCCCGGTCGACGTGCACGCCGGATCGAGGTGGAGCCGCTGGGCCGGACTGCTGCAGAACCGACCGAGGATTCTCGCCGGCCTGGCCGTCGCGATCATGCTGGTCCTGGCGATCCCAGCCCTGTCGATCCGGCTCGGCTCTTCAGACTCCAGCAGCGACCCCGCCGCCAGCACCACCCGGAAGGCATACGACCTGCTCGCCGATGGATTCGGCCCCGGGTTCAACGGTCCGCTGGTGATCGTGGCCCAGCACACCGGCGCCGCGAACCCTCAGACTGACACCAGGTTGCAGAGCGTGCTGAACTCAACCGCAGGGGTCGCGAAGGTGAGCAAGTTGCCCCTGAAGTCCGGTGACGTCAGCGTCTTCGACGTCTACCCGACGACCTCTCCGCAGTCCAAACAAACCACGGATCTGATCAGTCACTTGCGTGCTGATGTCCTGCCACCCATCGAGAAATCGACGAATACGACAGTCTACGTCGGTGGGGCAACCGCGATCTTCGCTGACTTCGCTCAGGTGCTATCCGGCAAGCTGCCCTTGTTCATCCTGGTGATCATCGCCCTGGGCGCGTTACTGCTGATGCTGGCGTTCCGCAGCCTGCTGATTCCGCTCACCGCCGCGGTCATGAATCTCATCGCCGCCGCCGCGTCCTTCGGTGTCGTGGTCGCGGTCTTCCAGTGGGGCTGGGGATCCGACGCCCTCGGACTCGGGCATAGCGGACCGATCGAGGCGTTCCTGCCCGTGCTGATGCTGGCCATCCTGTTCGGCCTGTCCATGGATTACCAGGTGTTCCTCGTCAGCCGTATGCACGAGGAATGGGTCCACACCGGCGACAACCACCGCGCAATCCGAGTCGGGCAGGCCGAGACCGGCAAGGTCATCACCGCAGCCGCCACCATCATGATCTGCGTGTTCCTCGCGTTCATCTTCCTCGGCCAGCGAACGATCGGGGAGTTCGGCATCGGCCTCGCCACGGCCGTAGCCCTGGACGCCTTCATTCTGCGCACCGTGCTCGTGCCCGCGTTGATGCACCTGTTCGGCGACGCCAACTGGTGGCTACCCGGGTGGCTGGACAAAACACTGCCGCATCTATCCGTCGACCCGCCCGAGGAGCTCGCATCGACCGGCCAGCCCGGGCCGCCACCCCAGGACCTCACCACCGTAAGCGCGTGACCGTCCTGGCCGGGTGTCGCGATGCTGACAGTCGGGCAACGAAAATTGGACGCACCCTTCGCAAGGGGACATGCGGATCTGGATTGGAGAAAGTTCCTCAAATGACATCCGCATGCGATCTCGGCCTGCTTGCCTTACGTATAGGAATTGGCGGCACATTCATTGCTCATGGCACCCAGACGTTGTGCGGCTGGCTCGCCGGCCCCGGTCTCGATGTGACTGCCGCTCGGTTTGAGCAGTTGGGCATTCGCCCGCGGCGTGTGAATGCGCTGGTGGCCGGACTCGCCGAGGCTGGAGGAGGCGCTCTGCTCGCCACCGGTCTTGCCACTCCGGCTGCCAGCGCGACCAGCGCCGGCACGGTGGTCATCGCCTCGTCCACACCCACCTCCCCCGGTTTCTTCACCGGCGATACGGTGGCCTCGTTCCACGCCACCCTGGGCTCCAGCGCCGCGGCACTTTGCCTGGCTGGCCCCGGCACGCTCTCCCTCGACCACGCCCTAGGCCATCGCTTCAACCGGAACTGGGTACGCGCCGTCGCCTTCGCTGCGGTCGTGCCCGCGGCGAAGCTTGTCATCGCTAAGCGGCGTTACACGCTAGCCATGGGTCTCGCTGAATCGGTTGATGCCGATGCCGCCTGCCGGTCAGTACTCCCTCGCCCGATTCATCGACGGGAGCCGTCCATGTTCGACCGCGACCCGCACCCAGGCTCGGCGGGTTTGACGGCTCGCATGCGGAGCATTCGGTGAGCAACTTTCGCCCACGATTCACCGAATCGGTCAGCACCGGCCTCGTTCGCCGCGCCGAACCCTCCGCGCACGTGCCCCCGCCCGCAACAACATTCCTGAAACCGCGGTGGCTCGGACTTCATCTATTTGTCTGGGCCATCACCGCGGCCATGGTGCTCCTTGGGCGCTGGCAGCTTACGGTTTCACATGAGAAGCATTTCAGCCTCCAGAACTTCGGCTACGCATTGCAATGGTGGACGTTCTGCGCCTTTGCCTTGTTCTTCTGGCTACGACTCATCCGCGATGCGCGACAACCACCAGCCGCAGCAGGCGAAGCTGCCCAGCTGGCTGTCCGACCCGGTCAACCAACTCAGACTGTCGAACCGACATACTCCGGTCCAGCCGACCTGATCAGCCGGCCTAAGCGCGCAGATCAAGCATCGACCGTTTACCGAGGCTACGTCATAGCCAACAGCGCTATAAGCCCGGCACGCAGTAATGACGATCGATATCACGCCGCTTACAACGACTACCTCTGGGAGTTGAATTTGGCGGATGTGGCTAGGCGTGGCCGCCTTGTTAAACCTAAAGAGGCAGATGCCCATCCCATCGCGCCCCGATCGCTGGAGCCCGAGACGATCAACGGCGACGTCTCCAAGGACCGCTAGAAGCATGCGTCCCGAAGGTCGCGGCGCCTGCCGCCCCGATGGCCTTCTACTGTATCCAATTGAGGAGCTTAGCCATGTCGCATTCACTCTCGTTCACTCTCGTTGCCCCGGGCGTGCACCGCCTGGCCGACTCCCTCGTCAACATTTATGTCGTCGAAGAGGCAGGCCAACTCACCGTGATCGATGCCGGCATGCCGGCCCTCTACCGACCGCTTGCCGCCGCTCTCGCCGCGATCAACCGATCCGTCTCCGACATCCGCGCCGTACTAATCACCCACGGCCACCCCGACCACATCGGGCTAGCCGAGCGCCTACGCACCGAAGCCGGAGCCACCATCTGGGTCCACGAGGCAGATGCACTGCTCTTGCGCGACCCTCGCCACATCATGGCCAATTCCAAGAACGAACGCTCCTTGCTGCCCTACCTGCTCAAGCGTCCCGCTTCGTTCAGCATCCCCATCCACCTGGCGCGCGCCGGCGGATTCACCGCCCGACCGGTCCTGTCGACGTCGACGTTCCACGGTGGAGAGACCTTGAACATCCCCGGCGAGCCGACAGTGATCGCAACACCGGGACACACCCGAGGCAGCTCGAGTTTCCTGCTTGCTGCACGGCGCGTTCTGTTCACCGGCGACGCGCTGGTAACGGCGGACGGAATGACGGGCCGCATCGGCCCCACGATCGTCTCCCGCGCCTTCACCAACGACAGCCAACAGGCAATCACCTCACTGGACGCACTGGCCAACCTCGACATCGACGTCGCGCTTCCCGGGCACGGCGAACCGATCACATCAGCATTCAATGCCGCCCTAGATCAAGCTCGTACGGCAGAAGCAAGGTGACCGACGTCCTCAAATGAGAACACGGAGCGGGACTCTTCGCCACGGCGTCACGGCCAACCAGCAGCGCCAATGGCGAGCGGATGATGGTTCTCCGTGGAGTGGACCTAGCACATACGTGACGCAGCGATTCGGCGGTGATGAGGTGCCAGACCCGTGACGGACCTCGACCAGGCTCATCCCGCTCCAAGCCGCTGTCTTCCTGACCGGCCCGCGGCCGGTGTGCCTTGGAACTACAGGTGGCGCAGGGTGTTTGTGGGTGACTCGACGCAGTCGGCGACGAATCGCAGGAACCCGCCCGCAGTGCCGCCGTCGCAGACGCGGTGGTCGAAGGCCAGCGTGAGTTGTGTCAACTTGCGAGGCACGATTTGTGCGTTGACGACCCAGGGGCGTTCGATGATCCGGCCGATGCCGAGGATCGCTACTTCCGGGTGGTTGATGATGGCCGCTGAGCCGTCCACGCCGAACACGCCGTAGTTGTTGATCGTGAACGTCCCCCCGTTCAGGTCAGCGGTGCCGAGCTTGCCGTCTCTGGCGCGCTGGGTCCGCTCGGCGAACGCCGTGCAGAGCTGCTCGAGTGAGAGGGTGTGAGCATCGGGTACGACGGGCACCATGAGTCCTCGATCGGTTTGTGCGGCGAAGCCGAGATTCACCGTCGGACCCATCACGATTTCGTCGCCTTCGATTCTCGCGTTGAGTTCGGGGTAGCGGCGTAGCCCGAGGATCGCGAATCGGGACAGCAGCGCCAGCAGGCTGATCTTGGGCGCGGTCGAGTCGGCGTTCAGGGATGCGCGGAGCTCCAGCAAACCGGTGGCGTCGACGTCCACCCATACTGTCGCCTCTGGGATTTCACGTCGCGATCGGCTCAGTTTGTCGGCTACGGCTTTGCGCACACCTCGTAGCGGGATCCGGACCACGCCTGCGTATTCGGTCGCTGCGATAGCCGATGACTCGGGTTCGGCGACGATCCGATCTTCGGAAAGGTCGGCGTGGATGGCCTGATCAATGTCCTGTCGGGTGATCAGGCCGGCGGTGCCGGAGCCGTGGACGGCGGTGATGTCTATGCCTGCGTTCCGGGCCAGCCGCCTAACAAGTGGTGAGACGACGGCAACGCGGCCGTTGGCCGCGGGCGACGGCGGTGTGCTCGCGACCGGCGGGGAGGCTGGGGCGGAGGTCGGGGTGCGGTGGGTTCGGCGGCGGCGACGGCGGGTGCCGGAGGTGCCGTAGCCGATGAGGACGTTGCCGCTTTCGACGTCGCCGTCGGACCCTGCGTCGGGAGTGACGATGCCTGGTTCGGCGAACGATGTGCCGGTGTGCTGGGGCGACGTGCCCGGTTCGGCGCCTGCGTCCTGGACGGTGAGGAGCGGTTGTCCGACAGCCAGCACGTCGCCCGGATTGCCGTGCAGCTCGGTGACCTGACCGGCGAAGGGGACCGGGACCTCGACGATGGCTTTCGCGGTTTCGACTTCGACGACCGTCTGATCGATGGTGACAGTGTCGCCAACCTGGACGTGCCAGGTCACGATTTCGGCTTCGGTGAGGCCTTCACCGAGGTCAGGGAGCAGGAAGTCGGGCATTTAGCCGTCCGCCTTGACGGTGCCGCTGCTGTCCTGCCATTGGAGCCTGTCGATGGCGTCGAGAATGCGGTCGATGCTGGGTAGGTGGTGCTCTTCGAGATTGGGCGGGGGGTATGGGATGTCGAAGCCGGTGACCCGCAGGATGGGGGCTTCGAGGTAGTAGAAGCACTGCTCGGACAGCCGGGCCGCAACCTCGGCGCCGTAGCCGCAGAAGCGGCTTGCTTCATGCACGACGATCGCGCGGCCGGTACGCCGCACCGACGCGGCCACCGTTTCGTCGTCGAACGGCGACAGGCTCCTGAGGTCGATGACCTCCACGCTGCGGCCCTCCTCAGCCGCGGCGTCGGCTGCCTCCAGTGCCGTGCCCAGTGCGCCTCCGTAGGAGATGAGGGTGACCTCCGAGCCCGGTCGGCGAACGACAGCCCGATCCAGCGTAGCGGCGGTGTGCTGCAGGGTGGTGGTCTCTTTCGACCAGTAGCGGCGCTTGGGTTCGAGGAAGATAACCGGGTCCGGGCACTCGATCGCTTGACGCAGCAGGGCGTAGGCGTCGGCGGGGGTGCCGGGAGTAACGACCCGCAGGCCGGCGGTGTGGGTGTAGTAGGCCTCGGAGGAATCGCAGTGATGTTCGACGCCACCGATGCCTCCGCCGTAAGGGATCCGGATGACGATCGGCAGCGCAACCCGGCCCTTGGTCCGGTTGCGGAGTTTGGCCAGGTGGCTCGTGACCTGTTCGAAGGCGGGGTAGGCGAACGCGTCGAACTGCATCTCCACCACCGGGCGCAGGCCGTTCATCGCCATGCCGATGGCGGTACCGACAATGCCTGCCTCTGCGAGCGGGGTGTCGAACACTCGCTGTTCGCCGAAGGTTGCCGCCAGCCCGTCGGTGACTCGGAAGACGCCCCCGAGCGTCCCGACGTCCTCACCGAAGACCAGGACGCTGCTGTCCTCACGCAGCGCGTCGGCCAGCGCCCGGTTCAACGCTCCCGCCATGGTCACCGGGGAGGCTATCGGCGCCTTCTCGAGGTCGCGATCGGTGAGAGTGGTCATCATTGGTCCTCGGATTCGGCAAGTTCGCGGGCGAGTTCCTGCTGCTGCTGGCCGAGCGCTGGAGTCTGTTCGGCGTAGACGTAGCGGAACAGCTCGGCCGGGTCCTGAACGGTGTCCACGTTCATCCGCTGCCGCAGCGCCGCGGCCTCGGTTTCCGCCTCGGCATCCAGGGCGGCAATGGCGGCTTCGTCGAGCAGGCCCCGGCCGGTGAGGTGCTGGCGCAGGCGGGTCAGCGGGTCGCGGGCCAGCCAGGACTCCACCTCGCCTCGGTCCCGGTATCTGGTGGCGTCATCGGCATTCGTGTGCGCCTCGATGCGGTAGGTGATCGCTTCGATAAGGGTCGGGCCCTCACCGGCCGCGGCGGCCGCCACCGCCTGCGCTACCGCGGCATACACCGCGGCAGGGTCGTTACCGTCGATGAGCATGGACGGCATGCCGTAGCCAACCCCCTTGTGCGCGAGGGACGGAGCGGCGCTCTGCTTGGACAGCGGCACGCTGATCGCATAACCATTGTTCTGAACGAAGAACACCACCGGCGACTTCCACACGGCCGCGAAGTTCAGCGCCTCGTGAGTGTCTCCTTCGCTCGTGGCGCCATCGCCGAGCATGACCAATGCGACGGTGTCCTCACCCTTGATCCTGGCCGCGTGAGCGAGGCCGACCGCATGCAGGGCGTTGGTCGCCAACGGGGTGCACTGTGGTGCGACCCGGTACCCGTAGGGGTCATAGCCGCAGTGCCAATCCCCCCGCAGCAGAGCCAGAACCTCAACAGGGTCCACCCCTCGTGCTACGACAGCCATCGAGTCGCGGTACGTCGGGAACAGCCAATCCTGGGGGCGCAGGGCAACGACCGCGCCGATCTCTCCCGCTTCTTGCCCGCGCGCGGATGGATAAACCGCAAGACGGCCTTGTTTGGTCAACGCCGTCGCCTGCGAGTCGAACCGGCGACCCAGGACGATCTTGCGGTGCAGCGCGAGCAGGATGTCGTCGCTGGGCATGACGAGGCCGGCGTCAGCGACTACGTGACCACCGGCATCCAGCAGGGCGAGCGGTGTCTCGGTGGGCAGGAACCGTTGGGGGTTCGTGCTAGTGGGGGCTGCAGGCGCAAGGGTGACCACGTACGCTCCGATCCGGGAAAGACAACTAAGCGTGAGTTTCCGCCAAATTGCCGCTAAATATCTAGGGTGCTGCGAGGATCACGGACAATCGCTCGATCCGCGCACTCCGATCTGGATTTATGGCAAACACGAATGGTCCGCAGGTCACGGCCGCTAGACAGATTGCGGCCCTCGACGAGGTCGATCAACGGCTGCTCGACGAGCTCGTCGCCGACGGTCGCCTATCGATGCGGGCCCTGGCCGAGCGCGTCCACATCTCGCGAGCGGGCTGCTACACGCGGGTGGAGCGGCTCCAACGGGACGGGATCATTACCGGCCACACCGCGATCGTCGATGCGCGCCGTCTCGGCTGTACGTTGTTGGCGCATGTCTATCCGAAGGGACCATTTCTACCCCGAGATCATCGACTCTCGCACCGGCGCCGTCCTTCCGGACGTTGAGCAGGGCGAACTGGTCTTTTCTCGTTGACGAAGGAAGCGATGCCGATCATCCGCTACCGCACGCGCGATATCACCCGGCACCGCCCGCACCATGCGCCGGATGGAGAAGATCACCGGCCGCACCGACGACATGATCATCTTGCGCAGCGTCAACCTCTTTCCCGCGCAGATCGAGGACCTGATCCTGCGCATCCCGGCATTTGTCGGCCCATTTTCAATGCCTGCTGGACCCGCACCGGAGCGCTGGACGAACTCACCGTGCGAGTCGAGCGACGTCCCGATGCCGACGTGTCTACCGCCTACGGCGCGTCGAGCGAGCTACGCGCACTCATCAAGAACTCGATAGGGGTCAGCGTCCACGTGGACGTCGTCGAACCCGACCAGACCGAACGCTCCGTCGGCAAAATGCGGCGGGGCATCGACGAGCGTAAACATCGCTGAGCAGCCTGGCCGCGAGGCCCCACGACGCGGGTCACCATGGAAAGGACAGACGGCGCGTGCCGGCCCCTCTGCTCACGCCTCGCGGTGCACCCGTAGACCGTCGAAGGCCACCGCGGCCACCACCTCGGCAATGTCCGCGGAGGAAGCGCCGCGACCAACCTTGAGCCATTCGGTCAACGAGTTCACCATGCCGAAAAGAAGCCTCGCGGTCACGGCCGGATCGATGTCCGGTCGCAGGTCGCCCTCGCCGACCGCCTGCTTGACCAGCTCTGCTGCCAGCCGATCCAAGCGCCGGCGACGGGTGAGCGCCTGCCGCTCGACCTCGCTGTTGCCCCGAACCCGCAGGAGGAGCGTGACGTAGGGCAGCCGCTCGACGAGCACGGCGACGCTGCCACGCAGCAAGGTGTCGAGCCTGTCCATCGCCGGCCCGTCGAGCGAGCGCACGTGCTTCGCTACCTCTTCCAGGCCGGTCAGGGCGCGGTCCAGCGCCAAGCCGAGCAGGGCGTCCTTGCTCTCGACGTGGTGGTAGATGGCGGACTTGCTGATCTTGAGCCGTCGCGCGAGGTCGTCGATGCTGGTTCCGTCGAAGCCGCGTTCGTTGAAGACCTCGACCGACGTTGCCAACACCGTGGAGATGTCATGACCTGGCCGGCCGCGGCGCGCCGTCGCACCGGTAGTCATACCCGGGTCTCCGGCAGTTGGACACTTCGGCCGCGGAATTCTGCAATAACGCCGCCGGCGGTGCGTACCGTGACGTCATAGATGCCGTGCCGGCTGTATCGGGTACGCACCCGAGCGTGGGCATCAAGGACGTCGCCGACCCGGGTCGGGGCGACGAAGACGATGTCAGCGCCGGCGCCGACAGTAGGCGGCCCCCAGCTGTTGCAGGCGCAGGCGAACGCGGTGTCGGCGAGGCTGAAGATCAGACCGCCATGGGCGATTCCGTGGCCGTTGACCATGTGTTCGCCAATCACCATGCGGGTATGCGCGTGGCCGTCACCGCTTTCGATCAACTCGATTCCCAAGGATCGCGATGCGACATCGGCCGCCATCATCGTCTCGACGGGGTTTGGACCGATCGACACCTGTGACACGTCCCTCCCGTACTGGTCAAGACCGAACGTTCAGTCAACAATACAGCAGAGTCGCTCGTCGAGGAGGTCGGTATGGCAGAAGTGTTCTTGGTCAGTGGTGTTCGTACGCCGCACGGTAAGTACGGCGGGCAGCTGGCCGGTGTGCGTCCGGACGACCTGGCCGCTCTGGTGGTCGGTGAGGTCGTGCGCCGAGCCGGTCTGCCGGGCGAGGCGGTGGATGAGGTGATACTCGGTGCCGCGAACCAGGCCGGTGAGGACAACCGCGACATCGCTCGGATGGCCATACTGCTGGCGGGCCTGCCCGACTCGGTACCCGGATATACGGTCAACCGGCTGTGCGCCAGCGGGTTGACCGCGGTCGCGGCCGCCGCCCAGGCCGTGCGTTCGGGCGAGGCCGACGTCGTGGTCGCCGGCGGTGTCGAGTCGATGACACGTGCGCCCTGGGTGATGGCCAAGCCAGGCACCCCCTGGGCCCGCCCCGGTCAGGTCTTCGACACCTCGCTCGGCTGGCGTTTCACCAATCCCATCTTCGAGCGGCACGACGCGGGCACGGCGGGCACCGGCCCGGACGTCCGTAAGATCTCGCTGTCGATGGGTGAGACCGCCGAAGAGGTTGCCGCGCTCGACGGCATCACCCGTGTGCGCAGCGACGCCTTCGCGCTGCGCAGTCACGAGCGTGCCGTGGCCGCGATGTCGGCCGGCCACTTCGACCAGGAGATCGTCGCGGTGCCGACCGCAAGCGGAGTGGCCACCGCCGACGAGGGACCCCGCGCGGGCAGCACGCTGGACAAGCTGGGCGCGCTGCGGACCGTCTTTCGAGCCGACGGAATCGTCACTGCCGGAACGTCGTCGCCGCTGTCGGACGGCGCATCATCGGTACTGGTCGTCAGCGAGGCAGCGGTCGAACGCTACGGCCTCGTTCCTCGGGCCCGGGTCGTTGCGTCGGCCAGCGCGGGCGTAGCCCCGAACGTGATGGGCCTGGGCCCGGTGCCGGCGAGCGAGAAGGCGCTCATCCGGGCCGGCTGGACCGCCGACGACCTGGATGCGGTCGAGCTCAACGAGGCTTTCGCGGCGCAGGCACTCGCGGTAATGGGCCGACTCAAGCTCGACGAGGACATCGTCAACACCGAGGGCGGCGCTATCGCGCTGGGACATCCCCTCGGCTCGTCCGGGTCGCGGATCCTCGTCACCCTTCTCGGGCGCCTTGAGCGCGACGGGCTGCAGCGTGGTCTCGCGACGCTGTGCGTCGGGGTTGGGCAGGGCATGGCGCTGCTGGTGGAAAGGGTATGACTTACCGCGGATTCGCGACCCTCGAACTCATCGAGCTCCCCGATCGGGTTGTGGCCACGCTGAACCGGCCCGAGACCCGCAACGCGATCGACCTGGCCATGGTCGAGGAGCTGCACGCGGTGTGCGAACTCGTTGAAAGCGGTCAGCACGCGTTGTTGATCACTGGTGCGGGCGGGACGTTCGCGGCCGGCGCCGATATCGCCCAACTGCAGCAGCGCGGGCGCGACGAGGCACTGTCCGGGATCAATAGCCGGCTCTTCGATCGGATCGCACGGCTACCGGCCCTGACCCTCGCCGCCATCGACGGCCCGGCGCTGGGCGGCGGGGCCGAACTCGCCTACGCCTGTGACATCAGGATCGTGACGCCGACGGCCCGGTTCGGCAATCCCGAACCCGGGCTGGGCATCCTGCCCGCCGCCGGTGCCTGCTGGCGACTGGCCGAGCTCGTAGGCAAGTCCGTGGCCAAGCAGGTGCTGCTGGGTGGCTACACCCTGCACGCCGAGCAGGCGATGCGCGTCGGGCTGGCCAGTGAGATCGTTGCACGCGAGGAGCTACTCGCTCGAGCCCACCGAATCCTCGACCGGACCTCGGCCTGGTCACCGCTGGCCCTGCGGCTGACGAAACTCGTGCTCGACAGTGACGGCGCGCACCCGCTCGCCGACGACCTTGCCCAGGCGATCCTGTTCGACACACAGGACAAACGCGACCGGATGACCGCGTTCCTCGAGGGGAACGGATGATGACCAACACAGCCGCAACGATCGCGGTCGTCGGCGGTGGCCGGATGGGCATCGGCATTGCCCAGGTATTCGCGGCGGCCGGTCATTACGTCGTGATCGCCGAACGCGATGCGCCGACCGCATCGGCCGCATTGGACAGCTTGCGACTCGGACTGCGCCGCGCGGCCGAACGATCAGCTCTGGACGGAGATGTCGAGACGGTCGCCGGGCGAGTCCGCACGGTTGACGACCTCGCCGCGCTGCCGGCCGATACCGACGTGTTGATCGAGGCGGTCCCCGAGGATGCCCGGCTCAAGCATGACGTTCTGGTCGCGGCCGAAGCGGTCGTGACGCCTGGCTGCCTCATCGCGACCAATACCAGTTCACTGTCGGTCAGCGAGCTGGCGGCGGCGCTGACCCATCCGGACCGGTTCGTCGGCATGCACTTCTTCAATCCGGTCCCGGTATCGACCCTTGTGGAGATCGTGGTCGCCACCGACACCTCCGACGACACCGTGACCCGCACGACCGGCTGGGTCGATGGGTTGGGCAAGAAGCACATCGTCGTGCGCGACTCCCCCGGTTTCGCCACCAGCCGGCTCGGCGTGCTGCTCGGCCTCGAGGCGATCCGCATGCTCGAAGAAGGACTGGCCGACGCGGCCGATATCGATACCGCGATGGAGCTGGGCTACCGCCATCCGATGGGGCCGTTGCGCTCGACCGACCTCGTGGGTCTGGACGTCCGGCTGGCCATTGCCGAACACCTGAGCAACACGTTGGGCGAGCGGTTCACGCCACCCGCCCTGCTGCGGGAGAAGGTCGCGCGGGGCGAGCTCGGCCGTAAGAGCGGCCGGGGGGTTTACGACTGGCCCTGAGAGCCCACGGCTGGCCAGAGCGCGGCTCAGGCGAGGCCGGTGAAGGTGGGTCGCCGCTTATTCAGGAATGCCTCGACGGCATTCAGATGATCTTGGGTGAGACCGAGTCGCCGCTGGTCGGCCCGCTCGTGCGCGAGCACCTGGTCCAGTGGCACGGCCCAGGCTTCAGCCAGCGCGCGCTTGGCAGCGGCGTAGGCCTGGGTAGGCCCGCCGGCGAGCCGGGCTAGCTCAGCCCGATGGCAGTGAACGCCGTCGCAAATGTCGCCCCGGCCCGGGCCAGGCGGACATCGCAGGCCAGGATGATCGACAGTCCGGCTCCCACGCAAGCCCCGTTTACCGCGGCGAGGACCGGCTTCGGCATCGTCGTGAGCGCGGTGATGATGGGCTCGTAGTGCTGCTCGAGCGTGTCGAATGCCGAGCCCGGATCGGCGGCTAGCGCCTCAGCGTGCTCACTGAGATCCTGACCGACGCAGAACGCCTTGCCGGATCCGGTGAGGATCACTGCGCGCACGGCGTCATCGGCGCCGACGGCAACGAGGCTATCGCGCAGCCACACCTTGCCGGCGGTGCTGAGCGACGGGGCGGGCAGCACGATCGTGGCCAGGCCGTCGCGTACGTCATATCCGGTGGCAAGCGTTGACGTGGACTCATCCATGCGGTCACAATAACTCACTGAACGGACGGTTAGTATATCGAGGTGGAGGAATCCTGATGGCAGTGTTGCCGAGCTACCTGGAGGGTGCGTGGGTGTCCTCGTCCAGCGATGGCGCGCCGATGCACGATGCGGTTACCGGTGAAGAGATCGGGCGCTTGTCGAGCGCTGGCCTCGACCTGGCCGCCGCGCTCGACTACGGCCGACGCGTCGGCGGGGCCAGCCTGCGGGAGCTGACCTTCCACCAGCGCGCGGCACTGCTCAAATCCGTCGCCTCCTACCTGCGCGAGCACCGCGACGAGCTCTATGCCCTCTCGGCGCGCACCGGTGCGACCCTGAACGACTCGAAATTCGACATAGACGGCGGCATCGGGGTGCTACTGGCATATGCGAGCAAGGGACGCCGTGAGCTGCCTGCGGACACGCTCCTGCTGGATGGCGACATCGAGGCGCTCGGGCGTGGCGGCACGTTCCTGGGTCAGCACGTGTGGACGTCCCTGCGTGGCGTTGCCGTGCAGATCGATGCGTTCAACTTCCCCGTCTGGGGACCGCTCGAAAAGCTCGCACCCGCCTTCCTCGCGGGCGTGCCGAGCTTGATCAAACCGGCCAGCCCAACCGCTTTCCTCTCGCATCGCATGATGGAGCTGATCGTGGAGTCCGGCCTGCTGCCCGACGGCTCCGTTCAGCTCATCGCCGGCGGTGCGGGTGATCTGCTCGACCACTTGAGCGAGCAGGATCTGGTCGCTTTCACCGGTTCGGCCAGTACCGCGCAGCGATTGCGAACTCATCCCGCGGTCGTCGCGAACGCAGTGCGGTTCACCGCTGAGGCCGACTCGCTCAACTGCTCTATCCTTGGACCGGACGCCGTCCCCGGCACGCCTGAGTTCGACCTGTTCGTCAAGGGGCTGACGACCGAGATGACGGTGAAGGCGGGGCAGAAATGCACCGCGATCCGGCGCGCGATCGTGCCGAACGCGTTGATCGACGCGGTCGCCGAATCCGCGTCAGCCCGGCTCGCCAAGGTCGTCATCGGAAATCCGGCCAACCCCGATGTCCGGATGGGCGCCCTCGCCGGCCTCGAGCAGCGCGAAGAGGTACGCCGTTCGCTCAAGGCGCTCACCGACGCGGGCCGGATCGTATTCGGCGATCCCGAGCACGTCGAGGTCCTCGACGCCGACGCCGAGCGAGGCGCGTTCCTATCCCCGATATTGCTCGTGGCCGACGGAAACCGGGCCGAACCCCACGAGGTCGAGGCGTTCGGCCCGGTCAGCACCCTGATCGGCTACGACACCGTCACCGACGCGATCGAACTGGCGCGGCGCGGCAGGGGCAGTCTCGTCGGCTCCGTCGTCACTCATGACACGCAGGTCGCGAACGAGGTCCTACGAGGCATCGCCGCGTGGCACGGGCGGCTTCTGGTTCTGGACCGCGACGATGCGGGCGAGTCAACCGGGCACGGCTCACCGCTCCCCATGCTGGTACATGGCGGCCCGGGCAGGGCCGGCGGTGGCGAGGAGCTGGGCGGCATCCGTGGCGTCCAGCACCACATGCAGCGCACCGCCGTCCAGGCCTCGCCACGCATGCTGACCGCCCTGACCGGCCGCTGGACCTCCGGCTCGGAACGCACCGTCACCGACGTGCACCCGTTCCGGAAATCCCTGACCGAGCTGCGGGTCGGCGACGCGATCGTCGCCGGGCCGCGGCGGGTCACCGACGAGGACATCGCGCACTTCGCGGAGTTCACCGGCGACACGTTCTATGCACACACAAACGCCGCGGCCGCCGCCGCCAATCCGTTCTTCGACGGCATCGTCGCGCACGGCTACCTCGTCGTGTCACTGGCCGCCGGCTTGTTCGTCGATCCTGAGCCCGGCCCGGTCCTGGCCAACTACGGCATCGACAACCTGCGCTTCCTGACACCGGTCTATCCGGGTGACGAACTGACGGTCACGCTGACCTGCAAGGCGATAACGCCGCGCGGTGAGAGCGAACACGGCGAGGTTCGCTGGGATGCCGACGTTACCAAGCAGGGCGGCGACTCCGTCGCCAAGTACGACGTCCTGACGATGGTTGCGAAGGAATGGGCCTCATGACGACAATCGAGCCGCTTCAGCAGCATTTCGAGGACACGATCGCGCACGAGCACCGGATCGAGCCCAGGGATTGGATGCCTGAGGGCTACCGCAAGACGATGATCCGCCAGATCGGCCAGCACGCCCATTCGGAGATCATCGGCATGCAGCCGGAAGGCAACTGGATCACCCGGGCTCCGTCACTGCGGCGTAAGGCGATCCTGCTGGCCAAGGTGCAGGACGAGGCCGGGCATGGCATGTATCTCTACTCGGCGGCCGAGACCCTTGGTGCCGACCGAGCCGACCTCACCGACAAGCTGGTCCAGGGCCGGCAGAAGTACTCCTCGATCTTCAACTACCCGACGCTGTCCTACGCCGACGTGGGCGTGATCGGCTGGCTCGTGGACGGCGCAGCGATTTGCAACCAGGTGCCGCTATGCCGTTCGAGCTACGGGCCCTACGCGCGCGCGATGATCCGTATTTGTAAAGAGGAATCCTTCCATCAGCGGCAAGGTTACGAGCTGCTGATGACGATGATGCGCGGTACCGACGCGCAGCGGCAGATGGTCCAATCCGCTGTCGACCGGTTCTGGTGGCCGTCGCTGATGATGTTCGGCCCGCCGGACGAGGCCTCCACGAACACCGAGCAGTCGATGGCATGGGGCATCAAGCGCCACACCAACGACGAGCTTCGCCAACGATTCGTGGACATGTCCGTGCCCCAGGCCGACAAGCTCGGAGTGACGCTGCCCGACACTGCGCTGAAGTGGAATGCCGAGCGCGGCCACTACGACTTCGGCGCGGTCGACTGGGACGAACTGGCTGCCGTCATCGGGGGAAACGGCCCGTGCAACATCCAACGGGTCGCCCACCGCAAGGCAGCGCACGATGACGGCGCGTGGGTTCGTGAGGCCGCGACAGCGCACGCCGCCAAGGCAGCCAAGGCGGCACAGGGATGACCAATCACGTCGCCGAGGGTGGCCACGGCGCCATCCCCACCAGTGGTATCCCCGTCGAGCCGGCAGCCGAGATCGTGCACACCGACTGGCCGCTTTACGAGGTGTTCCTGCGGGGCAAGCGCGGGCTGAACCACGTGCATGTCGGCTCGCTGCACGCCGCGGACGCGCAGATGGCGCTGCACCATGCCCGCGACCTGTACACCCGCCGCAACGAAGGCGTCAGCATCTGGGTGGTCGCGTCCAAGAGCATCACGGCCTCCTCCCCCGATGAGAAGGACCCGTTCTTCGCCCCGTCCGGCGACAAGGTCTACCGACACCCCACCTTCTACGACATCCCCGACGATGTCCCGCACATGTGAGCCGGTGACGACCCGATGAGTGAGCATCGAAGGGCCGCTCGCGGCCCGAGGAGCGGAGCGAATCCAGCGATGAGCGCTCGCGCGAAGAGCAGGCTCGCCTCATGAGTGAGCATCGAAGGGCCGCTCGCGGCCCGAGGAGCGGAGCGAATCCAGCGAAGAGCGCTCGCGCGAAGAGCAGGCCAACCTGATGAGCGAAGAGGACGAGTTCGGCGCCTACCACGCGCTGACCGAGAGCGAGGACGACCGCAGATGGGCGTTCGGGACCGGGTTCACCGACGCGCTAGAAGGCGTTGACACCACGGTTCCCGACGGGGTGGATGGTGCGGCCCTCGCCTGCTACTGCCTCATGCTGGGCGATGACGCCCTGATCTACAGCCATCGCCTGCAGCAGTGGATTACCCGCGCGCCCGAACTCGAAGAGGAGACGGCGCTGGGAAACATCGCGCTCGACCTGCTCGGGCAGGCGAGAATGCTGCTCGCCCGCGCCGGCCGGGCCGACAGGACCGGCCGGGACGAGGACCGCCTGGCGTTCTTTCGGGAGGAGAGCGAGTTCCGCAACGTCCGGCTGGTGGAGCGTTGTGACAATGACTTCGCCGAACTGGTGGCGCGGCTGCTGGTGTTCTCGACGTTCCGGCTCGCGCTCTTCGACGGGCTGAGGACGTCGGGTGATCCGGTGCTGGCAGCGATCGCCGCCAAGGGCGTGAAGGAGCTGACCTACCACCGCGACTACGCGGCGCAGTGGGTCGTGCGTCTCGGCGACGGAACCGAACTCTCGCACAACAAGATGCAGGCCGGCCTGGACGTCATCTGGCCGCTGGTCGACGAACTGTTCGTCCCGCATCCAATCGAGGCTTCACTGCACGGCGTCGCTGTCGACGTCCAGACGCTGCGGACCGAGGTCGACGTCGTGCTCGACACCGTCCTGGCCACCGCCGGCCTTGACCGGCCGGCGACCGCACCGATGGCCACCATCCGGGGCCGGGCCGGGCGCGACGGCGTGCACACCGAGGCGCTGGGTTACGTCCTGGCCGAACTGCAGAGCGTAGCCCGCGCCTACCCGGACGCGACCTGGTGAGCACCGTGAGCACGGGGAGCGCCGCATTCGACATCGCCGCAGGCGTCCCGGATCCCGAGCTGCCCATGGTGACGCTGGCCGATCTCGGCATTCTGCGGGACGTGCAACACGACGGCTGCGCCGTGACGGTGACGATCACCCCGACGTATTCCGGCTGCCCAGCGATGC